>JBFMAX010000003.1:0-300000 GCA_040755395.1 Nitrospirota bacterium
CCGAGGGCGGGGACTGGGAGCGGGACGGGTTGCCCGGCGCCGCCGGGGAAATTGCCGGGACCGGCTTTGCGCTCGCGCAGCTCGTGAGTATGGAACGCTACTACCGGGACCTGAAGACCTCAGGGCTGTTGCCGCAGAATGCGGTCCTCAACGTCACCGGCTACTCGCTGGGCGGGCATCTGGCCACGGTGTTTACCGAACTGCACGAGGCCGACGTTAGCCACACCTACATTTTCAGCGAGGCTGGGCACGGGCATGTGTCGGGGAAAAGAGCACGCCACCAGCCTGAGCGCGTCATGCGAAAGGAGGCCGCCTGAGATGGACCAACTGCAATTGCGGCGAGGAGCCATCGTCCTTGGATTGATCTTGATGCTCATCGCTGGCTGTGCGGCGTCGGTCCTTAAGAAGGCCGAAACGCCTGGAGAACGCTTTGACCGCGCCATGAAGGAGTTTGCGGCCAACTGTGCCAAGGCGAAGCTGAAGCCGAACGACACGGCCTGTGACATCCTAAAGCTCAAGCCCGCCGATCCGCTGGCGACGGAAGAAGGCCGATTCGCCCACTCGATCAAGATTCCGAATCCGGTGCCCGAGCACAGTGGCTACAAGCCGGGGATGACGCCGCAGGAATACTTCGAGCATCTGTGCAAGACCGAAGCGGGGGAGTTTATCTACAAGACGGTGGAGCATGTGGAAGGTGTCTACCAGATGAGACCGCGAGAGTCAGCAACGGATTATGAGCTCCAACATCTCCACGCGATGGAAGATCCTTATGGATATGTAACAGAAGGTGCGGCGATAGATGTGAGGTACAGCTTTGTAAATCCATCCCGGTTCAAATTTTTGGAAAACGCGGCTACTAGAAAGGCTGATAACTCGGAGGCTAGATACACCAGATATTTGGGCTATGACGCACGAGACCTGAAGAGCATGATGGTTGAACATGCATCTAGCCTGAAAAGCCGATACGGTTATACATGGCGCGGTATCAGGCGACCGCACGATCGGGAGTTGGGTATAGCTGGCGGGGAATTGATCGTGCAGGATGTGCAGACGTAAGCTCCCCCTAATTTGAGACAGTTCATGAGGAGAACTTTCTGGCACAATAGTCACCCTAGCCAGGAGGTTCCTATGCGCCAGTCGAAGTTCACCGAGACCCAAATCGTGTCGATCTTGAAAGAGGCCGATGCCGGCCGCCCGGTCAATGAGATCTGGCGGCACTACGGCATCAGCTCGGCCACGTACTACAAGTGGAAGGCCAAGTACGGGGGGTTGGAGGCGTCGGATGTGAAGCGCCTCAAAGAACTGGAGCACGAGAACAGCCGGCTCAAACGGATGTATGCCGACTTGTCGTTGGAGAATCTGGCTCTGAAGGATGTCATCGCAAAAAAGCTCTAGGGCCTGCTGAACGGCGGGAGGTCGTCACGCATTTCGTGACGGTGAACGGTCTTCCGATTCAGCGGGCCTGTCGGGCAGTGGGAGTGAATCGGGCCACGTACTATCGGCCGCTCGTGGATTGGGCCCGGCGGGATGCGCCAGTGATCGCGGCATGAACCACGCTGGTGGCGACCAAGAGTCGGTGGGGATTCTGGAAGTGTTGCGATCGGCTCCGGAACCTCGGTCATCCCTGGAACCATAAGCGGCTGTGGCGGGTGTACTGTCAGTTGCGGCTGAATTTGCCACGGCGGACCAAGAAGCGGCTGCCGGTTCGGCTGCGCCAACCGTTGGTCGTGGTGCCCCAGCCCAATACCACGTGGGCCGTGGACTTCATGAGCGACACCCTCTATGGCGGCCGTCGGTTCCGGACGCTCAACATCCTCGATGAAGGGGTGCGGGAAGCGCGGGCCATTGAAATCGATACGTCGCTGCCCGCCGAGCGCGTGATCCGGGTGTTGGAGCAAGTGGTGGCCTGGCGAGGACGACCACAGGCGATTCGGCTCGATAACGGCCCTGAGCTCATCGCAGAGCGCTTCATGACCTGGTGTGCGGAACGCGGGATCGAACTGCGGTACATCCAGCCCGGCAAGCCGGATCAGAATGCGTTCATCGAGCGATTCAATCGCACCTATCGCACCGAAGTCCTCAATGCCTCTGTGTGTGAGTCGCTCGAACAGGTCCGGGAGATCACCGCGGAATGGTTACAGAGTTACAACGAGGAGCGGCCCCATGATGCGCTGGCGGGGCTCCCGCCGACGCTGTATCGAGCCCGATTAGAAGCCAGAAGTTCTCCATTGGGAGTGTCGCCTTGACGGGGGAGCTTACGTGCGCTCGGCGGCCACGACACGGTAATCAGCGATGTCGGCAACGACTTGCTCCAAGCCGGCACGGGCAACGCTTTTCTCCATCATTGCTGAGTGCCTAGAAATGCAAACGAAAGGGAAAAGTAGTGCAGTACATGCTGAATGACCAGGATATCTGAATTCATCACTGACAAGGAGCATCAATGATGAAACGAGTACTTCTAGGCTTTTTCGTAGTGTTCACCGTATATGGGGCCGCGATGGCGGGAGCAGAAGCGTACCGGCTGGTAATGAGTAAAGATAAAGAGCTGTGCCAGACGGTCCTCACCCTCTTTAACGCAGATATGAAGCGTTACAAAGAGATCCGCTATGACGACGACATCTTCCGGGCCATCAGCTGGAAATCTGTAGATCTGGGAGAACAAACCTACGGATGCTATTTCCTCTCACATGCAATGTTCGATATCAACAATGATGGAAGAGAGGATCTCGTTATTAAGCAGAGATCCTGCCTTAGGGATATCCTAGTCGATAAACTGTTCGTTTTTCCCCAGGACAGCGATGTGCTCTCGCGTATCCACGCGGGGCCTGGAGGCGGAGAAGCGCTTGACCAGACGAAGAATAGGTTTTTTGAGATCAATGCCGGTCACTCCCTTGAAGGGCTCTCTTTTGCTGAATCGCAGGGATTGCCTCAGGGTATTGGCGGCACCGTTCTTCATCCATTTCTGTGGAAGAATAAGGCCTATGTGAGCATGACCGATTTCGATCCCGAATGGATCGTAATAGCGAGGTATCTTGAACAGCAGAAGTTTCAGGATGTGTGCTACTTCCGAGGCAGGAAAATCTTCTAGGCGCACTTCACGTCCGTACTAAAGGAGCCTGGCCATGTTGACCAATCTTCATACGGATTATCAGTATGGAAGTTATCTTGCCGATCGGACTCGGCTGCTGAAGTTTCGAGAAAATCAAGCTCTATTTTTCTCTCCTAACAACCCTGCACTGCTCGGTCCACACTTTGATAATAAGGACAGCCTAGCGCTTGGATATGGATTTGATTTATTGGCCCATAGCAACGCGCAGATTCTGGCATCTCTGCAAGCTATAGGGTTAACGGATGCGGACGTAGGGTGGACAAGTCCATCTCAGAAGGCGCACGACCTGAACCTCTTGGATATCTATCGCCAGACCCGAAGCGGGGTGTCAGGCCAGGAATGGAACAACCGAGCTAGCAAGCTATTCTTTCATCTTCCCACGGAAGCAAAAGCCACAGAGCTCCTTAACGCTGCGGCGGCAGATGCGGAAACGAAGTTGGATGAGGCACTCTTCAGTCGAGGCTTCCAGATTCCAGATTCCAAAGAAAGACTGGCCCTCGTGTCAATGGTTTATAGCGGAGGACTAGGCGTTTTTGGCTCACTTACAACATCCAAGCTACTCGACGCTTTAGAAACAGACAATCGTGCCGAAGCCTGGTACGAGATCCGTTATGGGACAAACGCAGAAAGCAGATCACAGGATCCTCAAAAGCAAGCAGTTGCTCATGGGATCGCCAATCGACGCTATGTCGAGTCAGATCTCTTCGGCCTGTATGGGGCTGGCCCAATATCTGATATCGAATCGAAAGACATCCTGAAGATGTTCACCAGGTATCGTGACCTGCCGTTTGAGGAAGGCGGTATCCGGGCTTATGAGGCGCGCTACCGCCCGAGCGACCCAAGCGCTGGCAGCCAGGGGATCGATTTTCAGATTCTTCAAGCCCGGGAGCATCTGATCGCCAATTTCAGTGAAGGACAGACAATCGATGGAGATGTCTGGTTGGGCTCGATGACCCGAACGGCGGTGAGACCTTATTGGGGACCGACAACAACGATCTGCTCTTTGGAGAAAAAGGGAACGATATTCTGATTGGGGATGGGGGCGACGATGTGCTCCGTGGCGGAGGCCGCATGTGGCGACATCGTCTACCACGTGTTGAATCGGGCGAATGCCCGCATGATGCTCTTCGAGGATGATGGAGACTATGCGGCCTTCGAGCGCGTGTTGGCGCAGGCCTGTGACCGTGTGTCGATGGGCTTACTTGCGTACTGTGTCATGCCGAATCACTGGCACCTCGTGGTGTGGCCGCGACATGATGGCGCTCTCTCGCGTTTCATGAATTGGCTCACCCTGACGCATACGCAACGCTGGCACCAGCATCGTCACAGCGTGGGGGAAGGCCATGTCTATCAAGGCCGGTTCAAATCGTTTCTGGTAGAAACCAGCGAGTATCTCCTCACGGTCTGTCGGTACGTGGAACGCAATCCAGTCCGCGCAGGGCTTGTCGAGCGAGCCGAGCAGTGGCGTTGGAGCAGCACTGGGTCGCGCGTCCAAGGCAGCAACGGCGTGCCACCTCAGTGCGTGGCCGGTTGAGCATCCGACCCAGTGGGTGCAGTGGGTGAACGAAGACGAGACGCGCGAGCAGATCGAGGCGGTCCGGCGCTGTGTCGTCAAAGGGCAACCATATGGCAGCGAGTCCTGGGTGGAGCGCATGGTGGCGCAGTGGAATTTGGGCATCACATTGCGAGGCCGAGGTCGGCCCAAGAAGACAAAGACGGCCGAAAACGGTTCCTGACACCTTTTTCTGTCTCGATCATCTCATTGACCTTAATTGATTAGGAGGAAGGCTTTCATGCGCATGAAACAGTTCGTCTTAGCGATAACAGTCCTTCTGGCCATGAGCGGAATCGCTTGGGCTGGGAAAGAAGCTTACAGGCTGGTGATGAGCAAAGACACAGAAGTCTGTTCTGCCATTTTAGCTCTCTTTAATGACGATCTGAGAAAGCACGGCGCCATTCAGTACGACTATCACAACATTTTTGTGTCATGGCAGCCGATGAGTCTTCCGGATGAAACTGCGCCCGGTAGTCACTGCGGTGAAATCAGAAAGGCTGTGCTTGACATTGACAATAATGGACAAGACGAAATTGTTCTGAGAACGAGCCTCTGCTGGCACAGTGTATTAACTGACAGTCTTTTTATCTTTTCCAAGACGAGTGAAGTTCCTGCCAGGCTGTCTTGGAGAAACATGGGAGAACTTCTTTCTGGTCATTCCGGGGTGATAGGTGCTGGACCTTATGAACTAGTGCTATGGCCACAATCAAAAAAAGGGGAACTGCGTCCGACCCTTAGCGATCCATGGGTATTAGAGTTAATGGTTTTGAATGGCACGGCTTATGTCAGTATGACCGATCGCAATTACGGGTACATAGCAGCCATCGCGAAATATCGAGGTGGATCGACGTTAGAAGACATTTGCTACTTTGAGCAGTCTTCCAGATAGAAGTCCGAGGATTAAAGAGGGGGCCCAATGCTTACAAACCTACACACAACTTTTCAGTTTGGATCCTATCAGCAGGATCGTGACAGCTTTATCAAGCGCCAAGAAAATGAACCGTTAGCAGTGAGAAAATTGGTTTCCCAATTAAGTCCTCATTATGACGGTCAAAGGAGCATTGCTATCGGGTATGGATTGGATTTGCTGACCAACTCCATCGCAACAATCAATGACCTCTTGGTTCGGGCAGGGCTTCCGCAACTTCAACTCAGTCAACATGACATTGGTTTGATTACTGTTGCCCGTGCAATCGTTGCAAGGACTCCTAAAAATACCCCGTTGCCGCCCCAAGATATCCAGGCTCTCAATACAATCGCCAAGCAGTTCAATCTTAAGTTGCCTAATGAGCCAAAGGCCGAGGAAATCTTAAAGCTGGACCTCGATGATCGAGAAGTTAGGTTCGATGCTTTCCTGTCACAGAATGGATTAACGCTTGCGCAGTCTCAGGAACGCATTGCGTTAATGTCCTTGTATTTCAACAGTCGTGGGACGTTCCAGAACAACGTCGAAGTCAAAAACAACTTGCTGGGGCCGAAGCTTTTGGCTGCCTTAGAAGCTGACGACCGCGCGGAAGCGTGGTACCAAGTCCGTTACCAATCAAACGCCGATGGCGTGCATGCAAACCGGCGTTATCGGGAAGCCGATGTATTTGGATTGTATGGCTCGGGACCGATCTCCGATTTGGAGGCCAAGGAAGTTCTGGAGATGTTCACAAGGTACCGGGACTTGTCGTTTGAGGAAGGGGGCATCCGGGCTTACGAGGCCCGCTTTCGGCCAAGCAATCCCATAGCAGGAAGCCAAGGGATCGATTTCCAGATTCTTCAAGCCCGGGAGCATCTGATCGCCAGCTTTGGAGAAGGATATTCCAGCGACGGCGAGGTCCTGGTCGGAGAAAACGCCCTCATCCCCGGCGATCGGCTTGCGGGAACGGACAATAACGATCTGATCTTCGGACAGCAGGGTCATGATGAATTAAAAGGGGGTAGTGGCGATGACGTGCTCTACGGCGAAGAGGGCACCGACCAGCTCATCGGCGGCACTGGCGATGATCTGTTACTGGGCGGCCAGGGCTATGACACGTACGTCTACAGCAGCGGGGATGGACAAGACACGATTACCGATAGCGATGGGTTTGGGAGCGTGCTGTACGATGGCCGGCAGCTCCAGGGGGGAGTGAAGAAACAAGGGCAGTCGGTCTACAAAAGTCTCGATAACCAATTCACCTATTCCTGGGATGGCACCGCAGGTCACGACCTCACGATCACTGGTCCCGGTGGCACGTTGACCGTGAAGGCGTTCACCAATGGTCAGCTCGGCATCGCGCTCACGAATGAAGTCTCCTACGTGAACGGCCTGCCGATCCGTACAGAGTTCACGCAAGAAGTCCCCGATCCGGAGAATCCTGGTCAAACGATTACCGTGCCGATCTTCGACGACAACAATAACAGCTATACGATCACTGGCGCGACGAACAACGTCGTCCATGCGCTCGGCGGCCACGACACGGTAATCAGCGATGTCGGCAACGACGAACTGTATGGCGACGATGGCAACGATACGCTGCAGGGCAAGGGCGGCCATGATCGGCTCTATGGCGGGCTGGGCCAGGACACGCTCTACGGGCAAGACGGGGACGATACGCTGGAAGGCGGAGAGGGCCCGGATGAAGTGCAAGGTAACCACGGGGCGGATGTGCTTATCGGTGGAGCCGGGGATGACCTCCTGACCGGCGATGCGGTGACGGACTCGTCATGGAATCCTGCCCAGGCCGGCAACGATTTCCTGGATGGCGGGGATGGGACAGACATCCTGACGGGCGATGGGGGGAGCGATGTCCTGACCGGCGGCAGCGGCAGCGACACGCTCTGGGGCGACTATGGCGGAATCCTCAACATTTATGGTGGGTTCACGCTCGCGCTCCTGAGTCAAGGCGGCAATGATACGCTCGACGGTGGTGCGGGCGTGGATGCGCTCGCGGGCGGACCTGGTAGCGACCTTCTCATGGGTGGGGAAGACGACGATTTTCTGATCGGCGATTACCCGGTGCTGGATTCGACTCTGCCCATCGAAGCCCGGGCCACGATCGGTGGGAACGATTTCCTCACCGGCGATGCCGGCAACGATCAGTTGGCGGGTGGGGTCGGTGACGACGTGCTGCTGGGCGGGGCTGGCGACGATCAACTCCACGGAGAGGATTTCTTCGGGATCACCACGGCATTCGGCGATGACGTTCTGGATGGCGGCGCCGGAGCGGATCAGCTTTTCGGAGATGAGGGCGACGATGTCCTCATGGGCGGGTCTGAGAACGACAAGTTGTATGGGGAGGATGCTACGAACGCGTTCTTGACAGGCAACGATAGGCTACAGGGGGAAGCCGGCGCGGACGAACTGTATGGCGGTGGTGGAAACGATGTGCTCGACGGCGGCGAGGGTAATGATGTCCTGTCCGGGGATGATCTGTATTTCTTCAACGGCTTCACCAACGTCTTTACAGTCTCTATGGCTCCGGGCAATGACCAATTGGACGGCGGGGTCGGCGAAGACCGGCTCTATGGCGGGGGCTTGGACGATGAATTGACCGGTGGAGCCGATGATGATGTCTTGGTCGGCGATGACTTCATTGATGGGGACGAGTTCATTTACTCCACCCAAAGCGGGAACGATACCCTCGACGGCGGCGAGGGCGAAGACCAACTCTACGGCGGAGCAGGGGATGATGTGCTCGCAGGCGGCTTGGGTAACGATAGCCTGGTAGGGGACCGCGGCATCCTGCCAGGCAACGTCAACCCGGATGATCTGTTGGTCGGTGGGAACGATACCCTGGACGGTGGCGAAGGCCACGATACGCTCGATGGCGGGGTCGGGGCTGATGTGCTGCTTGGAGATGTCGGCAATGACACGCTTCTCGGCGGAGCCGGCAACGACCAGCTTGAAGGGGGAGATGGAAATGACGTTCTGAGTGGCGACGGCGGTGGATTCGGGTTTGGCGTGGGGGATGACATCTTGCTGGGAGGCGCTGGCCTCGATGACCTTTTCGGAGGGGAAGGCGCTGATGTGCTCGATGGCGGCTCCGACCGCGACCGCCTCCGAGGGTCCGGAGGCAGCGACACGTATGTCTTTGGATTGGGGTACGGGCAGGACACGATCGAGGACATTGCCGACGGCAATGTGAACACGGTGCAGATGGCCGTCGGCATCCTACCCGGCGACGTCACCGTCACGCGGCGCCAAGACAAGACTGACTTCCCGAACGTGGATGATCTGGTGCTGACGATCACCGGCACCGGCGACCAGCTCACGATCAAAGCGGTGGAAGGCCTCTTCGCCGCCCCGTTCTTCCGGGTGACGTTTGCCGACGGCACGGTCTGGGACGCGAACACGCTGCAAGACAAGGCCCGGCAGGTGACTGGCACGGACGCCGCCACGACACTCCGCGACTTTTCGGACACGGACGATGTGTTGGCCGGGTTGGGCGGAGGCGACGTACTGCTGGCCGGAGCCGGCAATGACACGCTCGACGGGGGCACGGGCAAGGATCGGCTTTACGGCGGTGGGGGCGATGACGGCTATGTCTTCGCGGCGGGCAGCGGGCAGGACACCGTGTTTGACCGGACCGGGGGGCAAGACCGTGTCAGCCTGGCGACCGGCATCGCGCCCGGGGACGTCACCGTATTGCGGAGCGGGAATCATCTCACCCTGAATCTCCTGAGCACGGGTGATCGGTTGACCCTCCGGTACTTCTCTCTCGATCCGGCCTACCAAGTGGAGCAGGTGGAGTTTGCCGGTGGCACGGTCTGGGATACCGCCGCCTTGCTGGCACAGGTCAGCGGGGAACTGCTGGTCGGAACCGACGGGGATGACACGCTGACGGCCACCCCGGCCGCTCGGTTTCTGGCTGGCGGCGCGGGCGACGATACCTACATCGTGAGCGATCCGTCCGACCGGGCGTTGGAGGCGGAAGGCGAGGGCACAGACACCGTGCAGAGTTCGATCAGCTACACGCTCGGCGGGCACGTCGAGCATCTCACGCTGACCGGCACGGCGGACATCAACGGGACCGGAAACGCGTTGGACAACGTCCTGGTCGGCAACAGCGGCCTGAATGTGCTGGCCGGTGGACAGGGTAACGACACCTATGTGGTCGGGCTCGGGGACACCGTGGTCGAGGCGGCGGGCGAGGGCATCGACACGGTGCAGACGGACCTGAGTTACACGTTAGGCGCCAACGTCGAGAACTTGACCTTGACAGGGAGCGGGGCGACAGCCGGCACCGGCAACGTACTCGACAACGTGCTGACGGGGAACAGTGCCGCGAACCTCCTGACCGGCGGGGCCGGCAACGATACCTATGTCATCGGCGCCGAAGATACCGTGGTCGAGCTCGTCAACGAAGGGATCGACACGGTGCAAACGGATGTGAGCTACACGCTCGGGGTCAATCTGGAGCGTCTGATTCTGACGGGCAATGCGGCCATCGACGGCACCGGCAACTTACATGACAATGTGCTCGTCGGCAATAGCGCGGCGAACGTGCTGACCGGCGGACTGGGCAACGATACCTATGTCATCGGCGCCGGCGACACGGTGGTGGAGAATCCCGGCGAGGGAACCGACACGGTCCAGACGGATCTGAGCTACAGCCTCGGGGCCAACATGGAGAACCTGACCTTGACCGGCAGTGCCGCCGTCGATGGAACCGGGAATGAGCTCGACAACGTCCTGACCGGCAATAGCGGAGCAAATGTGCTGGATGGCGGCCTGGGTGCCGATACGCTGGCCGGTGGCGCGGGAGATGACACCTATATCATCGACCAGGCCGGCGACACGGTGATCGAGGCCGCCGATGAAGGAACGGACACAGCCCAGAGTTCGATCAGTTACATCTTGGGTGCCAATGTCGAGCACCTGACACTGACCGGCACGGCAGACATTGATGGAGCCGGGAACGAACTGGACAACGTGCTGGCGGGCAACAGCGGGGCGAACGTGCTCACCGGGGGTGTGGGGAACGACACCTATGTGATTGGGACGGGCGACACGGTGGTTGAGCAGGCGGACGAAGGCAGTGACACGGTCGTGACAGATCAGAGCTACACCCTGGGTGCCAACGTCGAGAATCTGACCCTCACAGGCACGGCCAACCTCGACGGCACCGGCAACGCCCTGGATAACGTGCTCACGGGCAACAGTGGTGAGAACGTCCTCACTGGCGGAGCCGGCAACGACACGTATGTGTTTGGGCGAGGGTCTGGCAGCGACACGGTCATCGACAATGATGCCACGGCCGGAAATTTCGATGCTATCGAGTTCGGCGAGGATGTGGCTCCAACAGATGTGGCCGTCTCGCGCAGCGGCGATGATCTGGTGCTGAGCATCAACGGCACGACCGATCAACTCACCATCCAGTCGTTCTTCCTGGCGTCGGCCAATCAGGTTGAATTCTTCACGTTCGCCGACGGGACTGTCTGGGATGTGGCGGCAGTGACTGACCGATTGCCGAAAACACTCACGGGAACGGCCGGTCAGGACACGCTGTATGGCGGAGGTAGTTCGGATGTGCTCGATGGAATGGCAGGGAACGACAACCTGTACGGCTATGACGGCAACGATACTTACCTGTTCGGCCCGGGTGCCGGCGAGGACACCCTGCTGGACTATGACGTGACGGCAGGGAATCTGGATCTTATCCAGATGGCGGCCGGTGTGCTACCCAGCGCAGTGTTCGTGTCCCGCAATGTTGACGATCTGGTGTTGCGCCTTGACGGCACCACGGATCAGTTGACGGTTCAGTCGTTTTTCCTCGATCCGGCGTACCGGGTTGAACGGGTCTCCTTCTCGGACGGGACGCAGTGGGATGAAGAGGCGATCCGCGATCAGATGCGCCAGAAATTCACCATGCCGGCCGGGCAAAATACGCTGGTCAACAGAAAAGGGGTCGGTCAACAGAAAAGGGGTCGGGAGTCTTTGTTGGCGATAAGGGCTCAGCCATCTCGAAGACATTGCGATCGCATGTGCCTCCAGTTCAACACACCGCCACCACCGCCAAACTTGCGCACGATGATCGCATTTAAGACTCCCGACCCCTTTTCTTTTCACCGACCCCTTTTCTTTTCATTCTGCACTAGCCAGGCCGACCTGCGTCAAGATTCGCGTTAACCGCTGACTCCCCCGTACAATCGTAAATGTGGGGTCATCAGTTGGGTCGTATCGTGATCGGTGTATCGCAACGAATCGGGCGCGCCACACGAGGCAGGAACCCGCTCGAGCTTCGCCGACGAACGTTGTCCTTGGATGTCAGGCAACAGAGAGGAGAATCAATCGTCTGCTGGGCGTCTGACCGTCATTCGGGCCACGGCCTGCAGTGCTGTCTGGGTGGCCGGCACCACCCTGCGTAAGCCCAGTCGCCGATGCTGCGGACCTCGTGCGAAGACCGCGGAGGCATGATTCAAGACCTGACCCGAAATGTGTGATGCGAAGAGGAAGAAGGGTCGGGCGTCCTGATCGTGCTCAGTCATAAGACGCGCCCCGGCCCTTGTTCTTGTTCCCTAGCCCCGCCCCATGCCGCCTTTATCGATCTCACCGATTTCCGAGAGACACGCTCCAGGATGTCATCACCAAACTCGAGCCGGGCCTGTTTCTGGCCGTCACCGGCCTGACGGTGAAAGACTTTGACCTGCTCGTGCGCCTGAAGGTGTTCAACACGGAACAGACGAATGCGGCCGTGTTCGCGTTCCGCCGCTATGAGGACGCCTCGCTGCGCTATACGGGGATCGAGAGCCATCCCGGGTTGACGCACTACGGGCTGTACGACACCGTCGTGGCGAAAGAGTGATCGAGCAGCGACCGCTCGTCTCAGCTTGAGACAAGCTCAATGTCCCGCCAATCTTTTCTGGCAGTGGTTACCTCCGCACCATTCTTGACTGTGAGCATTTCGGGAGCGAGCAAGACGGTTGGCACTCTCGCACCTCTGCGGGTGAGTTTGCACACGCCTGGCGATTGACGAGCAGCGAGACCGAGCCATCCCTTGAGACCTTGGCAAGAACAGTTTCGTGTGGTTCTTGAAAAAGCGGGGTATGCAGGGGAGCGCTTTGACAGAGGTCTATGTCATTGCTTCGCCTTGTGGGTCGTCCGATAGACTCCTGATCCTACAACCAGACGAAGATGATCAGAAATGCCGTCTTGATTGCGCGTTCGCCCAGGGTATGCAATGCTGGACCGACCGATTTCCGTGCTGAATGTACGATGACCACCCGGGGTACTCACGAATATGTTCCTTTCGGCGTATCCGTCTTAGGCGGTCTCCTGGTCTGCCTGGCAATTTCCATGGCCACGGGACGAAGGGAAGCCTGGGATTCCGGAGCTTACTTCTCTGTTGGAATTCCGATCATGTGCGCCGTGATCTTTGTCATCGGCTATCGTTTTCCCGATCGCCCCTGGCGCTGGGTCATGAGTATGGCGGTGGGCCAGGCGCTCGCACTCGTGATGGCGGGAAATTCGCTGTCGCTGTGGCCGCTTTCGCTTCTCGCTATGACGGTTTTTTCCGTCCCCCAGTTCGTGATCGGTTCGTGGGCAAGCAAACTGGCAATAAGGAGGAGCAAGGGCTAACGAGGAGACTGCGACTACGTGCTTCTTCCCCAAAGAATGATGGAGGAAGCAGACTGAGGCAGGCTAGCGGATGACCGGCTGCAAGGTCACGGTGGCTGTCAAGAGTCGTCGAACGACTCCCGGCCCCTTTTCTTGTTCCCTGTCTTGTCTGATGCCCAACAGGGCGTTCCGGCGGACCGCCAAAAACTGCGCATTCGTCGTCCGATGAATTCGCACGTCTGCGGCAAGCCGGGGAATCCTGGCGTGAATGTACCGCCCGGAACACTGAACAGCGCGCCCAAGATAAGCGGACGCGACAGTTGATTGGAAACCGGACCGTGCAGACTTATTTCCTGTTTCTGCTTGTAGGGTTGGTTCTGGGGTTGCTTACCGAAGTTGAACTGAAACTGGTCGCTCGCATCCAGCCTTCCGCATTCCTCATCGCCGTGATTGCCTATCCCGTGTTGATTTCGCTCGCATTCGATGGGAGTAGGCTCGTTGAGGGGTCAACAGAAAAGGTCCAGCAGAAAAGGGGTCGGGAGTCTTTGTTGGCGATAAGGGCTCGGCCATCTCGAAGACATTGCGATCGCATGTGCCTCCAGTTCAACACACCGCCACCACCGCCAAACTTGCGCACGATGATCGCATTTAAGACTCCCGACCCCTTTTCTTTGCGACCCCTTTTCTTTGACCCTTTTCTTTTCTGAGGAGCGGGACTGTCCGGTAGTCTCGCGTTTCCCTCCTTTGTTCTCCGGCGTTCCGGTCAACGACTCTGTCCCACGCCGATTCTCGCGTCCACGATGCGGCAGCCTTGGCCCGGCGATAGCGCGAACACGGGGTTCAGGTCGAGTTCGACGATCTCCGGCACCTCTTCCGCCAGCCTGGAGACGCGCAGCAGCGTCTCTTCGAGGGCCGGCACGTCGGCGGGAGGATGGCCGCGGTAGCCGGTCAGGAGCCGATAGCCTTTGATCTCCCGGATCATGTCGGCGGCGTCGCGGTCCGTCAGCGGTGTCACCCGGAAACGGACGTCGCTCAGGATTTCGACATATACGCCCCCCAACCCGAACGCGACGAGCGGACCGAACGAGGGATCATGGGTGACCCCGATCATCACCTCGACGCCGCCCGCGATCATCGGTTGCACCACGACTCCGTCCATCGCACCTAGCTGCCGCATCTGCGCGAGCCGGGACCGGATCGCCTCGAACGCCTCGCGGACCTGTGTCTCGGACGCAAGGTTCAAGCGGACTCCGCCGGCTTCCGTCTTATGGACAATCCGGTGCGATGCGAGCTTCACCGCGACGGGAAATCCGACCCGGCGGGCCAGAGCGGCCGCCTCGTCCGCGGTCCGAGCCAGGCCGCCGTCGGGAAGGGGAAGTCCCGCCGCCGTGAGGACGGCTCTGGTTTCCTCGACGGTCAGCCACCCGGGTCCACGCTGAGCCAGGGCCTTTTTGCAGGTCTCTTTGGCCGTCGTCAGATCGAGGTCGTCGAAATCCGGAACCATCCCGAGCGGCTGCGCGCGCCAGTCGGCGTAGGCGGCCATCTTGCTCAACACCCGGGCCGGCATCTCCGGCAGGGGGTACGTCGGAATCCGTTCGCCGGGAAGGGCGAAGGTCCGATCCTGGTCGCCTTCCGCCATCCAGCAAATCAGGACCGGCTTCGCTGCGGCTCCGGCGGTCCGGCCGGCTTCGATGCCCGATCGGATGCCCTCCGCGATCCCGGACGTGTCGGTCGCCGTGACGGAAATGTACAGCACGATCAACGCATCGACCTCCTCCGCCTGCATGACCGTCTCGATGGCCTTGGCATATTGCGCCGGCGTGGCGGAGGCGATGAGATCGACCGGATTTTTGATGGCTGCGGCGGGCGGGAGGAACGATGCGAGCGCGGCCTTTGTTTGAGCGGACAGTTCCGGCACGAGCAGGCCGGCGGCTTCGCAGGCGTCGGTGCAAAGAATGGCCGGACCGCCCGCGTTGGTGATGAGACCCACGCGCCGTCCCGGCGGGAGCGGCTGAGCGGACAGGCCGGCGGCCAGCGCAAACAGCTCCTCCAGCGTCTCGGCCCGGATCACGCCGGTCTGGCGGAACAGCGCCTCGACGGCCGTGTCGCTGGCCGCCAGCGCGGCGGTGTGCGAACCGGCGGCCCGCCGGCCCGAGGGGGTTCGCCCGGCCTTCACGGCCACGATCGGTTTGCGCCGGCTGACGCGGCGCGCGATGCGTGCGAAGCGGCGCGGGTTGCCGAAGGACTCCAGATACAACAAGATCACGTCCGTCGCCGGGTCCTCCTCCCAATATTGCAGGAGGTCGTTGCCTGACACGTCCGCCTTGTTGCCGACGCTGACGAAGGTGGAGATGCCTATCTGAAGCCGGTGCGCGGCGCCGAGAAGGGCTAGCCCCAGGGCGCCGCTTTGCGAGGACATGGCGATCCGCCCGGGCGGCGGGAACAATGCGGTGAACGTCGCATTGAGCCGCACGGCCGGATCGGCATTCACCAGGCCGAAACAGTTCGGCCCGACCATGCGCATCCCGTAATGGCGGACCTTCTCCACCAGACGCCGTTGCAGCTCACGGCCCTCGTCGTTGACTTCGGCGAAGCCGGCCGTGATCACGACCAGCGCCCGCACCCCACGCGCGGCGCAGTCGTCCACGACGGGCAGCACCGCGTCGCGCGGCACCACGATCACGGCCAGATCGACCGGTTCGGGAATCGCCCGGACCGACGGATACACGCGCAACCCGGCCAGTTCGGTCGCATGCGGATTGACGGGATAGATGCGGCCAGTGAAGCCGCTCGTGCGCAGCGCTTCCAGCAACCGGAATCCGACGCTCCGAGGATCGCGCGAGGCGCCGACGACCGCCACGGCCTGCGGCCGGAAGAACGGCCGGAGCGATGCGACCGTGGCGAGGCGATCCCGCATCTCGGAGCGGTTCACGCTGGCCTCCGTCGGAACGAGCGAGAGTTCGACCTCGATGTCGCCGCCCGCCAAACTTTCGTGGACCTCGAAGCCTGATTCGCGGAACACTTCCCGCATGGCCAGGTTGTCGGCGTGGGTGACGGCCCACAGCCGGCCGAAGCCGTGGCGAATCGCGAGTAAGGCCAACCGTTCCAGCAGCAGCGTGCCGAGACCCTTGCCGTGAAAGGCGTCGTCGACGGCCAGGGCGACCTCGGCGGTGCGCTCGTCCCTGGCCAGGTAGGAGCCGGCGGCGATGATGCGTAACGCGCCTTCCCAGACACGGGTCACGATCAGGGTCAATTGGGATGTGGGATGTGCGGCGTCGCAGAGTGCGGCGATGACGTCCTCCGGCGGCGTCGTTTCGGAGAAGAACCGGTGGCGCCTGGCTTCCGGTGACAGCCGGTCCACGAAATCACGGAGAGCCGGCGCGTCTTCCGGCCGGGCGAGGCGGACGGCGGCTGTCGTCCCGTCGCGGAGGATCAAACGGCCGTGCTCCGGCGCCTCCTGGGTGGGCGACGAAATAAACAAGGGTCGGACAGGCTTCATCGGAGGGCTCCTCTGCCCGAGTCGGCCGGGTTCAGCGGCCGCCTGCGACGGGTATCAGGGAAACGAGGATGGACAACCCGATCAGCACGATAATAATCCACTCGAGCACCTCCATGCGCCTGGCCGCCGCCTGCGCCGCCAGTTTCTCATAGATGCTCTCGAGCGTATGGAGTTTCCTGGTGATGCTGGCGTCCCACGATTCCAAGTGAAACCGCTGGGAGGCGAGGCGGTGGATGCGGGCCAGGTATTGGTCCCCGAACAGCTTCAAAGTATTGGTGACCCGCTCGAAGAGAATGGCGCTGTCCACCTGCAGTTGCGCGATCGGCTCCAGTTCCGTGCGGACCGATCCCGGCAGATGCAACCTGATCCATCCGCGCTTGGGCAGGGCCTCATAGGCTTCATCCAGCGCCCGGTCGAGCTGGCGATCCAGCAGGCGCATCTCCAGCAACTCGACGTTGGCGAACTCGAGCACGGCCAGCACGTCCTCCATATCCTGCCCCAGCAGGAGAGCCGCATTCCAGTCGATGACGGCGATATCGTCGGGACCGAACGACAGGCGATATCCGATCGCGTCCTGGATCTCCTGTTCCGCCAGACTCTGCGATTCCGAGCGCAGAACCTGCGCGACGGCCTGAGCGTGGTCCTTGACGAGGTCCGAACCGTTGAGCGAGGGAGCCGACGCTTCGATGTGATAAATCACGTAGTCTTCCACGGAGTCGACAACATGGGGACGCTCTACGGCCTCGCCGACGGCGGCCAGCAGCTCTTCCACCCGCCGGCGCGACTCGGCCCGAAGCGGCTCATGGTCGTACAAGTCTTGGCTGAGCGACAGCAGGTCGGAAAAGGTGCCGTTCAGCGGGATGGTATGGGTGAGGGACACGGCGCCGAAGTCATACAGCAGCACATCCACGCCCGGGTCGGTGCGAAACCGTCCGATCGTGAGCGGCTCGGTGTCCGCTCCGATCCTCAGCGGCGCAGGGCTGTAGTCGAAATAGGCGGGCGCCCGGCGCTTGTGTTTGATCCGGCTCCGCTCCTTGATCGTCGTGATCCGGCGTTCGGCCTCGTTCAGGTCGACCGATTGTCCGATGTCGTAGGCGAACATCGCGTAGGCCGTCCCTTTCTCTATCTGCAGGATCGGCGGCAAGGAACCCATGTCGCTTTCCGAGCGTCTCCGGCGTTAGATCAGCCGCTGGGCCTTGGCTTCAAGGTACAGATCTTTTTTCGTCAACAGGACGGACCCCAACCCGAAGAGCACGGCCAGGAGCGTCGCAAACACGCCGAGGAAGGGAACGGCGGTCAAAAAGAAGTACAGGCACAACCCGAACACGAAGGCCCATCGATCGCGGTCGGGGACGCCGAGCCGGTCGAAGACGAAACGTCCCAGCAGCGCGATGGTGAACACGCGGGAGACGTACAACACGATGGCGTACCAGGCCAGAAGCAGGACGGCGAGCGGAATCCCGAGCACGGTCACGGCCAGCAGCCCGGCCGCCAGCGGGATGGCGGTCAGGCCGAGCAAGCCCACGCCCAGGGACACCAGCGGCTGCTGCGACAGGTGGATCAGCGTGTGCTGGGTGGACGTCGGGTACAGGCGCATGAGCAGCAACCCGATCACGAGCGTCGACACGAAGCTGGCCGCGGCCGCCACGAGCTTGAAGCCGACGAGCAAGGCGAGGACGTCCTTGAGCGTCGGCAGCAGCTCTTTGGGCACCATCCGTCTGATGGTCTGTCCCGAGACCACGGCTTGGGGATCGATCGAGGCGGGAAGGCGGCTCCAGTACATCAGATTCCCGGCCACCGCCGCCTTGGACGAGAGGCGCAAGGCGCCGACCGCGGCGGTCAAGTCGCCGCCGATGCGGTTGGAGACGCTGAGGTTCCCCGCGGCGATGCGCGCATCCCGGTGGATCAAGCCGCCGAGTTCAACCTGACCGCCGGCCGCGATGATGTTGCCGCGAAAGAGCGCCGAGGGCGTCACGTCGATGCTGCCCCCGGCGATCGTGGCGTTCCGACCGATGTCTCCATTGAAGGTCAGCTTGCCCCCGACCGCGCGAACATCCTGAGACACCGTGCCGGAGACGGTCACGGTTCCGCCTGCCGCCAGCAGGTCTCCGTTGATGATTCCATCGACCAGGATCTGCCGGCCGGCCGCATAGACATCCCCGTTCACCGTCCCGGAGATTTCAACGATCTTACCGACGGCGAAATAATCATGGTCGACGACGACGCCGGCCGGCAACACCGCGAGGTCGTCCCCGTCGGTCTCCCGCCGGTCTATGTCCTCCGCCGCGTCGGGACTTCCCGAAGACAAGGCGAGCAGGACGACCATGAGCGCCGCAGTCACCGGCCGGCGGCTGATTCCGGACTGTAGCGGCTGGGAGGTCCGAGTGTTCATGAGAGGCTTTCGTGTTCTCGCAACCGCGAGTCCCGCTCCTCGCGCGAGTCGCGCGACGCGGAGGTTTACGCGGGTTAATTCGCGAGCCACTCCGGCTTCAAGATGAGGATGACCCCCAGCCCGAGCATGACGGCCCCGCTCACGAGCTTCAACCAGCGCCCTTCCTGTTCCTGGAGCTTTCGGCGTCCCAACGTCATGACGGCGATCGCCACCATGAGACTATCGTCGAGGATATAGGCCAGATTGTAAAGCCCTCCAGGGCCTTCAGCCTGGCGCCCGTCGTCCGACCGTCGACGAAGCCGATGATCAATCGGCCCCGCAGATAGAACGCCGGCACGCCGAGCGTGCGCACGTCGAATCGAGCGGCCAGGTCCTTGAGTCTCGCCAGAGCCTTCGGATCCTGTCCGATGTCTTGAACGGCGATGCGGAGAGAGGGCCGCTCCCGTTGGAGCTCATTCAGGAATCGTTTTGCCGCGGCGCAATGGGGGCAGCCTGCGCGGGTGAAGACTTCAATGTCGGCCGGCGACTCGGCCCGACTGACCGGTGCCCCGACGAGGAAGACGAAGCAGATCAGACACGGCCCGAGGATGAACCGGGCTCGGAGAACGATGCCCCGCCGTCCGACCGTCGGGCTCCCGCTAACCGGTCGCATCGAACGGCGCCATCATCCTGATGTAGGACAGCACGTCGCGGATCTGTTCGTCCGTCAAGCGCTCGCGAAACCCGTGCATCGGAGTGAACAACACGCCGTGCGAGATGGTGATCAACACCTCCCAGTCGGTTTTCGACCGAGACCGAATGGACTGCAGGTTTGCCGGGGGGACGATCAGGTAGCGTCCTTCCGGTCCGGTCCCATCCAGATTCTTGCCGTGACAGCGAAGACAATGTTGCGCGTAAATTCCCTCCCCGTTCCGAGGGTTGCCCCGCAGTCCTTGCGCGGTCACCCAGGAACTGCAGAAGATCACGGCCAAGACGGCGGCGACGACGACACGTGCGACATGCATGGCGGAGAGCCTCCTTGCTTTCGGTTAACGCACGACGAGGACGGAACGGATCGAACGGTGGGTGGCGGAGTGCGAGACGCTTCCCAAGAGGAAACGGTCGGCCCCCGTTCGCCCGTGAGACCCGACGATCAGCAGATCGCACGCATTGCCGTGTTCGGCGAGCATGCCGGCCGGGTCTCCGTTCAGAATCTGCGTGCTGACCATAATGGATGTCCTTTCTTCCTCGACGTCGTCACCCGGCTCCGGCTTTTTAGCTGATAGCTAATAGCTGATAGCTGGTAGCCGACAGCGAATGGCTGATAGCCGACAGCGAATAGCGAATAGCGAGTAGCCAAGAGCTGCGCTATGCCGCCGGAATTTCGAGGAGATACAGTTCACCCTTCATCCCCGGATGCAGATCGCAGCGGAACGAATAGTTGCCGGCGCGATCGGGCGTGAAGCGGATCACCAGGGTCTTCCCCGGATCCACGTAGACCCCTTCCATCCCTCTCCCGTATGCGGCGATGCCTTCGCCCTCCACGTGCAGCGCCAGTTGCGCGAGCACCGGCGCCGTAAACCCGTGCCGGACGATATCCTGATTGCGAAGGATGATCACCGTGGGGATGCCGTGACGGACCGGCGCCGGCTGGGTCAGGAGAAACTCATAATTGCGAATCGTCAGATCGATGCGTTGCTCTTGGGCGGTGCGGCGCTCCGGCTGGTCGCCGGCGAATCCGACTCCGGAGGCGAGCATCATGAGCGCAATTGAAACGGTGCCGCGAAGCCAGGGACTCATTCGACCTGCCATCGTGTCCTCCCGGTCTCTCCGTTCAACGCAGAGCGGTCAGTTCCTCATAGTGCGACGCCACGACGCGAAGGAGCGCCTGCCGCAATTCCTCGCCCCGGTATTGGCGATTGGCCACTTTTCGCAGTCGCGCGGCCAGCGTGCCGTCTCCGAGCGTCCCTTCCGCCCAGCGGACGAAATCCTGCCGGCGGTCATGGTACTCCAGGCTGCCGATCGGAAGGCTCGGGATGAGCTGCAGAAGTTCATAGAGACTGGCGGCTTCTTGGCCGATCGCTCCCTGTTCGTCCCGGAACCAGAAGCGCTTGCCCGCGGGCAGCGGCGTATCCAGATACTTGTAGAGGTGGCGGATATGGGGGACCCGCCGGATCGCGGGACGCATCCGGACCATCTGGCCGCCGCACAGGAGCGCGTGCCCCATCGGAATCTCGTCGAGGCGGGTCTCCGTCAGCCCGCAGATGCGGCAATGCTTGCGGAGGCCGTGGGCCGCCTCCGGGTCCGACACGCGGGTGAACAGGCAGTGGTGTAAGGCCTCCAGCACAGGGGCGCTGAGACGATCCGGCCTGTAGGAGACGAAGGCCCACCCTCCGGCCGCCAGCAGCGGGAGGACGGCCGCAGTCACCTCGCCGCCGCTGAAGGCGAATTGTTGCGCTTCGTCCAACACGATCCAATGCGGGCGGTACCGTCGCTCGCGGACCGGGCGGAGCGCGCGGAGCAACTCGGTGACGTAGCCGCTTCGCAAGGGGACCGGATACTGGCTGAGATCCAACGTCAGGGAGACCCCGCCCTCGTCAAGCAACGAGACGACGGCCGAGGGAGGCGGCAGACTGGCGCGGTCCCCGCTCACGGATACGAAGCGCGGCAAGACCCGCAGCCCGCGGAAGTCGCCCTCGGGATCGATCAGCAGGACCTGGTACTCCTCATGGTGCAAGCCCTCGGCGATCAGGCCGACCATCCAGGACTTCCCGGTTCCTGAGTCGCCGAACACCCCGAGATTCCGTCCGGCCAGACGGGAGGCCGGAAGGGTCACGGTTGATCCGGCCTCGGTCTGGCCGAGCAGGATCGGGCGTTCCCGCTTGAGCGGAATGTCCAGGAACTGGCCGGCCAGCGGATAGCGATCCAGGATTTCCCGCACGCCTTGAGGGCCCGGCGCCTCGGCGACCACATCCGCCAGTTCCCGCACCGCGGGAACCGCGTCCGCGACGGCGACCGCGACTTCGGCCAGGGTCAGCATGGACAGGTCGTTTTCCGCGTCGCCGAAAGCCGCCAGGTTGCGGGGCGAAAAGCCGCACAGCGCGAGCAGACGTTCCAGCCCGGACCCTTTGGTGGCGCCGGGCGGCAAGACCATGACGGCGCCCTTGTTGTATTCGATGGAGGCGCTGCCGCCGTAGGCGCCGGCCACCTGCCAGAGCGTCTGATCGTGCGGCGTCCAGGTGGCGGCGATGGCCAATCCCCGCTCAAACGGAATGCCGCGCTCCTCCAAGGCCTTCACAAGGTTCGCATCCAGTTGACCGAACGGCAGATACGTTTCGCCGCTGCCGGTGTGAGTCAGCACCGCGCCGTTCTCCCAGACGATGCCCATGAACAACTCGCCGAAACGGCCCAACGCAACCGTCTCGAAGCGCCGGCCGGTGACCAAGAACAGCGCATGCCCCATGGCGCGGCAGCGTTCGAGCGCCGTCACCAACTCGGGAGGGACGACCCCGTCTATGGCGAGCGTCCCGTCGAAGTCGAAAGCCATCACGCGGCGATACATGGCACCCAAGGGGTGAATGTGGAATGTGGAATGCGAAATGAGAAATGTTGAAGAGCCGGCCCTTCCGACATGTGAGCATTCCTCATTCCAATTCCTCATTCCTCATTTCGAATTCCTCATTTCATCAGATTCCCACCAGCACCCGGTGCGCGCTGATGGCTCGCAGGGTCCGCATCACGTCCTCGTAGGACAGCTCGGGCACCTTCTTGCCCTTCGTTTCCTCCGCATTCAACACCAGATCATTCATCGCCAGCATACCCTGGAGGACACCGTCCTCATCGACCACCGGCAGCCGGCGGACTTTCTCCCGTTTCATGAGATCGAGCGCGGTATGGACATCGTCGGTGGCGCGGCAGGTGAACGCCTTTCCGGAGACCGTCTCCCACACCGTGATGTCGGAGGCCGGTTTGTTTCTGGTCGCCACGGCCATGCAAATGTCACGGTCGGTGATGACCCCAAGGACCTTCCCTTCGACATTGAGAACCGGCAAGATGCCGCAATCGCTGTCCCACATCATCTTGGCGGCCTCGGCCAGATTCGTATTGGGGCCGCAGCACTGCACGTCGCGAGTCATGATGTCTTGAACTTTCATGGCATGCCTCCTCTCCGAGCTTGCCGAGCCGCTCGCCCGCAACCATCCGGCTTTTCGGTTCTCTTCCTTGCGCCGGCGTCATCGTTCCCACTTCACGCGAACGAACTGCTCGCCTTCATCGTAATGGACCCAGAACTCGCCTTGATAGGCATGGTGCAGCATCTCCCCGATGCGCCGCGGCAGGTGGGTGTCGGTGGTCGAGACGACCAGCGTATCGTTCTGCTGTTCGATCGCCATGATGCGCGAGAGGGGATGCTCGGCCTTTTCCTTCGCCTCGGTGTTGTGGACGACTCCGAGGATCTCCTCCCGATGGTCGGCCAGAAACGGACCGGCGACGGTGAGCAGCCCCTTCGGGTACTTGTCGCGAATGCGATGGCAGGCCGGGCACAGGGCCTCGTGCGCTCCTACAGGTCGCGGGACCCATGTCCACCGGCCCCTGTGGAACACCGCGCCGCACTCGGGACACACGGTAGGTTCCTTGAGCTTGCCCGGCAACTTATATGTGTCGTGCTGGTATTCCTGGACGGTCCGATCGCGCCGCACTCCCAGTCCCGCGGGGGTCTTGGTCTTCGGCGACATAAAATTGTCCTTTCCCGTTTTGAAAATAGTTGCCGACAGCAAACAGCGAATAGCCGATAGCCAACAGTACGTGGCGAACAGCTCGTCCGAGAGGCCATAACCAATGGCTCAGAGCTATTGGCTGTTCGCTGCTCGCGACCAGCTACCTTCCGACATTGAGCCGGGTTTCGTTCACGGAGGCGGCCCCTGCCGGTGTGTGCGCAGTGCCTCTTCCGCCAAGTCCAGGTATCGAATGACGTCCGCATCGTCGACTTGGGCGAAGTCGGCATAATGGCTTCCGACCGCGAAAAACGGCTCCGGCGCCTGCAAGACGACCAACTCGTCGACCAATCGTCTGACTTCCTGGAGCGTCTCGCGCGGCCCGACCGGAACGGCTGCGATCAACCGGCGCGGTTTCAGGTCTCGTATCGCATCCAGCGAGGCGAAGAACGTCGCGCCGGTCGCAATGCCGTCGTCCACGAGCAACACCGTCCGATCGGTGAGCGTCGGCTGTTTCCGTCCTTGCCGGTAGAGCGCCTGCCGTCTGGCGATCTCTTCCTGCTGCGCCCGGATCAGCTTCTCCAGCTCCTCCTGCTTGAGCGCGGACAGCGCGACCGCCTCCCGGTTGAGATACAACGAGCCGGTCTCGCTGATCGCGCCGAGGGCGAACTCGGGATTGTCCGGTGCCCCGATTTTCCTGGTGATGAAGACGTCCAGGGGGAGGCGGAGCGCGAGGCTCATCTGGTAGCCGACCGCCACTCCGCCCCGAGGCAGAGCGAGAATCAGGGCTGTGGGGTCGTCTCGGTACGACGTGAGCCGGGCCGCCAGGAGACGACCGGCTTCTTCGCGATCATGGAACATGGTGTCGATCCTGATCTCCATAGACGGCGTCCTCTATCAGGCTGCTGGTGACGCCGATCAGGAAGATCGCCAGAAACGCCAGCGCCGCGATCAGCCACCACAGGCGACGGGTCGGACTGAACGGCTCCCGGGTATGGTCCCGATGCATCGACCAGGGTAACTCCAGGTAGTGCGGGCGACGTGACATGGCGATTCTCCTCTCCGAGCTTGCTGAGCCGCTCGCTCGTTATCGCTTTATCGCATTTGGCGCGAAGCGGAGAGCGTCTGCGACCAACCGGCTTTCTCAGTTTCCGTCCGTTCGTTGGCCCGGCTCTCAGGCGACCTTCACCTCGATGGCCTTGGGCTTCGCCTTCTCGGACTTGGGCAAATGCACCTTCAGCACGCCGTCCTTGTACTCGGCGCTGACTTTGGATCCGTCGGCGTCCTCCGGCAGGGTAAAGCTCCGCATGAAGCTCCCGTAGGCCCGCTCCACCCGATGATACTTCTTGCCCTTTTCTTCCTTTTCGTACTTGCGTTCTCCCGAGATCGACAGGACGTTGTCTTGAATGGTCAACTTCACGTCCTCTTTTTTCACTTCCGGAAGCTCCGCTTTGATCACGTACTCCTTCTCGTCCTCCGTGATGTCCACGAGCGGCGACCATTCCGCCACCGTCATGGCTTCCTTCTCGCCCTCGGATCGCACCGGCACCCGGCCGAAGAACGTCGCCAGGCGTTTCTCCATTTCTTCCAACTCCTTGAACGGATCCCAGCGCGTCTTAAACGGTTCCCAACGTGTAATGGCGTTCATAGAGCACCCTCCTTGCTGAATGACGAAAGGTTATTGGGTTAATACTCGGCAAAGTCAGTCATGCCCGATCCTCTTCGTGTGCGCTACGGCGGGACTCACAACGTAGACCCCGGGGCTCTTCAGGCGCAATTGCACTTGTCCGTTGCGACTCAAACGGTCCAGCTCGAGAAACACCTGGTTCCAGGTGAGACCCGGACACTGAAGCACCACATCTTCCAACAGACTCCCTGGCGAACGAATGATGACCTCCATGACCTGGCCGGCGGATGAGAACTCTGTGGACATTGTGCCCCCCTTCGCTTGTCGGCCTCCTCAAGCGGCAGACAGTGCATCCGCAGTGCCAGTGCCCGATGGCCCGGACAGCGGACAAGACTCTCACGGCAACGGGCACTTATGGAGATCTGACGGGAAACCGATCAGCGGGACGAAGACCTATTGTGGCGTTTCGGGCCAGCGACGGGACTACCGCTGTTGCCTATTACCTCAGGCGCTAAGTCAGAAAGGCTTTCCGCAGCCGAACCAGGAACTCGTCGACGAGGCTCAGATCGGATCGGTGTGTACAGTGCGCCAGCCGGCGCCGAGCCTCCTGGGTCCAGTACTCGCCCAGGTCAATGACCTCTCCGACGCGGTAGTTGCCCGCTTTGATCTTCCGGATGGTTTCGCCGATCGGGGTTTCGGCGATGCGCACGCTGAACGTCTCCCGCTCCAGCAGTTCGCAGAGGTTGAACAAGACACGGAGGTAGGCGGCGGCGTATTTCTCCGGCCGCTCGTCCTTTTTGTCCAGCATCTTCTTGCGTTGATTCTCGCAGTAACCGGTAAACGCGTCGTAGGCGGCCTGCGGAGACCAGACGTGGGGAAAGAGCCGCCGGAGTTCCGTCCCCCAGTCATCCATCGCCACGACCGGAGCCACGAAGGTCTCGAGGATCAGCGGATGGCATTGCGTGCCGAGGAGCAGGAACTGGCCCACCTCCCAGGCCGTTTCGTCGGCCTCCTCCTTCCTCATGCGCGCGCCCTGGTACTTGAATCCCAGGCGGAACATCTCCGCGGTCGGCATCACGAACACGCTCCGATAGTCGGCATCGCTGCCCGGCGCGGCCAGCCCGTGGGCCTGGGATCCGACGAGGACTTTGAGAATCGTCCGGTCGGCGCCCGCTCTTTCCGTTGCCATCTCAACTCCGGGCCGTCAGTTGCTCAATGCACCCGTTCAACGACGCGTACTTGGGATAGTCCGCTTCCGGAATCTCAACATTGAGTTCTTTGTGCAGCGCGATCACGAAGTTCAAAAAATCCATCGAGTCGAGGTCCAACTGATCGCGAAAGCTCGCGTCCGGGTTCAGCGACGTCAGGTCGGCCTCCGGCGCAATGTCGCCGAGAACGCGGAGGACGGCGCTTTTGACTTCTTCGGCGGTCAATGCGGCGCTCATAGGTGATCGGGCTCCTGCAACAGCCGGTCGACCGCGGCGAGGAACAGCCCGCCGCGATGGCCGTCCGTCACGCGATGGTCGGCGGAGAGGGTGGCGGTGACGACCGGCCTCGCCACGACTTGGCTGTTCACAATCCAGGGCCGTTCGACGACTTTCCCGAAGCCGACCAGCGCGACCTGCGGCGGGTAAATGACCCCGAAGACGGTCTCGACGCCCTGCTCCCCGAGGCTGGTCACCGTGATCGTGGGATCGGACAGCTCCGACCCCCGCAACGTCCCGGCACGGGCGCGTTTGACGAGGTCTTGGAAGTTCCGCATCAGCTCGCTCAGGCTCTGCCGGTCGGTGTGATGAAGGGCCGGCGCCACGAGACCGCCTTGCCTCAAGGCGATCGCGACGCCGACATGGATGTCCTGGCTTTGAACGGCTGTGCTCCCCTTCCAGACGGCATTGAGCTCCGGGACGTGGCGGAGGGCCAGCGCCACGGCCTTGAGAAGGAGCACACCGTACAGGAGCCGGTCCGTGACCGGCCGTTTGAGATTCTCTTCTCTTAACCACGTCAGAGCCCGGCCCATGTCGATCGTCGTGCTCAAGTAGTAATGAGGGATCTCCCGCTTCGAGCGGGTCATCGCAGCCGCGATGGCCTGCCGCATGCGGGCTTGGCGATCGCCGGCTTCGCCGGCTTGCGGCGCTGTCTCTCCAGCCTCGATCCTTGTGCCCTGCGCCTCCGCGACCCGCAGAATGTCGTCGCGGCCGATCGCGCCTCCAGGGCCGGTTCCCTGCACGGTAGACGGGTCGATGCCGAGGTCGGCCGCGAGTTGCTTGGCCGCGGGGGAGATCCGGAGGCGGACCGGTTCGGTAGCCGGAGGAGCCTGGGCCGCTTCGGCACCCTCTTTGCCCCGTGCCATCGGCCGCTCGCCTCGCGCCGTCCCTTCCTCCCGAATGATCGCCATCACTGTGCCTACGGGAACCTTGGCGCCCGGCTGGACGAGCAGTTGTTCGATGATGCCGGTCGTGAAGGCTTCGATTTCGATGGCGGCCTTGTCGGTATCGACCTCGGCGATGATTTCGCCCTTGGTCACCCGGTCGCCGACCTTCTTGCGCCATTCGATGAGCGTACCGGCGCTCATGTCGGCGCCCAGCGACGGCATGAGGAATTCAGCCAAATCTATAACCCCGTGAAGCGTGAAACGTGAAGCAGGACGCATCCTGCCGATTAACGAGTAACGGTTAACAATATGTCCTCAACTGCCCACTGACGTTCAAATGATCTCACCGGGCCAATAACTCGCGGACCGCCCGAACGATCGTGTCCGGCTGCGGCAGCGCCGCGTCCTCCAGGTGCTTGGGATAGGGGATCGGCACCTCGGCGCTGCAGACGCGCGCCACCGGTCCGTCGAGATCGTAGAAGGCGCCTTCCATGATCTGCGCGCTGATTTCCGCCGCGAAACTGCCCGTCCGCCAGGCTTCGTCGACCACCACGGCGCGATGCGTTTTTCGGACCGATGTCAGGATCGTCGCCGCATCGAGCGGGCGCAACACGCGGAGGTCGATGACTTCGGCGTCGATGCCCTCGGTCGCCAGGCGGTCGGCGGCTTCCAGAGCCTTCCACAACGACCCCCCGAACGTGATGATCGACACGTCCCGTCCGGGTCGTCGCACCGCCGCCTTGGAAATATCGACCGGGAAGGCTTGCTCGTCCAGCTCTCCTTCCATCGGGTACAGGTAGGCGTGTTCGAAGATGAAGACCGGGTCAGGTTCCTTTAACGCGCTCAACAACATGCCTTTCGCGTCCGTCACGGTGGCCGGGGTCAGAACCTTGATGCCGGGGATGTGCGCATACCAGCCTTCGAAGCTGTGCGAATGTTGGGCGGCCACCTGGCGTCCGGCTCCGGTCGCCATGCGCACGACGAGCGGAATGTTGAACTGGCCGCCCGACATGTGACGGATCGTCGCCGCGTTGTTGACGATCTGATCCAAGGCCAACAGGCTGAAATTGACCGTCATGACTTCTACGATCGGTTTCATCCCGCCGAGCGCCGCGCCGATGCCAGCGCCGACGAACGTGTTCTCCGACAGCGGCGTGTCGCGGATGCGCTCAGGGCCGAACTCCTCGAGCAGGCCTTTGCTGCAGGCGTAAGTCCCTCCGTAGCGTCCGATGTCCTCCCCCATCAAGAGGACCCGCGGGTCGCTCTGCAAGGCCTCACGCAGGCCGGCGCGGACGGCTTCTCGATAGGTGATCTTCGTCATGGAATAGCCATGGAGCCATCGGCGATCAGCAGCCTCGCAGCGGGACTTGCGAGACAGGCGCGGCTCGCGAGAAATCCTGGAAGAGATGTTTCTCCTGTCGCGCTTTCCCGCCCGTCTCGCCGCTCTCGCCTTTACGTCCGCGTGTACACATCCTTCTCCAGGTCCTCGACCGGTTCCCAAGGACCCGCTTCGGCGAAGGCGACTGCGTCTTCAATCTCGGCGGCGATGGTATCCTCCATCTCCTGAAGATCGGCATCGGTGAGCCATCCCAGTTCACGCAGCCGTGTTTCGAACGTGGTGATCGGATCCCGCTGCTTCCACTTCGCGACTTCCTCTTTGGTGCGGTACAGCTCGGCATCGTACATCGAATGGGCGCGGAAGCGGTAGGTGCGGTATTCGAGAAGATAAGGACCGGAGCCTTGACGAACCGAGTTCACGGCTTGCCGCGTGGCCTCTCCAACGGCCAGCACGTCCATGCCGTCCACAACCGCTGACGGAACGGCATAGGCGTGAGCCTTGAACGCGATGTCGGTTTGGGACTGGTGCCGGGCCAGGGCGGTGCCCATGGCGTAGAAGTTGTTTTCGCAGAGGAACAGCACCGGCAACTTCCAGAGCGCCGCGAGATTGAGCGACTCGTGGAACTCGCCTTCGGCGACGGCGCCGTCGCCGAAAAAGCAGGCGGTGACCCTTCCTTGGCGTTCCCCTTCGTCCAGGGAGGGAGACGGGGTGGAGAGCTTCTGCGCAAGGGCGAGCCCGACCGCGATGGGGAGCCCGCCGCCGACGATCGCAAGGCCGCCGTAAAACCGCCGGGAGGCGTCAAAAAAATGCATGGAACCGCCGCGGCCGCGCGCGCAGCCGTTGGCTTTGCCGTACAGCTCCGCCATCAGGGGGCCCATCGGCGTGCCGCGCACCAGCGCATGTCCGTGCTCGCGATACGTCGCCACGACGGCGTCTTCCGCTGTGAATGCCGGCAGGGCTCCGGCGGCCACCGCTTCCTCGCCGATGTACAGATGGAGAAACCCGCGGATCTTCCCGAGACTGTACAATTCCGCCGACTTTTCCTCGAACCGCCGGATGCGCAGCATCTGGCGGAGCAGTTCGAGTCCATGCAGACGGCCAGGATCGAGTGTCACGTCTAATTGCTCCGATGCGCGGCCTGACGATGCGTTCGCGAGACGAGCGAGACTTGCGCGACTCGCGCGAAACGACGAATCCAATAACTCGGATTATGCGCATCTCGCCATTCGCGCGTTTCTCGCGAGTCCCGCGCTGAGCGTTTCACGCTCAGCTTTCGAGCGTCGATGTGTCTCCCTCCGGCAGTCCCAACTCTCTCGCTTTCAGCAACCGGCGCATGATCTTCCCGCTGCGCGTTTTCGGTAGGCTCGGCAGGAACTCGATTTCCTTCGGAGCGACGATTGCGCCGAGCCGCGCGCGAGTGAACCCCAGCAGCTCGCGACGGAGCGCCTCGCTCGGCTCATATCCGTCCTTCAACGAGACGAACGCCTTGACCACTTCCATCGCGACCGGATCCGGTTTCCCGATGACGCCGGCCTCCGCTACGGCCTTGTGCTCGATCAGGACACTCTCGACCTCGAACGGGCCGATCAGGTGCCCGGAGGTCTTGATCACATCGTCCGCGCGCCCCACGAACCAGAAGTAGCCGTCCTTGTCCCGCTTCGCCAGGTCGCCGGTGAGATACCAGCCGCCGGCGAAGCATTTTTTATAACGCTCGGGTTCGTGCCAGTACGATCGGAACATGGAGGGCCAACCCGGTCGCAGCGCGAGCTCCCCTTGCACGCCGGGTTCGTCGATCACCTCGACTTCGCCGCTGTCGGTCCGGCTGACGATCGCGGCCTCGATGCCGGGCAGGGGACGACCCATCGACCCCGGCCTGATGTCCATCGCCGCGAAGTTGGCGATCATGATGCCGCCCGTCTCGGTCTGCCACCAGTTGTCGTGGAACGGCCGCCCGAACGCCTGTTGTCCCCAGACGACCGCCTCTGCGTTGAGGGGTTCGCCGACGCTGGCGAGAAAGCGGAGAGAAGTGAGGTTGTACTTGCGGATGAGATCGACGCCGGCCTTCATCATCATGCGGATCGCGGTGGGCGCGGTATACCAGACGGAGACCCGTTGATCCTGAAGCAGACGATACCAGCGTTCCGCGTCAAAATCGCCCTCGTCGACGATGCTCGTCACACCGTTCGTCAGCGGCGCAATGATGCCGTAGGATGTGCCGGTGACCCAACCCGGATCGGCCGTGCACCAGAAGATGTCGTGCTTATGCAGGTCCAAGGCATACTTCCCGGTGATGTGATGGGCGACGACCGCCTGATGGACGTGGACCGCGCCTTTGGGGGTGCCCGTGGTCCCGCTGGTGAAATGCAGGAGGGCCATGTCTTCGGGATCGGTCGGGCCGACAGTGAACTCCGGGCCGGCTTGCTCGAGCAGCCGGCGATAGTCCTCTGTGCCCGGAACACCGGTCGGGGACCCGTCGTCGCCGATCAGCAGCACATGTTCGAGATCGGGGAGCGAGGCGCGGATGCCGGCTACCTTGCGCTGGTACAAGGTCTCGGTCGTAATCAGTACCTTGGCCTGCCCGATCGTCATCCGCGCGCGGATGGGCTCCGGTCCGAAGGCCGAAAACAGCGGACAGAAGACGCTCCGATTCTTCAGAGCGCCGAGCGCGGCGATATACAGTTCCGGAATGCGTCCGGCCAGCACAAAGACACGGTCGCCTTTCCCGACACCCAGGCGCCGAAGGGCGTTGGCAAAACGATTCGTCAGCTCGTCGAGCAGACGATACGAATAGTCCTTCATCGCGCCGTTCTTGCCGAGCCAGCGCAAGGCCAGATGGTCGGCCCGAGGGCCGCCGGCGTGGCGGGTCACCGCTTCGTGCGCGATGTTCAGGCCCCGATTGTCCGGAAGGCCGTCCAGTTCACGCCGGGCTTGCTCCCAGGAAAAAGCCGACCGGACCGCGTGGTAGTCATGGAGATGAGGCACGACCTCCCAGTCACGACGAGACTTGATGATCGGTTGCCAGGCCATGGAGATTCTTATCCCACGCGCAAGTTCTGCAAGCTGTAGGCCATCAGGCGGTCGTCGTCGATACGACGAAGCCGTTGAGATTCCGACGGTCTTGGACCGACCGCTTCAAAGGGCCCCTGTTCGCTCTGTGGCATTATTCATCACCGAGAGGCCGGCGCACGTGGACATTCGCGCCTAGAAAAGATAGCCAGTAGCGAGTAGCTGTCTTGAAAGCAACTCTCAGCCGCCGACCGTTCGAATCCTTTCGCCCGCCGCCGACTCTAACGAGCGAATCGTACGCAGGGCCTTTCGAAGGCGACCTGCGACGTGATCGGAGGTGAATCCATATGACGAGTTCGATGATCGACGGATTCTTGGCGGTCGCCGGCCTCTTCGCCACGGTTGTCACGATGGTGTGGAGCCTCTTGGTCAACGACAGAGTCGAGGCCAAGCAGGTTGCCGGAGAGAAGCGGACGGCGGTGAACCGAGCCGCTTAAGAAAGATCCCTATAAGCCGAAGGGGGTTCCGGGTGAGTGAAAGGCGGGCGATCCCGGCCCTCTCGGCTCGATGGGGTAATTGAGCATTCGACAACATGGACTGTGAAACGGACGAAGCAAGATGGTCAAAGCAATGGCAAACACGACAGTCGATCTCGATCAATGCCGGAGGTGCGGCGGGCTGATGGTTCAGGAGTCCACCGGCGACCCGCTGACGTCCGGACTGCGGTGCGTGATCTGCGGCGAGTGGATCGATCCGGTAATTCTGGCCCACCGCCGACAACGAGCGGCGCGGGATGAGGCCGAGAAGCTGTTTGCCGGCAGCGCCGGCCAGTTGAACTAACGTCAGCGCCTCAGCCCATCCGGTTCCTGGCCTACCGAACCGTCACTCCCCCGAACCTCGCTTGCGAGAGGCGTTCCGCAACAGTGATCGGGTTCCGACTGTGGAGGAACGCGACAAAGACCCCTGAAGAGGGCGGCTAGGCCCTCTCTTCGCGTCTGTCAATTCACGGCATTTCTATGCATTCATCCTGTCTGGCAAGGCCGGGCCCGTTGATTGCTTAATTATCCAGATGGATTGGTGTGCAGGCCTGGCACTTCCCCCTACCGGGAGGAGGTATGAAACCGAAAGGCGGCTTCAAGAACATGCCCAAGAGGCAGGCGAGGAAGTTCGCCAAACTCAAGGTCAAGAACGTCCAGCAACAAATCAAGAAGCAAGCCACCCGGCTGCATGGCGCCAGACCCACGGATGAAAGACGTTGAGCAGACCAGCCAGGCTCAGGCCATGATCCAAATCGATGGTTCCCGCTATTCCGGCAGCGGCACGATTGTCCGCCAGGCGGTGGCCTTTGCGGCGCTCACCGGGCGGCCCATTCACATCGTCAACGCACGCGTCCGCCGGCCCAACCCCGGTCTCCGGCCGCAGCACATCCGCGTCGTGGAGGCGATCCGGGAGTTGGTCGGCGGGACAGCCGAAGGCCTGACGGCGGGGTCGCAAGAACTGTGGTTCCGTCCGGGGCCGCTGAAGGCGCAGCCGCGGTATGTGTGGGATATCGGGACAGCCGGCTCGACCACAATGCTGGGCCTGGCTCTCATACCGGTGTTGGCGTTTGCTTCCTCGACGGTGTCGGTCGAGTTGCGGGGCGGGCTGTTCCAGGATTTTGCCCCCTCGGTCTTCCACCTTCAATACGTCGTAGCGCCGCTGCTGAAGAAGATGGGGCTGAAGGTCGAGGTGATGATGGAGCGGCCGGGCTATGTGCCGAGAGGAGAGGGCGTTCTGCGCCTGACCGTCACGCCGCCGCGGACGCCTCTTCGGAGCCTGACGCTGGAACATGCCGGCGCCGTGAGGCGAATGTGGGGGATCGCGCTCGCCTCGCATTTGGTTGAGCGGAAGGTCAGCCGGCGGATGGCCGGGGCGGCCAAGCAGGTGTTGGCGCGCGCCGGGTATGACGCGGAGATTGAAGAGCGGGACGACACCACGGCGCTCCAACCGGGAGCGGCGCTCGCCCTCTTTGCCGACGAGGAAGGCGGGGTCTGTCTGGGGGCGGATCGAGCCGGGGCCCTCAGACGGACCGCCGAGTCGATCGGAAGACACGCGGCGACGCAGCTTCTGGAGGATTTGAAAACAGGAGCCGCGCTTGACCGGTTCGCCGCGGATCAAGTGGTGCCGTTTGCGGCGCTGGCGGAGGGAGAGAGTCGGCTCTTGGCGCCGGTTATAACGGACCACCTGGCGACCGGCGCGTGGTTGGTCGAACAATTTCTCGGCGCGAGGGTGAAGATCGACGGGCGTCTCGTGTGCGTGTCCGGAGTCGGGTTCACGGGGCTTCGCAGCGATCAACAACCGGCGGAGCGTAGCGAATAGCTGATAGCTCCGAACCGTGCGCCGCCCGCGCACGTCTATGTTTCGAGACCGCCATGAGGAGAATGATGCTGTATCACCTCACCGGCAGCTTGCGCGGCCGGACGCAGTTCATCGATACGGATTCCGTGTCGTTCGGAATCGGCGAGCCCTGCGGCGGGTCGTTGTCGGTCACGAGGTGCAGATGGTCGTCGTCGGCTCGCGCGGAATGAAGGCCATCAAGCGTTTCTTGCTGGGGAGCGTGTCGCAGAAGGTCCTGGTGTATTCCGCCTGTTCGGTGCCGATCGTCCGATAGACCCGGCAACCTGACACACGAGATCGCTCGGTTGATTCGGCGTCGAGCGTGATTATCTTTAGAATGGAAGGAGGTGGCGGGAGCTTGACATGGCCGGCAACCAAGGTGGTCTGGTGACTCGCTCTTGTGCAGCCAACGTGCAAAAGAGCATCGCTTCCGGGCCAGTAGCGGGATCAAGGTCCAGGGTACGCGCTATCCACTCCCGGTGCCGTTAGGCACGGCCGTAAAACCGAGCCCTTAGAAGATGGAGGCGCGGGGTAACCAGCCGATCGGGCGCAGGAGGGTTACCGGATCGGATTCCGGCCAGTCGACGGACCCGGTGCTCCCACAAGAGTGAGCCTTTTTGTTTCACTTGTTCGCTCGAACCATCCCTTTTCTTCCCCACTTCGAAATGTCTTCGACCGCGCTTACCATACACCTGCTGCTGCGATCTTCGTGTGACCTACTGGATTGTAGGGATTGTAGCCCTCGCCCGTTGTAACACACACAAGAGCGAAGCTGGAGGATACGCTCGTCCGGGGAGACAATCTCATCAGGACGACTCAGGCTGGGAGACCAGACGGAGCGGAGGCGGGTCCAGAGAGCTGGGTCACATGGTGGAGATCTTGGAGAGGGTTTAGGCTTCCCGGCCTGCCGGGCCTGCGCACCGCCTCTGCGCTCGATCTCATGCTTCGGAGTGTTCCTCTCACCGAGGCCTCCGCTCAATTATAAGGTAAGGACGGTTGCCCGTTGATCAAGGGGCCTGTTGCCACAGTCGCCTTTCTGCATCTGTGGCGTTTTAGGACCAACAGCGCAGTTCGCTCCGAGAGGAAAAACGGACGGCCCGCAGGCAAGTCGCGTTGCCGGGCGATCAGCACGGTGCCGAGCGCGGCTTCCAGTTCCTGCGCGACCGGGAATGAGTTGGCATGCATGATGCTTAATCGTCGGCTTAAAGGGAGAAGGGGCAGAGGCATGCATATTCTGGTCGCTCTGGATGAATCCCGCTATGCCGAAACGATCATTCGCTGGATGAACGTGTTTCCCCATGCGTCCGGGACTCGGCTGACCCTGGTTCATGTCCTTGAGCCGTTTGACGTTCCTGAGGCGGTCGGAAGCTACGGCCAGGATCTTCTCAGGAAGCATCGTCTGGCGTCGGCAGAGGCGTTCCTTGAAAAAGGCATGAGATTCTTGGAGACATCGTACCAACCCGTCGCGGCCGTCGTCCGGGAAGGGCTGCCGATTTATGAACTGCTGAAGTGCGTGCGCGATACACAGCCTAGTCTGGTTGTGGCCGGCACGCGCGGATTATTGGCGGCCAAGGGTTTCATGCTGGGCAGCGTGTCCCAGCGACTTCTGCACTATGCCCCGTGTTCGGTGCTGCTGGTTCCCGCCAAAGTCGAGCCTGGCAAGAGGTTCAAGCTTCTGTTGGCGACCGACGGATCTCCCGGCGCGAAGGAGGCGGCCGGGTTGGTGGCGGGATTGCCGGATGTCAAACAGGTCACGGTGCTCAGCGCGGTACGGCCGTTCGATCACGGCGACTCGGCGAGGCAGGGGTTGGCTGCGGCCGAGTCACGAAAAGTCCGCACCGAGATCATCCAAAACCGGCGCGCAACGGCGCGCCGAGCGATCGAGGAAACGGCGGAGATCATGCAGAGGGCCGGTGCGATCGTCAAGACACGCCTGGTCTCCGGCCATCCTGCGGAAGCGATCCCCAGGGAAGCCAAGCGAGGCCGGTATGATCTGCTGGTCGTCGGCTCCCGCGGGCTGACGGGCATGACCGCCATCGCGATGGGCAGCGTTTCCACGGCCGTGGCGCAATCGGCCCCTTGCCCGGTTCTCGTCGTCAAACCGTCCGATCACACGACGCAGTCGTCACGCTGAGGAGGGAAGCGCGATGGCGGTGGCTCTCATTTCAGTCGCCGTTCAAAAGCCGGAGGCGGTCAATCTGATTCTGGGACAGGCCCATTTCATCAAGACCGTCGAAGACCTGCACGAAGCGCTCGTCACCGCGGTGCCCGGTATCGCATTCGGCCTCGCGTTTTGCGAATCGTCAGGGTCGTGTCTTGTTCGGTGGAGCGGGACGGATCAGGAGTTGATCGAGTTGGCGAAGACCAATGCTCAGGCAGTGGGGGCGGGACACAGCTTTCTGATCCTGCTGCGAAATTGCTATCCCATCAACGTCCTCCCGGTGATCCGTCAGGTGCCGGAGGTCTGTCACATCTATTGCGCGACGGCGAATCCGGTGGAGGTCATCCTCGCAGAGACCCCGCAGGGACGGGGCATTCTCGGTGTGGTGGACGGCATGAAGCCGAAAGGGATCGAACAGGAAGCCGATATCGTCGCACGAAAAGCGTTGCTCCGGCGGTTCGGGTATAAGCTGTAGTTGCGAGTGATGAGACGGCCGATCTTCAACGTGCAGAAGCATCGCGCATCGCGTCTGCATTATGATTTTCGCCTCGAAATCGGCGGCGCGCTCAAATCCTGGGCGATCCCGAAAGGACCGTCGCTCGATCCGGCGGTCAAGCGACTGGCGGTGGAAGTCGAAGATCATGACCTGGCCTACGCCGACTTCGAGGGCGTCATCGAAGAAGGACGTTATGGAGCCGGGCCGGTGCTGGTATGGGACACCGGATGGTTCGAGCCGGCAGGTCAAGGAAAGGGCGCGCAGTCGGCCGAGGCCATGTGGAAGGCGGGAACGCTGGATATCAGCTTGCACGGGCACAGGCTGCGCGGGCGGTTCTCGCTCGTCAGGATGAAAGGGCGCCCGCGGCAATGGCTGCTCATGAAGCAGCGGGATGGAGAAGCTCGGCCCGGCTTCCAGGTGACCGAGGAATGGACGACCTCGGTGCTGTCCGGCCGCTCGATCGAAGATCTGGAGCGGGAGGTTGCCGCCGGTGCGTTGAAGACCTACCGTTGCGGGTGATCGGCTCGGCGGCGGTCGGGAAGGATCACGATGATCGCTCAACAGGCGCAACCGCTCTCATCGGCGACGTCGGTGAAGGAGGCCGATCTTCCCTGGAACGTGCTCGCTACGGCCAAGGACAAGGAGCAGCGCCAATTGGCGAGGCGGCTTGGTCGATTCGGCGATTTCCGTTGGACGCAGTTTCGCGGAGTGCTGGTCGGGCGCGTCGAGGATCAGCAGGCGTTTTTCGAACAGCTCCGGCGCTGCGAAGAGAACGAACCGGGTTTTCTGCGTCCGCTGGCGAAGATGGTTCCCATTGATCGGCTTTTCACCTTCACCGTGGAAAACCTGCCGACCGTACTGAAGCAGATGATGGCGGATTATGTCGATGTGATCGATAGCGGGACCTTCTACGTGCGGGTGGAACGGCGCGGCCACGCAGGAGCGTTTCACAGCCGGGAACTGGAGCAGGGACTGGATCGAGCCGTCGCCGAGTCGTTGACGGTCCGGGGCGAGGCCCCCGTCGTCAGCTTCGACGACCCCGACGTGATCCTTGCGGTGGAAACGGTCGGGGACGAGTGCGGCGTCGGCGCGCTCACGCGGGCGCTGCGCTCGCGATTTCCGTTCATCCGGGTCCCGTAACCGGGCAAGGGGGACATGAGGTATGGCGGTGCCCAAACATCTCGAAGAAGCGGCGGCCAGATTGAAGGATGCCTCGTCGCGGATCTCACAGGTCCGCGATCTGCCGTTCACCGCCGAAAACCAGAAAGCCTGGCTGGAGGCCTTGAGCGATTTCTGTATCGCCTTATCCGATATCCAGACGTACAACAACGAGTCGGTGCACGAGAAACTGCATGAGCTGGCCGGGCGGATGGGGCTCAGAAAGTTTCCCGGGTCGGGTCGATCCAGGAGTTGAACACAGTCATCATGAGCGATGGCTCACCTGTCCGCGTGCGACGCACAGGCAGGCCCGCGCATGATGAAAATCATGAGCGGGCAAGAAGCAAGGGGCTCGGGGCAAGGGGGAAGAGCCGCGGGCCGCTAGCCTCGCGCCTATTTTCAACGGCTGACTGAGAACAGTGTCCGTGAAAGGCGGGAAATTCCCAGGCTATCCGGCCGGGTTCCGTTCTTCGCGGATATCCCGCTCGCGCAGTTTCCTGACCAGCTCTTGATATGAGGACGTGCGGATGATGTTGGCGAATTGACTGCGATAGTTCCTGACCAGGCTCACACCGTCGACCACGATGTCGTAGGCGTACCATTTCCCGTCCTTTGCCATGAGACGATAGTCCACCGGGACCTCGACCTTGCTCGAGATGAGCTTCGTCCGCACCTCCGCAAAGGAACCTTCCCGCCGCTCGGCCAGATACGCGACCTGTTCGCCGGAATACCCTTCGATCTTGCTCGCGTACCGGTCCGAGAGAAACGACCTGAACAGCCCGACAAACTCCGCCCGTTCGGCTTCGTTCAAGGTGTTCCAGGCGGCGGCCAGGACCCGCTTCGCCATCTCCGTGTAATCGAATCGCCTGCCGATCGCATCCTCCAGCAGGCGACGGCGGTGTGCGCGTTGATCGGCGGCTTGCAGGCGCTTGTCTTCAAGAATGCGGATCACCTCGTTGATCGTCGCCCGCACCACCTCTGTCGGGGATTCGGTCATGGCCGCGCGCGCGTCCGCGAGTGAGGCGCCGGCGAAAAACGCGACAGCCAGGCCTGTTGATTTGAGAATGCATGTCCTTATCTTAAGCATACGGGTATTGTACCCTCTCCCGCCGATGCGGCGAAGCGTGCCGGTCCGACCATCGCGCTCACACCGGACGGGCGGGGATCCGGAGAACCCCGCTGCGAGTGGGCCTGCTGCTCGGGGACACTTGCCACGCTCTGGGATGCAGTCGGTTTCGGCACCTGGTTGGGGGGCCCAGGTTGACGCCGCCCGCATTTTCAAGGTGCTCGCGAGTCGACAGCCGATGAGAACCGTCGCTGCGAGCTTCTACGGCGAATCTTATGGACATTCACAGGCTCTTATATAATGTAAGCGGACATGCCTTGCGCGGGTTCGGATAAACGGGACATGCGTGCAAGTCGGCGGGACGAAGGGAGCGGGAAACCGATGAGATGTGAGAACGGAAAGATGATGGAAAAGGCGGCGTTGGCCGTCTTTGTTGCGGGAGTTTTGCTGCTGGCAGGGGCTCCCCGGGCAGGCGCCGGCCTCACCGGCCGGATTCTGGTCGCCGGCTATGGACCGGAGCTGCCGGTGGTCGAGGAACTGGGCCTGGCGTTCGAGAAGGCTCACCCCGGCACCGCGATCGAGTTCGAGTGGGACAGGAATCTCAAGGCGGCGGAGATGGTCAGGTCCGGCGACGCGAAGATTGCCGTGACGGATCACGAGGAGCCGGGTCTGAAGGCTACGGCGATCGCGTGGGACGGGATCGCCGTGGTGGTGAATTTTTCCAACCCGGTCAAGGAAACGAGTAAAGACCAGATTCGGGATCTGTTCACCGGGAAGATCAGGCGCTGGTCCGAACTGGAGGGCGCGGATAAAAAGGTCGACGTGATCCATCGACCACCGGACCGGAACGTGCGGCGTGGGTTTGAGTCGTCATTGGGGATCCAGGGAGGTCAAGCTGCGGCCGGGACGATCGCACGGTCGGATCAGAAAGCGCTGAGCACCGTGTCGGGCCAGGACAATGCCGTGACGTATGTCTCCTTGAGCGAGGCGCTCAAGGCATTGGAAGATGGGGTGCCGATTCGGATCCTGCTCGTCGACAAGGTCGAGCCCGGCGAACCGACCGTGAAAGATGGGCGCTATCCCATCCGGCGTCCGGTCCTGTTTCTGACCGCCGAACACCCGGATCCATTGACGGACGCGTTCGTGACGTTCGCGCGCTCGCCGGAAGGCCAGAAGATCGTGAAGAAGATGTTCGTGCCCTACACACCTCCTGCGCCTCAGCGCGTCCAATCCTCGAGCCCCGGCTGAGGAGTGAGCCGGCATGCGGATTGCGCTGGCTGGCGACGTGATGCTGGGCAGGTTGGTGGATGAGTCGGTCATCCGAAATCCGGCCAGTTCCCCCGCGGCGATCTGGGGCGACGTCCTGCCCGTGATGCTGGCGGCCGACCGCCGGCTCATCAACCTCGAATGCGTCATCAGCGCCCGCGGCCGGCCCTGGCGCCCCTTCACGAAGGCGTTCCACTTTCGCGCCCATCCGCGCGCGATCGAGTTTCTCCAAGCCGCCGGAATCGATTGCGTCACCCTGGCGAACAACCATGTCCTGGACTACGGATCCGACGCGTTGCTGGACTGTCTGGCGTTGTTGGACCGGGCGGGGATCGCGCGGACCGGGGCCGGCCGGAACCTGAACGAAGCGTCGGCCCCGGCGCGGCTGCACTCGCCGCAAGGTCGGTTGGCGGTAGTCGCGGTGACGGACAATGAACCGGACTGGGAGGCCGGTGCTGAGAAACCCGGCGTCCACTACATCGCCTACGATCGGCGCGGTCTGCTCGAACCCCATCGGTCCCGCGTGGCCGACGTGCTCGCACGGGCCCGCGAACAGGCCGACTTCGTGATCGTCAGCGCCCATGTGGGGCCGAATTGGGGTTTTCCCTCCCCGGCGATGCGCGCCATGGCTCAGGAGGTCGTCTCACTCGGTGCGGACTTCTATTGGGGCCATTCCAACCACACGCCGCAAGGGATCGAGCTGTTCCGCGGCCGTGTGATTCTTTATTCGGCCGGGGATTTCATCGATGACTACGCAGTGGATCCGAAGGAACGCAACGACCTGTCCTTTCTGTTCACGGTCGATGTGGAACGCGGCCGGGCCGCACGTATCCGGCTGCACCCAGTTCGGATCGAGGACTTCGGCGTCCGGCTCGCGCGGGGGGAAGAAGCGGATCTCGTGAGCGGCCGCATGCGAGCCAAGTGCGCCGCGTTCGGCACGGGAGTCGAGTTTCAGAACGGCGTCGGAACGATCGCGGTGGGCTGACAATCTGTATCATTCTTGTTCAGGATTCCGCTCATGACCGGCGCGTTCGCGCGGAGGGAAACCTTCATGCCTGATCACGGCGAGGTAGGCCGGATATCCGTCTATCTCTTCAAACTGCCTGGTTCTTTCCTCTGTCCAACGATCCCGCCTCAAAAATCGTTCCACATTCCTTGCAAATCAACTTTCCGGTCTTGTTCCCATCCGGTGTTCGGTACTCGTCAACCAGACGACCGTGAACGCACTGATGTGGGGCTCTCCGCGCTTTAGGCAGAGCGTCGTTTCCGGCCTGCTTGGTCTGATTCATAAGTTCCTCCCGCCCGCACCGCAAAGAGGTGCTTCGTTTGAGGTGACGGCACTACCCACCGGTGTTCGCCAGGTTAACGAAGCCGGGCGTCGCGACGATGTCCTTCTCTGTTTGCTGCGGGAGTCCGCTCCAATAGACCTCTTCGAGTTTCCACTCGGCCTCCTTCTGGCAGCGTGGGCAAGAGATGGCCAACGTATAGCCTCCCAGATACCGATTCTGGGTTCGCTGCCCGCACGCCGCGCAAATGATGAAGAGGGATGTGTCATAGGTAAGGACATGGATGCGCAACATTCCGCACCTCCCTGTGTGAGACCAACGGTCTTGTAGTGAAGACCCTTCGGTTCAGTCCGGTTGAAATCGGTCGGGCTTGCGCAACGAAAACGAGGAAGTGAATTTTCGGTTCGCTTCTTGTGAATTGACTCTGAATAACGGGTGAATCAATGATACCCATACTCCGCTTTATGATCCTATACAAGCCACTACATACTGGCGTCTCGTGTTCCTGCTGCGCCCGTATATGGGGTCATGTAATACATGGAATATTCGCGTCCCGTCACCGCCCAGTCCGGTGCATGTCGCCTCGGCGGGCAGAGACTGGTGCAAGACATCCGACTGTCAGGTTTGACCGCGCAGCCCTGACTCGCGTCATCTTACCCTGGCAATTTCCCTACCTGTCGCAGGAAGGCCCGGCGGGAGTAGATTGTTATGGTTTATTGATCGCTCGCCGAGGGCGGAATGGCGGCCGGTTCCGGCTTGCGCCGCCCGTAGGCACAAAGGAGACTCCAGCGGCCATGTGAAACGCCGGAGACTCACGCCATGCAAAGCCGATGGTGTGACGAAAAGGCCGCCCATCTGGAAGGGCTTGAGGCGCTGGTATATGCCACGCGGACGATCGGACAGGAACCGCAATTGGTACTCTGGGGCGGAGGCAATTCATCCGCCAAGGTCGAAACAGCGGACCATTGCGGGCGGGATATCCGGGTCTTGTGGATCAAGGGCAGCGGCTCGGATATGCGGACGATCACGCCGAGTCAGTTCACCCCGCTTCGCCTTGACGACCTGCAGCTCCTCATGCAACGGGAGGCGATGTCGGATGAAGAGATGGTCGCCTATCTCGGCCGCTGCGTGTTGGACCCCCATGCGCCCAAGCCGTCCATCGAGACATTGCTGCACGCCTTTCTCCCTGCGCCGCATGTCTATCATACGCACGCCGATTCCGTCTGCGCGCTCACGGATACGTCGGACAGCGCAAAACTGATCCGGACCGTCTACGGCGATGATGTCGTATTGATCCCCTACGTCAGGCCCGGATTCCGGCTGGCCAAGCTGGTCGCAGAAGCCTATCGGCGCAGGCCGGATACGGACGCCGCCATCCTCGATAAGCATGGCTTGGTGGCGTGGGGCGACACTCCGAAGGAAGCCTATCTGCGCACGATCGAGATCGTCTCGCGGGCCGAACGATTCATCCGCCGCGCCGGAGCGGGCCGTGACCGCCGGCCGGATTCGCCGCTCGTGACGCCGGCGCCGGCCGAGCGCCGATGCCTGGCCGCTCTCCTCGCGCCGATCCTGCGCGGCGCGTTAAGCCGAGACCGTCGCGTCGTGCTGAACTTTGACGACAGCAGATCGGTGCTGGAGTTCGTCAACGACCCTCGCGCACAGACGCTCTCGCAGGTCGGACCGTTCACGCCGGATCACCTTCTCCATACCAAGGCCAAACCGCTTTTCCTGAGACTTTCACCCTCGTGGGATCAGGAATCGCTCAGGCAGATAGTGGGTCAAGCGGTCGAACGCTACCGCCGTGATTATGTCCGGCACTTCGAGCGTTATCGCTCGCCGGGCCTCACCATGCTCGATCCCCACCCGCGGGTCATCCTGGTGCCCGGCGTGGGCATGTTCACCACAGGCAAGGACCGCCGGGCGGCCCGCATCACGCACGATCTGTACCGGCATACCATGCGCGTGATCCGCGAGGCTTCCGCCATCGATACATACCGATCCCTGTCGCCGAAGGACCTGCACGAGTTCGAATACTGGCCGCTCGAGAACTTCAAGCTGACGCTGCTGCCGCCGGAAAAACAATTGTCCCGGCGAATCGCGCTGGTGACCGGCGCGGCCGGCGGGATCGGTCGGGCGATTGCGGGCCTGTTGGTCCGGGAGGGGGCTTCGGTAATCCTGGCCGATCTGGATCGGGACAGAGCGCGGACTCTGTCCGAGGAACTCAATGCACAGTCCGGCGAAGAGAACACCGTCGCGATCGCGATGGATGTCACCCGTGAGGCCGGTGTGGTCGAGGGATTCAGCAAGGCGGTCCTAGCCTACGGCGGGCTGGATATCCTGGTGTCCAATGCGGGGATTGCGCGGAGCGCTCCGGTCGATCGGCTCACGCTGAAGGATTGGAATGAGACCCTGGCGGTGAACGCGACCGGGCATTTCCTGGTCTGTCGGGAGGCCATGCAGGTCTTCAAGCGGCAGGGGCTCGGCGGGAATATCGTCGTGGTGGCGAGCAAGAACGCGTTGGCGCCGGGCAAACATTTTGGTCCCTACTCCGCCTCGAAGGCGGCGCAAGTCCAATTGGCTCGCATCCTCGCCCTCGAAGGAGCGGAGTATGGCGTGCGGGTCAACGTCGTCAATCCCGATGCCGTGTTCGAAGGGTCCGGTCTGTGGTCCGCCGAACTCCGGCGGGCCCGCGCGACGGCGTATGGAATTCCCGTCGAGAGCATCGAAGCCTATTGCGTGTCGCGCAGCCTCTTGAAGGTCAAAGTCCTACCCCAGGATGTGGCCGAAGCCGTCTTGTTCCTGGCGTCCGACCGGTCTGCAAAGACCACCGGCGCCATCCTTCCTGTCGACGGCGGCGTGAAGGAGGCGTTTCCCCGCTGAGAGCGACGGCAACGGGGCCGTCTTGTGCAGCCGCGTTTCGTTAAAGGTTAAGCGTTAACCGTTCAACGTGAAACGTCTTGAGGCGATTAACGCATAACATCCAACGATGAATGGGCCGCCGCACCCGCCAAGCGCGGGTACCCGGCCGGCGGACTGTTTCAACATCCTGCTGGAGCTGACTGCCTCAGGCTAAGTAGGCTGCGACGATGCCGGAGAGCACGATCCCATCGAACGTGCCCGCCCCGCCGATGCTGGCCATGCCGGTCGCGATTCGCTCGACATCGCGAAGGTGCAACAGATCGGCGCCGATGAGCGGGCCGAGCACACCGGCGATGAAGGCCACGGGTGTCGCCTGCTCCGGTGCGAGTACCAAGGCGCTGATCGCCGCCGTGAACGGCGGAACGAACCCCGGCAACGCGATGCCGATCCCTTCGATCGGTTTGGCCGTCCAGTAACACACCGCCGCGGTGATCGCGGCGGCCACGACCAACCCTGAGACGCTCTCCGGGCCCTCTCCAAGAAGGTAGGCCGTCTCATAAGCGGCCAGGCCGACCGGGACGACGCATCCGCCGACATTCACCGCGATCACGGTCTCCCGGCGGATCCGCCGGAATCTAGGCCACCATCCGGGAATTCCGAACACCGCGAACGGATCCGCGAGAAGGGTCTCCGTCCGGGCGATCCGCTTCACCGGGACGTTGACCGCACCGCCGATAAAGATCGCCAGCACCAGCAGCGCAGCGGTGGCGGGTTCCAGCTTCAGTTTGAGGAGCGCCGCCGTGAAGAGATGGCCGAAGACGACCGGAAGCAGGACGAGCAGGAGCAGAAACAGGATGAGCGGGAAGCAACCCCAGGGCTTCATGGACGGCGGACGATCTCTTGATCTGCTCCCCATCCTCAACCATCATAGGGAGCCGAGTCAATGAATGAAGGGGGTACGTCGCGATGTCGTCATCTCGAACCCGTCGTGAGCCGGCGCCGTCGGGCGCGGTCGGCGAATCCTTCCGCATCAAGATGGTGCAGACTCTCCGGAAGGTACCCTACGACGTCCGGGTGGCGGCGCTCAAGGAGGCGGATTACAACGTGCTGCGCCTGCCGCGCGACCGCGTGTATCTGGACTTCGGCACCGCCCGCGGGAATGCGGGTCTCACCGACAAGCAACTGTCCGCCTTGATGATCGGGGACGAGGCCTACGCCGGGAGCGCGAACTTTTACGCGCTCGAAGAGACATGCCGCCAGGTCTTCGGGAAACGGTTCACCGTCCCGACCCATCAAGGGCGAGGGGCCGAGCATTTGATCCTTCGCGGGCTCCTTCGAGCCGGCGAGACCGTCGTCACCAACGGCAACCTCTGTACGCTCACCGCGCTCGCGACGCAGGCGGGCCTTCGCGTCGAGACGCTCCTGACGGAGGAAGCGTACGATCCGCGCGCGAAGGAGGCGTTTAAGGCCGACCTCCCGGTCGATCGTTTGGAGGGGCGGCTGAAGGCCGGCGGAGTCCGTCTCCTGCTCGTCGGCGCGAGCGTCCCGCAGTTCGGCGGCCAGCCTCTCTCGTTAGACAACCTCCAGGCCTGCGCCTCGCTCGCCCGCCGCTACGGGGCTCCGGTGGTGTTGGACGCGTCGATGCTGGCGTCCGCCGCCTTTCTCTACAAGGTCAACCGGGCGGCGGCCGGCGGGGTGCCCGATCTCATCCGGCGCTATGCCGACGCCTGCGACATTCTGTACCTGAGCGGGCGCGAAGACGCCGGCTGCCATACGGGCGGCCTCATCGCCACGAACGACGAGCAGTGGCACGTCGCGTTCCGCAGTTCGGTCGTGGTCTATGAAGGGTTGCACACCTACGGCGGCCAAGCCGGTCGCGACATGCAGGTTCTGGCTCAGGGGCTCCGGGACATGCTGGACGAAAGCTACTTGGCCTTCCGCCGGCGCAAGCTGGAGTACCTGGCCGGGTATCTGGAGGAGGCCGGCTTTCCGGTGCATCGACCGCTCGGTTTTTCGGGTGTGGTGATCGACACGCCGAGCGTCTCAGCCTGCGGTCTCACGGATCTGGGCGATCACACGTGGCGCTCCGCCAACCTGGCCGCCTTGTTCTATCTCGTCTCCGGCATCCGCACCCGCCCGTTGGACGGAAGGGCCTTCGGGCGACAGGGCGATCTGCTGGGCGTCTATGTCCCGCGCCGCTGCTACACCGAACGGCAGATCGACTACCTGATCGAAAGCTTCGAGCACCTCGCGCGGTACCGTATCGCCCATCCGCTCCGGGTCCGCGAGGCCGAGGCGCCGGCTCCTGAATTGACGCGCTTCGCGGTCGACGGCCCGTTCATCACCGAGTATCACAATGACTTCGCGCCGACCCACACGCCGGAACCCTACTTCATCAAGGTCGTCGAGCCCTTCCGGCTCAAGTCCGCGGCGGAGCGGACGCGCGCCATCAGGAAAGCGGGGTTCAACACCTTTCTGCTCCGGTCCGAGGATATTTACATCGATCTGCTCACCGATTCCGGCACCGCCGCAATGAGCAACCGGCAGTGGGCCATGATGCTCGAAGTCCAGGAATCGGAACTCGGGAGCGAAGCCTCGCGCCTCTTCGTCGAGCGGTGCCGGGAGGTGCTGGGCTTCCGGCACATCCTGCCGACGCACCAGGGGCGCGCCGCCGAGCACCTCCTCTCCCAAGCCATGATCCGCCCCGGCCAATACGTGATCAACAACATGTACTTCACGACGACGCGGGAGCACCAGGAGCGGGCGGGCGGCGTCTTCGTCGATCTGATCGTGGACGAGGCCTACGACCCTCGTTCGGCGTATCCCTTCAAAGGGGACCTCGACCCGAAGAAGCTCGCGGACTTCATCGCGAAACACGGCGCGGAACGCATCGCGTATGTGTGCATTGAGACCAACGTGAACATGGCCGGCGGCCAGCCGGTCTCGCTGGGGACGACGAAAGAGATCTCGGCCATCTGCCGCTACCATCGCATCCCGGTCATCTTCGATGCGACGCGGGTGGCGGAGAACGCCTACTTGATCAAGCAGCGGGAAGCGGCCTATGCGGGCTGGACGATCAAGGAGATTATCCGGGAACTCATGGCGCAGGGAGACGGGTGCACGATTTCCGCGAAGAAGGATGTGTTGGTGAACATCGGCGGCATTCTCGGGGTGAACGATCCGAAGCTGTACGAGCGTTGCGCCGCCTTGTGTGCGACGTTCGAAGGAACGCCCTGGTCCGGAGGGCTGGCCAGTCGGGATCTGGCCGCCATGGCGGTGGGGTTGGAAGAGATGACCGACTTCGACTACATCAGCTCGCGCGTCGAGCAGGTTCATTATTTATGGACGCGCGTGCAGGAGGCCGGGGTGCCGGTGGTCGAGCCGCCGGGCGGCCACGCCGTCTTTCTGGACGCGCAGGCGTTTCTTCCCCACATCGCGCAGGAAGCGTTTCCGGCGCAGCGCCTGGCTGCAGCTCTGTACGAGACCTCGGGGGTGCGCGGGATGGAGCGGGGCATTGTCTCCGCCGGGCGCGATCCGGCCACCGGGCGGCACAGAGGGTCCAAACTGGAGCTGGTGCGATTGACCATTCCCCGGCGCGTCTACACGTACAGCCACATGGACGTCGTCGCCGACGGCGTCATTGAGGTGTTCCGGCAACGGGAGCGGCTCACAGGACTCCGCATGGTCTACGAACCCCCGACGCTGCGCTTCTTCACCGCCCGATTCGAGCCGATGTGAACGACTCTCTCCGCGCGGCGGGTTGCAGAAGGAACAGGTGGCCGGCCGCTTCATCGCGTCGGTCGCTGTTGCCGAATCCGGCGATCGCCGGAAAGCGGCTCGCGCAGAGCCGGGCCAGGGTCCCTTCTGTAATAGGCGATGCCAAGGAAACGTAGGCCGCGACGGGCTGGGCGTTCGCGTGGGAGGTGAGAAAGTCGATGTGCCACCGGCGGATCTTGTCGCGGCGCAGATGGCGCGCGAGACGGTGGGCCAAGGTCACCGAGCGGCCACGGGCCGATCCGACGTAGCCATACAATCCTCTGATGAACCGAATCCGCCCCAACCCTCCCACGCGCATGATGCTGGGTGTCATGGCAATCGCCAAGAGGTAGCAACCTCTTAAGCCCGAGAGGCGATCCAACGTGAGAACCGGTCTGAGTCCCCATTGACGCAGGAGACGGTCGAGAGGCGGAGCGAGCGGCGCGAGGCGCGCGGTCATGCCGTGCGAAGTCGTTGCAACTCGCGACACAGGTTGGTCCAATGCGTGCCCGGCCAGTACACACGGCCGCATTGCGGGCACCGGATGAATTCACGATACTGGGCCGCGACGAATGGCGGAACGAGGGGTGCCGCCTGCTCCTTCGCAATGGGCTCCAAGAGCGCGTTACAGTCGGCGCAGCGGTACGCCGCTTGCCCGTTCGGGTCCAAGCACAAGCCTAACTCCCGGTTAAGTTGTCGAAGTTGGTCGTGCACGCGGTCGCCGGCGATCAGGGTGTGCCGGCCGCGGAGGATCCTGCGTTGGGCGAGGTACGTGTCGCGGGTCAGCAGCCAACGGTTCTCGTGGAGCACACGCTGGATCAGCACATCGTCGGCAATGACCTTCTCGTAAGCCGTGTCATAGCCGAGGATGCGCAACCAGCGGGCCAGCTTGCCTAGCATGGCGTCGGCGAAGAAGCGGTAGAACGGGGAATGCGGCGACTTCATGGCGTAGGCTTATTCTACCTTGCGCCTGGCCTCGGCAGCGATGGGGAGTTCACCGAATGAATGTTCGATCGCTGCTCATCCCCCTGCTACTCGGAGGTTGCGCCTCGCCGGTTGAGGGCCTGTGGCCGCCAGCGGCGGGCGCCCCTTCGCACATGATTCATGTCTCGCTCGACACCTGGCATGCGATGATCGCGTTCCCCGGTGACACCCCTCACGCGTATGAGGAATGGGGCTATGCCGAGCGCGCGTGGTATCTGGAAGGCCGGCAGGGGATCGGCGGGGTCCTCCGCGCGCTCTCTTGGCCGACCGAGGGGGTGGTGGAAGTGGGACATCACGACAAGGTCTGGGCGGATCGTACGCCGCAGCCGCCGGCCGAGCTGTTCACGTTTCACCTGAGCGAGGAAGGGCTTCGATGGCTCCGCGCCCACCTGAGCGCGACGATTGCGTCCCAGGAGCCGGTCGCCACAGTCGGGACCACAACGTTCTATCCCGCGGTTCACTCGTATCAGGCCTTCCATACCTGCCATCAGTACGCTGCTCACGCGTTAAGGGAAGCCGGTCTGCCGATCGCCCCGTTCCTGGCGTTCAGCCGGGGCGCCTTCGCCGTGCAACTGCGGCGCGCGGCGGGGAGGCCGGATAGCGCGCGGCTGCCGCCTCCGCGCTGAGGTTGGTATAATCCGGTGGACACAGTTCCGAAAATAGTTGTCATGAGCGCGAGGCGCCCACCCGTGTACGATGAGTCCGCTCACCTTCTCCCCCCCCAACATGGGGGGGAGGGGGCATTATCAGAACAGCCGGTAGCGAATAGCTGGTAGCCAAAAAACGTGATGCGTGATCCGTGAATCGTTAAACGTGAACCGTGGATCGTGACCTGTGCAGCCCACGATGAACGAATAACGGTTAACGAGTAACGAGTCTCTGTTGACCATTGACCGGTGACCATTGACGGTTGACGAATGACGCTTGACGAGTGACGGATATGACCACGGTCGTCCCGACGAAATACTGGCATCGCCTCGATGACGGGCGTATTCAGTGCGACCTCTGCCCGCGCTTCTGCAAGTTGCACGAGGGCCAGCAGGGCTTATGTTTCGTGCGGGCTCGGCAGGAGGATCGCATCGTATTGACCACCTATGGCCGGTCGAGCGGGTTCTGTGTGGATCCGATCGAGAAGAAACCGTTGAATCACTTTCTCCCCGGTACGTCCGTGTTGTCGTTCGGGACGGCCGGGTGCAACCTCTCCTGCAAGTTTTGCCAAAACTGGGACATGAGCAAGTCCCGGGAGATGGACCGGCTTGCCGATCAGGCTTCGCCGGAGACCATCGCACGGACCGCCGAGCGACTCGGCTGTCGCAGCGTCGCCTTCACCTACAATGATCCGGTGATTTTCCACGAATACGCCATCGACGTGGCCCAAGCCTGTCGCGCGCGCGGCGTCAAATCCGTCGCGGTGACAGCAGGCTATGTGTGCGAAAAGCCGCGCGAGGAGTTCTACCGGAACATGGATGCGGCCAACGTGGATCTCAAGGGCTTCACCGAACGGTTCTATAAGCAGATTTGCGCCGGCAGCTTGCAGCCTGTGCTGGACACGCTGCTCAATCTCAAACATCATACGACTGTGTGGTTCGAAATCACCGCGCTGCTGATCCCCGGAGAGAACGATTCGGAACAGGAGCTGGAAGCCCTTACGGAATGGATCGTGGAGCGATTGGGGCCGGAGGTGCCGATCCACTTCACGGCATTCCATCCGGACTGGAAAATGCTCGACCGACCTCCGACTCCGGCGGCCACATTGACGAAAGCTAGGCGCATCGCGATCAAGAACGGCCTTCGCTACGCCTTCACCGGGAACGTCCACGATGAGGACGGCGGCAGCACCTACTGCCATCGGTGCGGCCGCCGGCTGATCGGGCGCGATTGGTACGAGCTGACGGAATGGAATCTCACCGCGGAGGGCTCCTGCCGATTCTGCAGCCGATCCTGCACCGGAGTTTTTGAAGGTTGGCCCGGCTCTTGGGGCGCCCGCCGTCTCCCCGTGAGGCTCAGAGATTTCACCGAGCCTCTCCGCTGACCCTTCCTCGTCGGGATGCTGAAGAGCGGTCGCGCTCAGGCGGAGGCTTGACTCCCCATAGGCGTGACCCCGATCGGGCGATTGGAAGAGGTGGGGGTGAAGAATCGCCCAACGACCAGCTTCCGCGCTTCTTCGGCCGACAAGAGACCGAGCGCGCCGAGCGCGAGCAGCGGCCAGATCCACAGCGGCAGCGGGGCCGTGCCGAGGATCAGGTGGCCGAACGGGGAGTAGACCAGCATGGCGAGCAGCGCCGTTTCGACCGCGACTCCCAACAGAATCAGCGGGTTGCTGAAGAAGCCCAGCCGGAAGACCGACACCCGCCTCGACCGGCAGGCGAAAACATTCGCGATCTGAGCGACGACGATCGCGGCCAAGGTGACGGTGGTGGCCTCCCGATAGAGGGAATCCGTCCAGCTTAACGGGCTGCCCCATGTCCAGCCGTGGGTGATGAGGTACACGAAAAAACCGGTCATGGCGATGGCGGCTTCGATGAGCCCCAGGAAGCCGTAGGCGCGCAGCAAGAGCGCGCGGCTGAGGAGACGTTCGCTGCGCCGGCGCGGCGGCATGTCCATGATCCCGGGATGCGGCTGCTCGGCGCCGAGCGCCAGGGCCGGCAGCATGTCGGTACCGAGGTCTACCGCCAGAATCTGCGGAATGGTCAGCGCGAGAGGGGTGTGAAAGAAGCCGAAGGCCAGATAGGGCACGATTTCCGGGACGTTGCTCGACAAGACATAGGTGACGAATTTGCGGATATTCGCATAGACGGCCCGCCCTTCTTCGATCGCGTTCACGATGGTGGCGAAATTGTCGTTCAGCAACACCATGTGCGCCGTCTCTTTCGCCACGTCGGTGCCCGCCATGCCCATCGCAATGCCGATATCCGCCTTCTTGAGCGCGGGCGCATCGTTGACCCCGTCGCCAGTGACGGCCACCACTTCTCCCATGTCTTTCAGGATCGACACGATGCGCATCTTGTGACGAGGGGCCATCCGCGCGAAGATCGGCTCCGGCTCCCCCGGGCGAGAAGGAGTCAAGAGTCGGCGGAGCGCCTCATCGCTCATCGTGTCTACCTGGACGCCTTCGATGACGGGCGCGAAGGGCGCGACTCGAGGATCGGCTTCCGGGGGAGCAAGGCCGATCTTGCGCGCGACGGCTAAGGCGGTCAGCGGATGGTCGCCGGTGATCATGATGACCCGCACGCCGGCTTTCCGGCAGCGCGCGATCGCGTCCGGCACTTCCCGGTGCGGCGGGTCCATCATGGCGACCAGGCCGAGGAACGTCAAATCGCGTTCCACCGTGTCGATGTCGAGTTTCTTCGGTCCCTGCTCGATGTCCCGCATGGCGATCGCCAGCACCCGGTAGGCCCGCTGGGCGAACGACCGGCTGTGCGAGAGGATTTTCTGTCGCTGGTCGGGCGTCATCGGTGTGATCCGGCCGTGGCTCAGCATCGTGGTGCACAGAGGGATGACGGACTCCGGCGCTCCCTTGAGATAAGCGACCAGTCGCCCCTCGGACCAATGGAGGGTCGTCATCCGCTTGCGATCCGCGTCAAACGGCAGTTCTCCCATGCGTGGCAGGGGGCGCCCGTGCAGGAGCCCATGCTCGAGGGCGAATTCGAGCAGGGCGACTTCGGTCGGGTCTCCGGTGACGGCCGTGCGTCCGTCGGATCGTCGGGTGCGCTTGGCGTTGTTGCAGAGGACCATCGCATCGAACAGCGGCTTCCATTCGTCGGCTGCGATCGGACTGACCAGGCGGCCGCGGACGAGCAGACAACCTTCCTGCGACTCGACCTCCAGGCCGTCCATGAAAAAGCGGTCCACGCGCATGCGGTTCTCGGTCAGCGTGCCGGTCTTGTCGGTGCAGATAACCGTGGTGCAGCCGAGCGTCTCGACGGACGTGAGCTGTTTGATGAGGGCGTGGCGTTTGGCCATCCGCTGGCTGCCCATCGCGAGTGCCAGCGTGACGGTCGGCAAGAGCCCTTCCGGCACATTGGCGACGATGATGCCGATCCCGAAGATCGCGCTGACCCAGAAACCCAGCCCCATCGACAATCCGATCCCGAAAAACAACGCGCCCATCGCGAGCGCCAGCAGCGCGATGACGTGGGTGATCGTGGCGATCTCTTGCTGCAGCGGGCTGAGTCCGGCTTCGACGCGTGTGGAGAGACGGGCGATCTTCCCGAATTCCGTGCGCATGCCGGTGGCATAGACGACGGCGCGGCCGCGGCCCGAGAGAATCGTGGTGCCCGCGAAGACCAGATTGGGCAGGTCGAGCAGGTGCCCGTCCGTCACCGGGTCCGCCGTGCGGCGCTTCGGTTGCGATTCGCCGCTGAGCGACGACAGGTCGATCCGCATCGCGGTCTCTTCGATGAGGCGCGCGTCGGCGGGGACCTGTTCGCCCTCTTCGAGCAGAAGGATGTCGCCGGGAACGATCTCGCGGCGTGGCGCCTCGAAGGGCTGGCCGGCGCGCGCGATCCATGCCTTGGCGGGGAGCAACCGGTGCAGCGCCTGGACCGCCCGCTCCGCTTTGTATTCCTGGAAGAAAGCAAAGGCCGCGTTGATGGCGATCACGCCCACGATCGCCCACCCCAGCGTCGCCATGCCCTCGCCGGGCTTCATCCACTCGGCCAGAAACGCGAGGCCGGCGGCGATCCACAGGAGAACGGCCAGGAAGTGGGTGAATTGCCGGGCGAACTTACGAACGAACGAAAAGCGGGGCGGTTCTTCGAGCGTGTTCGGGCCGTACTGCGCCAGACGCCGCCGCGCCTCTTCGCGGGACAAGCCGCCGGGGCCGGTTGTCAGCGCCTTCATCACCTCGTCGGCCGACAGTCGATGAATCTCCGGGGCGCGCAGGTCACGCACGGGATCTCCGAACGATCAGGACCGAGCACGGCGCATACTTGAGCAGGGCCTCGGACACGCTGCCGAGGGAAAGGCGTTCGGTCCCAGTCAAGCCTCTGGCGCCCACGACGAGGAGGTCAGGCTGCGCCTTCTCGAGTTCGTTGAGAATAGTTCCGCTCAAATGTCCGGTCCTGACGGCGGTCGCCGCCTCGTACCCTTCTCGGACAAACTGATCGCGAAACCGCGCGACGATCCGGACGGCTCTCTCGATCGCCGGTTGCGTCAGTTGTTCCAATGCCGACGGTGCCAGCACGGAAGCGGCCAGTTCGGTCACCACGGGCTGCGCGATCGACAACACCGTGACACGGGCCGATGCGGGCAAAAACCCGCTCCACAAGAAGCGGCCGGCGGCCAGGGCTTCCGGTGACTCATCCACAGCCAGCACCACGTGCTTCAGGTCGGTGAACCGGCGTTTGGCGACCAATACGGGGCAATGAGCCATTGCTGTCACCCTGCGAGAAACGCTTCCCAACAGGAATCCGCGGACGTCGCTCAGTCCGCGCGACCCGAGCACGATCAGACCCGCCTTATGTCGGTCGGCGGTCCTCACGATCGTCCGAGCGACAGGCCCATGCGCCAGGACTGTGCGAATCTTCGTGTGAGGAGCGGTGGCGGCCTGACTAAGCGCCACGGTCGCGCGATGGGACGAACGACGAAGCAATTCGGTTCCGGCGCGATCCATCGCAGCCAAAACCCGTTTCGAATTCCCTTCATTCTTACCTCCCGACGCCTTGATCGCGGGCGTATCCACCACGTGCAACAGGCTCACACGGTCCGGCAGCCGTCCGGTGAGCGCACCCAGCGCGTCCACGCTCCAGTCGGAAAATTCGGAACCATCCACTGCGCAGATCACGTGCATGGTGCCGCCTCGCGGTCGGTGGTGTACGGCCCTGGAACATAACCTGCATTCATGATGCCACAGCCGAAGATTCTGTCTTCGCAGCTCAACCAATGTTTCCGACACGTTGCAGACAGTTCCGGCTTTCGATACGACCGGCTTGTGCGGCGTTTTGCAGCAGGCGCTAGCGGGACACTGTGGTGATTGTCGCCAGAGCATGAGGTTGAGATCAAGAGGCGGGTCTCCGGTTTGCCATCACTGGAGTGTGCGCGAGGGGGGCGGATGGGGTAGCGGGCAGAACATGCCGTCAAACGTCAAGCGTCAACCGAGAAGGGGATACGGTTCATGCCCGTAACGGAAACGAAACGCGACTACTATGAAGTGCTGGGGGTGGATCGCTCGGCCACGAGGGACGAGATCAAGCGTGCTTACCGCCGCTTGGCGCTTCAGTACCATCCCGATCGGAATAAAAGCCCTGATGCGACCGCCAAGTTCAGGGAGATCGCCGAAGCGTACGCCGTTCTCTCCGACGATACCAAGCGACGCGAGTATGACGCCGCCGGTCATGCCGGGATCAGCGAGCGCTGGACGCCGGAGGATCTTATGCGGGAGTTCCAGTTCGGAGATTTCTTCGGCGGCCGCTTCGACGATCTGTCCGGCATCTTCGGGGACTTTTTCGGCCGGCGTGCCAGACCAGGTCCCGGTGCGATGCGAGGCGTGGATCTGCGTTACGACCTGGATTTGACGTTGGAAGAGGCGGCCAAAGGCGGCGAGCGGGAGATTCAGATCACCCGCTCCGAGGCGTGCGCGCTTTGTGCCGGAAGCGGCGCGAAGCCAGGAACCAAACCGAAGCCTTGCGGCGAATGTGATGGTACCGGTCACAAGCAGCAGGTGCGGACCGAGCGACGGGTGCGCATGGTGACACTCACCACCTGTCCGCGCTGCCGCGGGACAGGCCAGGTGATCGAATCGCCCTGCCAGGAGTGCGGAGGGAAAGGCATCCGGTTCGTGGCGCACACGCTGAAGGTGCGGATTCCGCCCGGCATTGACGACGGGATGCTGATCCGGCTGGCGGGACAGGGAGAAGCCAATGCGGACGGAGGGCCGCCGGGTGACCTGCTGATCCAGCCGCGCATTCAGCCGCATCCGGTCTTCCAGCGTCAAGGTGCCGATCTGTACGTGGCAAAGGCCATCAGCTTCCCGGAGGCCGCCTTGAGCACGAAGATTCCACTCACCGGATTAGGCGGGGAGTCCATCCATGTGGCGGTTCCCGCCGGCACGCAGAGCGGAACGGCGCTGCGCCTCAGCGGCAAGGGGATGCCGCGACTGGGCGGCAGAGGCAAGGGCGATCTCTTCGTCGTCGTCGAGGTAAAGACCCCGACCCAGCTCACGCCTCGCCAGCGGGAGCTGATCGAGGAGTTCGCCAAACTGGAGAAGGAGAAACAGAGGACCTAAAAGCGGTCTGTCCGGTCTATTTGGTCTGTCTCGTCTATCTCGCCGGTGACCAGACAAACCAGATAGACCAGATGGACAAACACGACCCTGACGAGGAGACTTATGAGCGACCGAGAGCGCGTCATCAAGGCGGTCCGCGCGGCGTTCGAGCGCGAGCCGCGGATCAATCTGCACAAGTATCCGATCGAGGTGGAGTTCGCCGGCGGCGTGCTGACCTTGGAGGGCGAGGCCGAACACATCGCGGCCAAAAAGCTCTGCATGGAACTGGCCGCGGCGATGTCTGGCGTGACCGGTATCGTTGATCGTCTGCGCGTCGCGCCCTCCACGCGCATGGGCGACGGGGCCATCCTCGATGCCGTCCGCGATGCCCTGCTTCAGGAGCCAACGCTCCAGAACTGTGCGATCAAGGTGAAGCGGAAGGGTCGGTTTGAAACCATGAGGGAAACGAACGTCAAGCCAGGTGGCGTGATCCAGGTCTCAGTCGACAATGGCGTCGTGCTGCTGGACGATCATGTCACGAGCCTGACGCAGAAACGAATGGCCGGGGTCCTCGCTTGGTGGGTGCCGGGCACCCGCGATGTCATCAACGGGATGGCGGTCGAACCGCCGCAAGAGGATTCCGATGAAGAGTTGGCCAAGGCCATTCGCTTGGCCCTCAAAAAAGATCCCTTCGTCAATGTGGACCGCATCAGGGTGACGGCCGAGCGAGGGACGGTGACGCTGGAGGGCAGCGTTCCGATGCCGACGCAGAAGGAGATGGCGGAGTTCGATGCCTGGTATGTGTTCGGAGTGGACAAGGTCGTGAACAAAATCGAAGTGCGTTGAAAGCCGGTGGGTTTCCTGGGGGCTCCAATAGCCATCAACGATCAGCTATCAGCCAGTAGTTTCACCCCCACCCATCCCTCCCCCATCGAGGGGGAGGGTCTCGCAAAGGGGGCGATTTTCATTCTGCCGGCTGAGCCGAAGACTCGTGAAGACTGACTGTGTGCAGACCAGATCGATCAGATAGACGAGACAGACCTGATAGACCGGATCGACGGATCAGGCTGCAGGAAAGGGGGGATGAGGCATGGTAACTGGTGCGTGGACCGCCATTGTGGGGATCAGCATCCTCTGGCTGGCAACCACGGGTTATAGCCTCGGCACGATCGGTCTCCCGGGTGCCAGGCTGATCAGGAGAAAGATCTGGTGCGCCGTTATGGAGCGAGAGGCTGAGGTTGGGTTTCGGGCGAGCGGAGGCGTGCCCTATGACGTCGCCGAGTGTTCGGTCTAGGGAGCGTTCGAAATCCACTGCGGGAAACGTTGCCTCGACACCGTCGGCCAGGCGGCATGAGCGCCGACGTTGGCTCTGTTCGACTCTGTCCGTCGTCCTGCCGGTTGATGGCGTGTTGGCATCCCCAATGGAGAGCATGTAGGCGGAGAAATGGTCTGTGGGTGAGGATCCTCGACAGGCTCTGGAAGTGGATGTGCTCTTCGTCGGAGGAGGGCCCGCCAACCTCGCAGGGGCGTTGCGTTTGACGCCGCTCGTGGCTCACCACAATCAGGGGGTTTCCAGAGGAGGTGGGGCTGGCCGGATGCTTGAGCTGCAGATCGCGTTGATCGAGAAAGGGCGCGACGTCGGCGCCCATGCCGTTTCGGGTGCGATGTTCGACCCGGTCGCGCTCGAAGAATTGCTGCCGGACTATCAGAATCGCGGGTTCCCCCTCTCTCAGCGCGTCAGCCGCCACGACTTCCGCTATCTCACAACCGAAGGCGGTGTCCGGATCCCGCACGTTCTGCTGCCCTGGGCCCGCCGGCAAGGTCGCTGTTATCTCGGATCTCTTCAAAAACTAAACCTGTGGCTGGCTGAGCAGGTGGAAGCGGCGGGAGTGTATGTCTTCAACGAGACCTGCGGCGTTGAGATCCTCTACGACAAGGCTCGCATGTGCGGAGTGCGCACGGGCGACAAAGGAGTGGAAGCCGGCGGCGGGAAGAAAGCCAACTATGAACCGGGCACCGACATTTGCGCCAAGGTCACGGTCTTCGGCGAAGGCCCTTATGGAACACTAAGCGAAGACCTGATTCATCGGTTCGAGCTGCGCGACGGCCGTCCTCCTCAATCCTATGCGTTGGGTGTCAAGGAGCTGATCCGGGTCGAGCACGCCGGGGCTCCGGGCGTGGCGATCCATACGATCGGCTATCCGCTCGGCCCACGAGTCTTCGGCGGCGGGTTCTGCTATGGCCTCGACGACCATCACGTTGCGGTGGGCATGGTCTGCGGGCTGGATTGGGACGATCCGCAAATGGATGTTCAGGCCCAGCTCCAGCGACTCAAGAAGCACCCCTACATTCAGCGGTTCATCAAAGGCGGAACGGTCGTGGCGTACGGCGCCAAGACGCTGCCCGAGGGCGGCTATTTCGCCGGTGCCCCGCCTCTTCGTGGACGGGGCGATGCTTGTCGGCGACTCGGCCGGATTGCTGAACGTGCCGTATCTGAAGGGCATCCACTATGCGATGAAGAGCGGGATGCTGGCGGCCGAGACGATTTGTGAGGCGTTGGTGGACGGAGATACGTCCGCTGCCCGACTCTCGGCGTACGAAGCGCGACTGGCCGATTCCTATGTCATGCGCGAGCTGTATCGAGTTCGGCATTTCCGGCGAGCGTTCTGCTATGGGCGCCTTTCTGGCTTCGTGCTCGGCGGCCTGACGGCGTGGACCGGATGGGGGCCGGGGAAGCCGCGCCCGGCTCGCCATGATTTTCAAGCGCTCAGTCCCCTGAGCGAAGCACGGAGCGGACGGTGGGGACGTGAGCCGAGCCGATACGATGCCGGTGTGGTGGTCGACAAACTGACCAATGTGTATCGTTCCGGGACGCAACACCGGGAGGACCAGCCTTCCCAAGGAGGAAACAAAGGGGTCGAGGAAACAAAGGGGTCGGGAGTCATTATTTGGTGCCGAAGTCCAGAGCTGGGACATGCGCATCGCAAATAGCCGGGGTCACGTACGCGCTCCACAAGTGAGGGCTAGCTAGTGTGAGGGATCGAGTCGAACTGCGGTGGTCGAAGTTCTCGAAGCTGACGGACGCACGGGCAGCCTTCCCACATCAGGCTTGTGTGTACGTACAGGCCGACAGGCGTGGGCGCCCGCTGCGGGTCGGAAAGGCCTCCAAAGGACTCGATGGGCGATATCACGGCGGGAACGGGTATGCCATAGACGCAGCCATGCATGAGTCCGGCACTCTCATTTTCGTTTCTCCTGTGGAGACGGACCTCTGCAAGGCTGTCGAGGATGAGCTCATCTGGCAAGGGCGTCGCATTCTGACTTACAACAATCAGGGCAAGTTCGTGCCACCACTTCAACGGATCGTGATCGCGCATTCCGGCGAGACTCCGGTTCTAAGCGACTTTGATGCCGGAACATAGCGGTATGGCCTGGTGGGAAACTATGGGCACGGGAGTCATTGCTTGGGCGCTGAGTCGCAGCGGAGGGGCGTGCGAAAAGAAAGGCAATGTACCGGGAGTTTTTTCTCCTCACGGAGAGACTGGCTCCTGACACACGGGCAAGAGAAGGCGAACTGGCCGACCATGGCGAATCGGAGCCTCTCGATCCGCAGGAACGTGTGAAGTCAAGCAATGACTCCTTGTCCGACAAGAAAAGCCTCCGATCCCTTTGTCGCGCGCTTGCTTGACAGGGTCTCGTCGTGGTCATACAATTCAGGCAGTACCGTCATACTCAAACGACCGGAAGAGGACACAAGCCATGAAAACGCTCTCCATCAAGCTCGATGAGGCACTTTGCGCGCGGATCCTCGCCGTGGCGAAGCAGCGCGGGGCCACGCAGTCCGACGTGGTGCGTGACGCGATTCTCACCCACCTTGAGCCGATGCGGGGAAAGCTTGCCGGGTCCGCGCTAGACCTCGCCAAGGATCTTGCCGGGTGCGTGGCTGGCCCTCCCGATCTCTCGACCAACAAGACGCACCTGCGCGGGTTCGGGCGATAAGCGGATGCGCGAGATTGTGCTGCTGGACACAGGACCACTTGTCGCATTTCTGAACCGGACCGATCGGTATCACGAGTGGGCCATGGCCCAGTGGGAGCGGTTGCGCCCCCCACTCCTTACCTGCGAGGCCGTGCTTGCGGAGGCCTGCTTTCTTCTCCGGACTCATCCCGGCGGCGGCCAGGCTATCCTTCAACTCCTGGACCGAGGCGTGTTGCAGGTCGCGTTTCACCTGGAAGACGAGGCAGAATCGGTCGCTGCACTCCTGGGGCGGTACGGCAATGTACCCATGTCGCTGGCCGACGCCTGCCTTGTGCGGATGGCGGAGCGCCACCGCAAGAGTCGGGTGCTGACCGTGGACGGAGACTTTCGCATCTACCGCAGGCATGGCCGCCAGGTCATTCCGACTACGATGCCGCAGGGTCGATAGCTGGAGAACCGGCTTGCTGTATGAGTCTCGGTTCAGGACCGACAATGGTGAGAGTTTAGCTGATCGCTGACCGTTCTTCATACAAACGCTCGTATCCCCAACAGATGCGAGCCGATGATCAATTTCTGGATCTGCGACATGCCTTCGTTGATCGTGGCGACCTTGGCGTCGCGGTAATAACGCGCCACCGGCGTCTCTTCGGAATAGCCATAACCACCGAACATCTGGAGCGCATCCGTTGCCGCTTGTACCGCCGCCTCAGACGCGAAGTACTTTGCGATGGACGTCTCGACGGTGTCGGGGAGCCCGCGGTTTTTGAGATGGCCGGCACGATATACCAGGAGGCGGGCGGCATCGAGGTCCACCTTCATGCGGGCGATCATGTCTTGAACCAATTGGAAACTGCCGATCGGCTTGCCGAACTGCCTGCGCTTTTTGGCATAGTCCGTACAGGCATCAAGGCATCCTTGGATGATGCCCACGCAACCGGCCGCGACGCTGTAACGACCATTGTCCAATGCGGTCATGGCAACCTTGAAGCCTTGGCCGACCTCTCCCAATACGGCGGTCTCCGGGATGGCGCAGTTGTCAAAGATCAGCTCGCCAGTATCCGATGTCCGCAGCCCCAGCTTGTCCGTGATGACCCGGGTTGAGAAGCCCGGTGTTCCCTTTTCGACCAGAAAGGCGGCAATCCCGTGATACCCTTTGGTTGGGTCGGTCTGGGCGAAGATCAAGGCGAGATCCGCGACCGTGGCGTTCGAGATCCAGGTTTTCGTTCCGTTGAGCACCCAGCGATCACCCCGTTTGACTGCCATGGTCTCCATACCCGCGGGGTCACTGCCCGCATTGGGCTCGGTCAGCCCAAAGCAGCCAAGCAGCCGGCCGGTGCAGAGATCGGGCACATAGCGCCTTTTCTGCTCCTCCGTCCCCCAGCGCAGGAGACTCAGCGCCACCAGGGAGACCTGCACCGATAATGTCGTGCGCAGCGAGGAGTCCGCCCGGCCTATTTCTTCCGTGATCAGGGCGTGGCCGATGTAATCCAGCCCTGAGCCCACCGTATTCCTTGGGAATCGGCCCGCCGAGGAGGCCTATCGCCGCCATGCGGCCGACCAGTTCGCGGGGAAAGCGTCCGGCGCGGTCGTTCTCCGCGGCCGCCGGCGCGATTTCCTGATCGGCGAACCGGCGCACGATTTCACGGATAAGCTGCTGTTCCACAGTCAGGTCGAAGTTCATGGGTCTCCTGTTCTTGGTGATGCCTCAACATCACGGGCCATGCGTTTCTGGTCCGTGCCGCGCACGGGACAACGGCGGACCCGACAGCGCCTCCGCCGGGCATGCCGACACCGGCCGCGTCCAATCGGCTCATGATCGCCGCACGGGGGACGCGGGCTTCCGTTCAAGGACACGCGCGATTTCATCGACCGCAAAGCGCGGAACCGAGCGAACCCGCCTGTCTCGCGCCACCATGCGGACCCCTTCCCGGACAGGGACGACCGTGCCGATCCGCGCGGCTCTGATCCCGGCGCGCGCCAAACGCCGAATGATGGCGGGCGCGCGTGTCGGGTCCGCGCATATGAGCAGCGCGCCAGAGGCGATGGCACCTAGCGGATGGAGGCCGAAGTCTTCGCACAGCCGCCGGCCCTCCGGCAGGATCGGAATCGCCCGTTCATCGATGCGCACGCCGACGTGCGCAGCCTCGGCTAGCTCGTAGATCGCGGCGCTCAGGCCTCCCTCGGTCGGATCATGCATCGCGTGCACGCCGCCGGCAGCGAGCGCGAGTCGGGCGTCCCGCACAACGCTGACGCCGGGATTCCTGAAATAGCGACGGCAGCGGGCGACAAAGCGAGCCGGATACCGGCGTCGCAGTTCGTCGTGTCGTTCGCGCGCGAGAATTGACACCGCTTCGATGGGGATCCCTTTCGTCAGCAGCACCGCATCTCTGACGCGGGCGCCCGCCGAGGTGACCAGCCGATTCTTCGGACACTCCCCGAGGAGGCAACCGACCGCCACCGGCCGGGTTACGGCGTCCGTGATCTCCGTATGCCCTCCGCACAACGAGACGTGAATCTCCCGACAGGCCCGGCTGATCTCCGAAAATAATCGCGACACGGCCCGAGGCGTCGTGCCTCGCGACGGCAGCAGCAACGCCGCCAGAAACCACCGCGGTACGGCACCCATCGCCGCCACATCATTCGCATTGATGGCCAGCGCGTAGGAACCGATCTCCCCCGTGACGAACGTGATCGGGTCGGTGGTCGCAATGACGTACCGGTCTCCGAAATCGATGGCGGCGGCATCGAGGCCGAGTCCGGGGCCGACGACGAGGCGGGAATCGGGGCTGCCGACATAGCGGGCCAGGAGCGTCCGCAGCAGGGCCGACGGGAGCTTTCCCATCGGAAGCCCGTGGCCGATCCGCGCTCTGCTTGGGAGGCGCACGTCACGGTTCCGCATGGTCGGCGAATCAGGCCTGACCCCGCTGGCTCATCGAGACAACGGTCCGCCGCCCTCTTTGACGATCTTCCGCTTTTGGGACACCGCTTCCGCCTGCACCACGTTCTTGCAGTGGTCGCAGATCCAGTGCCCATACAGCAGAGCCGGACCTGCCAGTCCGCAAAGGAGACAGTGGCTGACTTTTTCCACCGGCGGGTTCTCCTCTGCGGCCTGTTTGGGCATGTCTTCTGGCTTCGCCATGATGTCCTCCCCTTTATAAAAAGCCAGTAGCCAATAGCTTCACCCCCACCCCGCCCCTTCCCCATCACCCGTTGCACCGGAAGGCAACGGGTACCCGGGGGGAGGGACTCGGGGAGGGGAGATGATGTTCATCCTTCAAAGGTGATCCAAAGGACTATGATGACTGGTTCGGAAGGTGACGACGTGCCGACTGTCTCGGCACGAGTTTCACGAGTTACGCCTTCACCGTTCGGGCCTCGACGGGTTCTTGCGGCAGATCCTCAAGACGACGGTCGATCGGGACATATGCTCGGCCGTGTCGGCCTTCGTAGATCTGGTCCGGCCGGAAGAGCTTGTTATCCTTGATCTGTTCCAGCCAGTGAGCGAGCCAGCCGCTCACTCGTGCCATGGCGAACACACATGGGAAGAAATCCTTATCGAGGCCCATGGCTTTGTACAGCACACCTGAGTAGAAGTCGACGTTGGCGTGGACGCCTTTGTCTCGCAACAGTTCTTCTCCGATGCGTTCCACCTCTTCGGCCAATTCGTAAAGGGAGGAGTGCCCATGACGTTCTAATTGCGCGAAGAGCGTTTTCGCCAGCTTTTGCAGAATCGTCGCCCGCGGGTCCTTCACCTTGTAAATCCGATGACCGAACCCCATGAGCTTCTCTTTGGCCGCAAGCTTCTGTTCCAGGTACGATCGGACATTATCCAGAGTGCCGATCGCCTCCAGCATCTCCGCCACCTCCTGAGCCGCTCCCCCATGCAATGGTCCCTTGAGCGTCCCGATCGCCGAGGAGACGACCGTGTAGGGATCAGCGAGCGTGGAGGCGGTGACCAGGCCGCTGAATGTGGACGCGTTCATGGTGTGCTCGGCATGGAGAATGAGGCAGGTATCCAAGGCCTTCCCGATCAGCGGGCTCGGCGGCTTTTCCGTCAGCATGTACAGAAAATTGCCGGCGTGATCCAAATCATCTCGGGGCTGGACTTGTTCATCGCCCCTTCTGAGCCGGTAGTACGCGGCGATGATGGTCGGAACCTTGGCGATCAGTCTGACAGCCGACCAGTATTGGACTTCAGGATCCGACACGTCCCTGGCCGGATAGAACATGCCGAGCGCGGCCACGGCGGCCTGAAGGGCGTCCATCGGATGGCCGTGCTCCGGCAGACATTTGATCAGATCCGTGATGCGATACTTGATCCGGCGATGATGGGCAATGTCGGTTGTGAACCGGTCCAATTCCGTCTTCGTCGGCAACCGATCGTAGAGCAGCAGGTAGCTGGTCTCCAGGAACGAACTCTGTTCGGCCAGCTCTTCAATCGGGATTCCGCGGTATTCCAGCACGCCGGCCTGACCGTCCACGAAACTGATCGAGGACTTGGCGGCAGGCACGCCGGCCAGCCCGGGAGAAAACTCATGGCCGGTGAGGCTGCTCATCGCAAGATCGCCTCCTCTTCTTGTTCTTGCGCACCGCTCCTTCGCGTCAGTCTGGTCTATTCGGTCTATCTGGTTTATTGGGTTCATCTGGTTGGCCGGCCCGACCAGATAGACTAATCCGACCTAACTCGCGATCTTCGTCGGCGCTTGATGGAACTCCGCGACCGTGGGTTGAACCAAGTCGGCGAAGTCCTGGTACCGGAGCTTGACCGCTCCGAAGTGAGTACCGGCCTGAAAGACGATTTTTTCATCCTCGGTGAGCGACCGGTCGACGTACACCTTGATGTCGTACAGGTTGCCGAACGGCGGCATCGTCCCGATTTCACAGTCGGGGAACAGCCCTTTGAATTCATCCTCGGTGGCCAAGCGCACGTCACTGGCTCCCAGCGCTGCTTTGAGGCGATCGAAATCAATTCTCCAGTGAGACGGAAGCACCGTCATCACGAACCGCTCGTCCGCTTTGACGATCACGACCTTGGCGAGCATCTTTCCCGACACGTGCAACGCGTGCGCGATCTCCGGCGCAGTATAGGCTTCCTGATGGCCCAACACGTCGTAGCGAACCTGGTTCTTGTCCAGAAACTCTTTCAATCTGGGTAGGATAGTCATGACGACCTCCCTTCTGCATTGCTTGGAGGAACCTATGGCGAATAGCTAACCCTGATCCGAAATTCTTTCCGACCTTGAGCCTTCTATTCTCCTCGCCCCTATTGGGGGAGAGGCTGCGGTGAGGGGGTTCTTCTCGGACACCACCCTCACCTGGCTCCTCTCCCTCCCGCGGGAGGCAGAGGAGCCTTTCGGGAAGCGGAGAAAGGCATTTTTGCCGAGACAAATATTTTCGGATCAGGGCTAATAGCCAATGATTCAAGGCGCAGGCCCTCTTCGTCTGGTTATGGGCTACTCGCTATTTGCTATTGGCTCTCAGCATGTGTGTTACGGCCAGTAATGGGCCAACGCCTTGACGTATCCGAAGACGATATCCCGCCGCGCCACGATCCCTACCAGCTTATTGCCGTTCACGACCGGCACCCGGATCAAGAACCGGTCTTGCAGCAGTTGGATCAGTTCCTTGACCGGCATGTCTTCCGCGACGCTCACCACCTTGCGGGTCATGATGTCAGCCGCCGTGACCTGCCGCAGATCCCGGTCCTCATCCATGACCCGCAGGAGGTCAAACTCGCTCACCAGGCCCACCAGGGTCCGGTCTTGCTCGACGACGGGGACGCTCCCGAAATTCCGCTCGCTCAGAATCTCGGCGATGGCCAGTCCTGTGGTTTGGGGACTCACGGTCACGACCGCATCTTCCATGAGCTGCCGGACGGTCAACGTCTTAGGATCGCAGGCCCTTGCCATAAATTCCACCCCTCTCATAACGCCTCCCTTCCCCGGCCTTCTCTGCGACGTTACGTCTGATCCTCAGACCTCCACACCTCTTCTTGAGGCAAAGGGGATACCTGCTTCGAACCTACGTTGAAGAGAGAAGAAACAGCCTGACTTCTGCGCGGCTTAGAGTGGGAGGAGACGAGAGCGCGTCGGCCGGCCGGCTTCGCGTCGTAGCAAAAAGGGGCAGGCGGCCCATGATGCGCTGCCCTAAAATGCCACGGGAACGAGGGTCCCGAACTTCAGATCAGGGAGAGGGCCGCGCGATCTTCCGAGTGTGGCGCGACACGTCGTGGTACTTGGCCGGCGTCACCAGATAGCAATAGTCGAGCAGCCAATCGGCCAGGTCAGGGGCGATGCCGTGCTCACGGGCCTCCAGCATATCCATGAACCGATTCATGGCGGCATAGGCAGCTCGATCGTCACCTCGCTCCAATGCGCCCATGACGGCCTGAAGTTTCTTCAAGTACGGGGCATACTTCGACGCGCCGCTCTCGCCCTCGGTGGCCTGCGCCATCAAAACCGCGCGGGCCATCGTCGCGATCCACGCATGCTCGACGCCTACGGGAGAACCGCCGAACGCGCGCTCGACGGCGAGAGCCCATACCACCACCGCCACGAGAAGAAGAGCGGTAACTGACCCGGCAACGTGCCTCGAAAGATCTTGTCTCATCCGTCACCTCGCGTTCCCCCGAAAACCGTCAGTTCGGTCACCGAGACGGCCGGCGCTGCAGGTGGGAGAGAACATCACTGCCGGCCGCCTCGGTTCCTGGCGGGAAAGGTCGTCATGCCACCGCCCGCGCGGTCGGCCACAGCACGCAATGCTTGTCGCAGGTCACGGGGCCTCCGTTGAAGGCGGAGCACCGGACGACCTCGTACGGCGTGTCGTCGCTGACCAGCATCTCCACCGTCACGTCCCGCTTGTGTTCGTCGCACAGCATCGTGATCGTTCGGACGGACGGGCCGCGCTCTCGCAGGCCCATGCCAGCCGCGGCCAACACACAGAGCGCCGCAGCAGCCATCAGAATCGGCAGGACCGTGCCGTCACCGATTGAGCCGAAGCCCCAGCCCGGCTCCCGCGTCACGATGGGCTCAGGTACGGCCGGGACCCGCTTGGCCAGTTCGCTCATCACGGTCGAGGCCGCGAGCAAGGTCGCGGTAGACGCAGCCGGTTCCTTGGCCGCCCGATCCATCGCGAGCACTGCAGCCACCACAGCCTGCCCGTAGTTCACCTCCGCCTTCGCCATGTCGTCGAACAGAGTCCGCGCCCCGCTCACAATCCGACGCCCAAGCGCTTCCTGCGCCATCGCATCACTTGCGCTCCTCATCGCGAAGAACTCCTGGCTTTTCCAATCCGACGGGAGCTTGAACACACTCTCCAGGAACTCCCGCCGGGCCAGAGCACCCCGAGCCACGTCTTTGGCCAGGTTCGGCACGAACGTTTCAGTGGCCACCTTGACCTGGGTCAGCCTCTTGATCGCATCCCCAAGGGCCACCTGGGTCCGTTCGCGTTCTTCCGTGACCCGTGCCGGGGTGACCACGGCCTCGTTGATCGCCTGACTCAGTGTCTCTTCAAGCCATCGATCCTGGACCGGAGGCGCGGGCTGCGTCAGCGGACCTCGATCAAGTCCCAGGTAGGCCATCAGGACGACGGCGCTGCCGACGGTCGTGATCGCTCCCGCCATCACGGCCATGTCGATGTGATCCCAACATCTCATCGCCACACCTCACTTTCTCTCTCTTCCTTCTGCGGCTTCGTCCGGTTCAAGGGTGCGAGCCGTTGCGGCTTCTGCCGGGCAGCCTCATCCGCCGCCGCCGAAGTCGATGACGTTGTCGTTCCAATAGTCAAACCCGCCCTTCGACAGTTCCGGGTTGTGCCGCGCATAATCATGGAACTTGTTTGGCGTCACCTTCCCGCAGAAGTCGAAGATCTCTTTCGCGGACCAGGTGGGAATCCCAATCCCTTTGGGATCCTTATCCAGCATGTCCATGAGCGTGTTCATGGCCGCGTACGTGCCTTTCTCGTCGCCTCGGTTGAAGGCCATCCGCACCAGGGCGAGTTGGCCGAGATAGGGGTCATACGCCCGCTCCCGGGCTTCGAATTTCGCCAGCTCCTGATGGTCGCGCACCAGCGCCGTGATCTCGTCGATCCACGTGTCCGATGCGGCCTCCGCGATCAGCGGTATAAACGCCAACGCGCATGCCAAGGCGACAGTGAACCACTTATGATTGAGTCTGTGTGTCATCGTCATTCACCTCCTTTCCTGCGGTCTTCTTGAGAACCTCTGTCGGTGCACAGGAACCGGACGAAGCCGGAAGAACCCTCTCTTGATCCGTCGCCCCTGGCGGCCGCTCCGTAGGCTTACGACATCGGAGGTTCGCCGTAAGATTGAAGTTTCTCCAACCGCTTCCAATCGGCCCGCTGATGCCGGCTCACATCGTGGTAGTTGGCCGGCGTCACCTGGTAGCAATAATCCCAGATCGCCTCCGCCGCTTCGTCGCTGATCCCGCCCTCCCGCGCTTCCAACATGTCCATGAATCGGTTCATGGCCGTGTAAGCTCCAAGTCGATCGCCTGATCGGACGAGGTTGCGCACGAGCTCCAGTTGGCCCAGGTACGGCTCAAAGGCGTCGGCCGGCTGCTTCAGCGCCTTTTCGTTCAGCACAAAACTCCTAAGAAGAACGACCCATGCGTCGGCTTCAGGCGTCACATGGATCGATTTCGGCAGCAGGAGCAGCGCGACGAACACAACTGCGCCCACGGCTGACACGGCGAGGAGCGGCAGGTATGAGCGTTGTCGGAACATGGATTTTGCTCCAGCTTCTCTGGTTTCCACGATCCCCATTTCTATTTAAAAGTTAGCGCGCGGGCATCCGGCGAACAATGAGCCGGGTGCATCATTTTGCCGGCCGGAGCAGTTGCACCATGAAGTCAGTAAACGGTGAGTGGTTCGCCGTCGAGTCTCAGGCGGGCGGTGATCCGGGATGGTAGGCGATCGCGAGGGCCTCCAGACGGGTGTGGGCGCCGAGCTTGGCGAGGATATGCTGGATGTGGTTCCGCACGGTCGCCGTGCTGATACACAGCACATCGGCGATCTGCCGAGTGGTGTGGCCGGCCGCCAGATGCCGCAGCACCTCTCTCTCGCGTTCGCTCAAGGACAGCGTCTGTGGAATCTCCGCGGACTCGGACCGCGGCGAGGCGGCGGCCGGGTTGAGCTCATGGCGCGCCTGTTCCACCGGAGCAGACACGACCATGTGGAGCTCGTTCACGAGCCGGCGCACCTTGGCAAGGGCGGTGATGTCGCGGAACAGATGTGCGCGCAGGAAGCGTGACCTTTTGCGAGTCGGCACCGGAAACGAACTGACGTTGATCCACACGCGGCGGCCGGCTTTGGTCTGGGTCCGCATATCGAAATGGCGGACTGCGCCGCCCCGGGCCAGTTGGGCGCCGATCGCGCAGGTGGGCGAGCAGAGGGGATGACCGCCCGGTGCCGTGCCGCAGAGGACTTCATGGCACGGGCGCCCGACGACGTCCCGGGCGCGGAACCCCAGCAGACGCTCGGCGGCTCGATTCCAATAGATGATCGTGCCACGCTCATCGACCACCATCGCCGCATCGGCCGCCCGTTCGAGCATGGCGGTAAGCAGCTTCATGGGCAGCCCTCACCACTAGCTGTGGGTGAGCAAGGATAGTGCCACCTCAAGAAGATGACGGGTCTCGCGACTCGCTGGCCCATAATTCCCTTAATTTCTTCGGTCCTCATTGCCTGAACCAAGCCCGGACGGCTGTTCGGTGTTGGCTACCAGCTATTGGCGTTTGGCGAGGATGGGGAGTCCTGGGACAGGCGATCGAACGGACTCTGTGGCGGAACGCGACAAAGAATAAGTGGATGTTGGGAAAGCAAACCTGTCGCTGGGATCCCGAACGCCTGCGAGAAAGCCGAACTCTTGGAAATCGGCAAAGGGATAGCAGAGCGACACCCGACGGCATGTATCTTGTAGTCAGATCGGTCGTGAAGAAGGGGAGGGCACCGGCTCGCGATCAAGCAGGCTGGAGCCGTTCCTAGAGCCGTGGTCATCGATGGAGGAATGAGATGCAGGACGACAAACCCTCGGGGTTTCACCGGCTCATGGTTGCCCAAGTCATGGAGACGCAGGTCCAAGTGGCGCACCCGCAGACGAAAGCCGATGTCATCGCCTCGATGATGATCGAAGGGTTCGGCGCCGTGCCGGTCGTGGATGACCAAAAGCGGTTGATCGGCATCGTGAGCGAGCACGACCTGCTGGTTTCGCTCGACCGGAAGCAGAAGTGGAGCGAGGTGACGGCGCAGGACGTGATGGCGCGCAATCCGTACTCGGTTCGTCCGGAGATGGACATCGCGACGTTGGTCCACGTGCTGCGCGCCAGCGGCCTGATCCGCGTGCCGGTCGTCGATGTCCACGACAAGCTGATCGGCATCGTGGCCCGGCGGGACGTGCTGCGCGCCTATCTGAGCGACGGGTCCGCCACGCGCGCTTCGGCAAAGGGGGCATGATGCGCAAGAGCGAATTCATCGATTGGGCGTGCGATCCGGCAACCCTAACGGCGGCGCAACTCATGCAGGACGCGCTATTCACCTGCACGCCCCGTACGGATGTCCTGTCGATCGTCCGCATCATGACCAAGTGGAACTTCGGCAGCCTGCCCGTTGTAGAAGAAGACCGGACGCTGGTCGGGTTGGTGAGCGAGTATGACGTGCTCCAGGCGGTGATCGAGGGGAGGGATTTGCGGAAAATCTCGGCGGCGGACATTATGACTCGGCAGGTCCTCTCCGTGACCGAGGACATGAATTTGGTCCAGATCGCCAATCTTTTCCAGGATCGGTATGTCACTCGGCTCCCGGTGGTACGGGACAAAAAACTCGTGGGGCTCGTGGCCAGGCGGGACCTGCTGTTCGGTTATGCGAAGGCCTGCCAGTACTGGTCCTGACTCGAAGCTCATGAAGAAACGTCGGATAAAACTCCCGATCAGGCTCAAGGCCAAGCCGACAAAGCCGCACAGCACCAAAAAAGGCGCACGAGGCTACAGTCGCACGGAAGCAAAAGCGCTGCTGCGGGAAGAAGCGAGACAAGCCGAGGATCAAGGTCGAAACGGGTGATCGTCTGTTCACCCGAGGAGAGAGAAGGAGGGATCGCGATGGCAAAGAAAGAAATGGCGAAGAAAGAGAAGGAGTCGAAGGCGCTGGTTCCCAAGCGGCCGGCCGAGCTTGTCCCCAGATGGGAAGACATCGACCGGTGGTTCGATCGCATGGCTGAAGAGTTCTGGCGACACCCGTTCCCGAGTCTATTCAGGCCGGAGCGCTGGTGGCCCGAATCGCTGGTCCCGCTGCGAGCGCCCTCGATCGATGTCTATGAGGGGAAGGATGAGGTCGTGGTCAAGGCCGATGTGCCGGGCATGGTCAAGGAGGACATTGAAGTCACACTCTCGGGCGAAACCTTGACCATCAAGGGAGAAAAGAAAGAGGAGAAAGAAGTCAAGGAACAGGATTATCGCCGCCGGGAACGGTCTTACGGAGCCTTCGTCCGGAGCGTGGCGTTGCCGTGCGAGGTGAAACCCGAGGAGATCAAGGCGTCGCTCAAGGAAGGGGTGCTGGAGATTCACCTGCCCAAGACGGAAGAGGCCAAGAGAAAGGCGATCACCGTAAAGATCGATTGAACCGTCTACGGTTCTCGGGCCCTGGACGCTTTCGACATTTTCGAGGCCACGGACAACGAAGCGGCCACCACGGTCGCATGACTCGTCCGATCCCTCGGGCATGTGACGGCGGAAACCTGGCTTGCCATGCCGTGGGATCGTTTCAAGACGATCACCAAGTCACTGAAGGAAGCGCGTGAAGTGGAGGAGGAATAGCATGATCGGAAGCGGGCCTTGGATGCTGCGACGGGGCGCCGGGCTGGCATGTGGCCTGGCTCTGATGATCGCCGGACAGGCGGCGGCCGAGGTGGATCTCATGCTCGGGTCCGAGGCTCAGGCGGAGGAGCAGGTTGTGAAGGACCTAGTGGCAGTGTTCGATAAGGCCGAGGCGGCGGTTCAAGCGCGCGATCTCGACGGCGTGATGGCGCTGTACTCGAAACGGTACAACTATCATGGGCTGCGGAAGTCGGATGCGCGTCGTATCTGGGAAGAGATCTTCGAATACCATCATAAGCTCCATTCGCGGCATCTCTTCACGGAAATCAAGACCGTGCATATGGACGGCGAGATACGGGCCGAGGTCAAATGTACCGGGGTCCTCTGGGGCCTGTCGAACGAGACCGGCCAAAAGGTCACCGTCGACAGCTGGTTTGAGGAAACCCATTACCTGGTGAAGGAAGACGGCGTGTGGCGGATCATCGGCAACGCCGGCGCTGGGCCGGAGACACCGCGCTTCGGCCACGCGCCACATCCGCTGTTTTAACCCGCATTATTCATGACGGTTCGTCGCGCTGCACCCGTTGCACCGAAAGAGCAACGGGTACCCGGCAGACGCGTTGTGCTAGACCCATTGCAGCAAGAAGAGCAATGGGTACCCCCAAGCGCAGCCGCGAAGGAGGGAAGCATACTTGCAACAGTATGTTGACTGACTGAGTGGCGAGCACGCCTGTCGGAACAACGTATCCGCGTTTGCAGCAGAAGCGTTCAGGAATAATGCCGGTTAAGTGCGTTCAACCGATCCGGCGATGAACGCCGAACCGACGAGGAACGTTGCGATGATTGACTTGGATGGCATTGAGCGAGCGGCGCTGGATCGCTTGGCTCAGTTGATCAAAGAAGAAAAGAACGGAACGGCGCCGATAATTGATGAGCCGCGCGTGTTCCGCAGGTTGAACGGAGAGATTGTGGTGCCGGTCATCGTTCAAGCGGCTCACCCCGATATGTCTCTCGCCCTGTTGATGGCCCACAAGGCCGAGCAACTCTATAGGCAGACCGGATGCCGTTTCGTGCCGGCCCAGCGTCCGGCTCAAGATCCCGAGAAAGCCACGTACATCTGGGCCGACGGCGGCTGGCAGACGCTCCCGTAAGAAGAGCGAATGGCAAACAGCCAACAGCGAATAGCTGCCGGGTGCTCACTCGTCCCGACCTCCAGAGGCCACCTGTGACTTATCAGCAGAGATAAGGCTCGTTGTTACGAGAAAAGCCCACCCGCCGACACCGGCAAGACCGAGTTGACACCATTCCTGTTGCACAGTAGCTTGTCTTCATCTTCGATTGACCTCCGTCATCCCCGTCCTCTCTCCGCAAGATTGGTGGGAGAGGCAAGGTGAGGGTGAAGCTCCCATGCCCTATGTAGGAACCAGACAGCAAGCCGGCTATCGAGCGCTGTTGCGGAGCGGCGGACTGTACGATCGCGTCGAGCAGGCAAGGGCGCGGCTCGCGTCCTGCCGGGTGTGTCCGCGCCATTGCGAGGTCAACCGGTTCGAGGGGGAATTGGGAACCTGCCTGGTCGGGGCCAAAGCGCTGGTCGCGAGCGCAGGACCGCACCATGGCGAGGAATTTCCGATTCGCGGCTGGTACGGCTCGGGCACGATCTTTTTCGCGAGCTGCAATCTCCGCTGCGTCTATTGCCAGAACTTCGACATCAGCCACCAACCGAACGGGGAAGAGCTGGAACCGGAGGCGTTGGCCGGCCTTATGCTCGACTTGCAGGAGCAAGGCTGCCACAACATCAACCTCGTCAGCCCCTCGCATCAGGTCCCGCAGATTCTGGAAGGCTTGCTCGTCGCGGCCCAGCGCGGCCTGCGACTCCCTGTCGTGTACAACACCAGCGCCTACGACGACGTGGACATGCTCAGACTGCTGGACGGTATCGTGGACATCTACATGCCCGATCTGAAATATGCCGACGTCGACGTCGGCCGCCGATTGTCCAAGGTGCCTGACTACCCGCAGGCGGCGCAGGCCGCAATCAAGGAGATGCATCGGCAGGTCGGCGACCTAGTGTTGGACGACGAAGGACTGGCGGTGCGGGGTCTCCTGGTCCGCCATCTCGTGCTGCCGAACAATCTCGCCGGGACGGCCGAAGTGATGCGGTTCCTGGCCGAGGAGATCTCCCGGGACACGTACGTCAACGTCATGGACCAGTACCACCCGGCCGCCAAAGCGACCCGCCATCCGCAGTTGAACCGCGTGGTCATGTACAGCGAAGTGGACGAAGCCATGCGCCTGGCGCGCGAAGCCGGCCTGTGGCGGCTGCACGAGGAATAAAGACGGGATGGTGAACTCGGCCTGCTCCGGAATTAAGGGAGGCGTGCCGGAGAAAAGGGGTCGTGCCGGAGAAAAGGGGTCGGGAGTCTTTCTTGGCCCTCACGTTCCGACTCAGTGGAACAGGAGACATTGTCGGGGGAACCAAAGAACTACGCTCTCTTGTTCCAGCGATTACGCTCTTCCGCTGCAGTCCCTGTATCCGAGGATGCACGCACGAACAAAGACTCCCGACCCCTTTTCACGCCATCGACCCCTTTTCACGCGACCCCTTTTCACGCCATCACAAGCACGTTCGCGATGATCTCCGTGCATCTTCCGGTCCAACGCTCGCGGAAGCGTTGCGCGAAGCCGCCTCCCTTGTGAAGCGTATACGGGAATGAGCCCCGGCACATTTCTGCGGTTCCGTCCCTGACTTTGCAACATCCTCCGCCGGGCGCGCATGCCAGCCACACCAGTGATGGAATCAAACGGGGCCGGGAACATTGATGCGATTGTTGGGGATAGGGCAAGACCTCCTGACGTAGACGAACTTTGACGATGCGGCGCTAGGCAGAGACGTCGATGTCTTCGACCCGACTGCTGGGTGGGGGAATTGATAAACCGTCGGCTCGTCATCCTTCCAGGTGAAAGTCAATGGCCTTGCGAATGAGTTTCTCGGTTTCCTCGACGGTGGCGCCTGTCGCCACGCAACCGGGCAAATCGGACACGTACGCGGCATAGTTTGATCGTGCCTTTTCGATCACGACGTTGTAGCGGATAGTCTTTCCCTCACTTCTTCCATCCAGCTTGCTCGAAGATACAGCCAGACGCTCCCCGTGCTCCCCACACTTGTCAATCGCTTCACGCTTCACGAGGAACGCCTCACGCGGGGGAAAGTTACCAGCGGTGGTCCCAGTAGCCGCGATGCCCGAACAACCGTGGACCCCGGTAGAAGTTGAAGCTGGGGCCGAAGTACGGTGGGCCGTAGATCCACGGGCTGCCCAAGTACAGCGAGAAGCCTACCGAGGGATACCCATAGGAGTATGCATACCAATATGGGTAGGCATATGGGATGACCGGTGCGACGGTCACGGGAGGGGGCGCGGATTGGCGTTCCTGGCTGGCGGCCGCCGTTTGACGGTCAACCTGTTCTTTCAGTTGGGCGACCGTGTCTTGTTGCGCCTTCAGTTGGCCTTCCAGCTTCGCAATCTTCTCGCCCTGGATTTCGATCAAGGTTCGGACGCAGCGCGCCTGCGCCTCTCCCGTGTACCCTGAGCATTCCCAGGGCACTTCCGCGTCGGTCGCCCCTGCCGGGAATGCGGAGAGGAGAACCCCTGTCCCCACTCCCCACGCAAGCAAGACAGCCCAGCGCCGTCGCCCATTCTGAGAGGATTCCATAAGAGTCCTCGTGGGACGTTCCGTAGGTTCCTCCCTTCTTGCCGGCTCATCTATAACGTACCACGCGTCCGGGTGCTAGAACAGGCCCCTCCATTGCATTGAGAGGAGCTAATAACGAGTAGCGAATAGCAAATAGCTGTCAGCTTAACCCCTCCTTCGCAAGGAGCGGCAAGGGGAGGTAGAGGTGTGACCGGTTGTGCCAACAATGCGACGGGGTTACGGCCGAAAGCTTTGTGTTGGAAAGAGCGGACGTGGCGGCGGTCTGTGATGGAGGGTTTGAGACGATGTCGATCGCAGGTATCGGCTTATGACAGGACGCCTTCGAGCTCCGCCTCGTCTACGATATTTCGGCCCTGGGTGTGTGCGACAATGCCGTAGTAGATCGCCTGGGCGCTCTCCGACCAGCTCGAGTCGATCGGCAGGCCTCGAAAGGCGGCTTCGGCGGCTTTCTTCTCGTCAAAACTGAGTGTGCGGTTCTGATTCGGCGCCATGTTCCCTGTTCCTCGTGACCCTATCGGCAGTGTTCTGTCTGTACCCATCCTATCCGATAAGCAACTCCTTTGCCACTGTGAGAGCGAATTCTGATGGCGGAGCGCTCTTCCTGAACCATCAAGGAGTTGCGATCCAACATGGTTTCAAAGAGACGGAGAGGGGGGAAACAGGCCACATGCAGCCGACAGTGAAATGGCAAAATGCCCCAGAATGCTGACGGCCATGCTGTCCGGCTTCGGTGGCCGCGGTAAGACCTTGGATGGTACGCTGGGGCAACAGTGGGGGCTGACCATGCCGAGAATCGTGGCTCACTTGGATATGGACGCATTCTTCGCAGCGATTGAAGAGCGGGACAATCCCGCCCTGCGCGGGGTGCCATTGGTTGTCGGCGCCGATCCGAAGCAGGGCCAGGGACGCGGCGTGGTCTCGACCGCGAACTATAAGGCCCGCGAGTATGGGATCCATTCCGCGCTCCCGATCTCCCGCGCCTGGCGGTTGTCCGAAGCAGCCAGAAAGCGGGGAGAGCCGGCTGTCGTGTTCCTGCGGGTCGATATGCGGAAGTATGCGCAGGTGTCCCATCGGATTATGGAAATCCTCCGGCGGTTTGTGACACACCTCGAACAGGCCAGCATCGATGAAGCCTATCTGGATCTGAGTTTCACGGGCTCGTATGAACAAGCCGAAGCCCTGTGCCGCCGGATCAAAGAGGCCATTCGGGTCGAGGAGGGGCTCACCGCTTCGATTGGCATCGGGCCGAATAAGCTGGTTGCCAAGATCGCGTCAGGCCTCAGGAAGCCGGACGGGTTGACCATCGTGAGAGAGGATGAAGCCGAAAAGTTTTTGGCTCCGTTACCTGTGCGCGCGATTCCGGGCATCGGTCCGAAGACGGAAGAGTGGTTGGCCAAACGGGGTATCAGGTTGGTGAAGGATCTCAGGCGCTACTCGCCGGAGGACCTCCACGAGCTGTTCGGCAAGCGTGGGATCGATCTCTATGAGAAGGCGCGAGGGCGGGATGACTCGCCGATCGAGGAGTTCTATGAGCCCAAGTCGATTGGGGAGCAGGAAACGTTCGAGCGGGACACGTTCGACCCCACGGTCCTGGGCGACCGGCTCAAGGCGATGTGCCAAGGTGTGGCGGCCCGTCTGGCGGAGGAAGGGGACGTGCGATTTCGGACAGTCGTCCTCACCGTGCGCTTTGCCGATTTCGAGACGGTGTCGCGCTCCCACACCCTGCGGGAGCCGACCGGCTCCGCCAAGGTCCTCGAGCTGGAGGCGTTGAAGCTTCTCCTGCCGTTCTTGGATGCGCGCGAGAATCCCAAAGGCAAGCTCATCCGGCTCCTCGGGGTCCGGGTGGAGAAATTGGACCGGTCGTCCGGCGGGGAGAGTGTCGGAGGGTTGGTTTGAAAATGCGGGTCCTGTCACCGACCAGCCCGTCCGTGCTCGCACCCCGCCCGGTGTAGGGACCCCGCTGCGCGCGGCCGGGCACCCAGGTCGGCGCCACCCGCATTTTCATCCAGCAGGGTGAGCCGAAGGCTCATGGTGACTGTTGTGAGGTGCGCTCTGCTTATCCGAGCCGCTCCCGCCCGTGCGGGGCGTGAAGGTCCTGGTCGGGACCGAGGGGCACGATGCGCGTGGGGTTGATGTCGTCGTGGGTGACGTAGTAGTGCCGCTTGATGTGATCGAAGTTCACCGTCTCGGCGATCCCGTCGTGGTGGTACAGGTCTTTCAGGTAGCCCAATAGGTTAGGGTAATCCATGATCCGCCGGATGTTGCACTTGAAGTGTCCGTGGTACACCGCGTCGAACCGGACGAGCGTGACGAACAAGCGCCAGTCCGTCTCGACGAACCGCGATCCGAAGAGATAACGCCGATCCCGCAAGCGCGCCTCGAGCTGATCGAGCGCGTCGAACAGGCGCCGTACGGCCCGCTCGTAGACTCGCTGCGACGTGGCGAACCCCGCGCGATAGACTCCGTCGTTCACGTTCTCATAGATGAAGGCGTTGAGATCGTCGATGTCCTTCCGTAACCCTTTCGGATACAAGTCGATCGTGCTGTCGGTGAACCGGTCGAACTCGCTGTTGAACATGCGCATGAGGTCGTCGTCGGAGTTGCTGACAATGCGCTTGGTCTCGTTATCCCACAGCACGGGCACCGTGACCCGTCCGCGATAATTCGGGTCGGTCGCCAGGTAGGCCTCGCTCAGAAAGCGGAACCCGTTGACCGGGTCGGTCGAATGGCCCGGCCCGTCCCGAAACGCCCATCCGCGGTCGTCGCGGATCGGGTCCACCGCGGTCATCCCGATCACGTCTTCCAGTTTCTTGAGCTTCCGCACGATGATCGTGCGGTGCGCCCAGGGGCAGGCCCACGACACATAGAGATGGTAGCGCCCGCGAACCGCCGGGTAGCCGGAACTGCCGTCCGCCGTCACCCAACCGCGAAACGCGTCCTCTTGCCGTTTGAATTCGCCCTCGGCGGTTTGCTCGTCCGGAAATTGCGCTTTCACCGTCATGCCACGGGTTGCCGCTTCTGTTCTGTCTCCGCCGGCCGGTCGTGAACAGTACCTTGGAGTCGGAGCCGCAATCAACCGCTAACTTCATGTGGTGCGAGGCTGCGGTCCGGCATGGTAGTCTGTGGCGGAGAGATCGGCGGAAGCCGGGCCATGGATCAGGATCTAAAACGGTCGCGCACGACGTGGGGGTCTGGTGCAAGGATGGCGAGCGAACCGTGACCAAGCCAAGCTTTGAATTTTCCGCCGGCGGGGTGGTGGTCAAGGACGACACCGTCCTCCTCATCCGCGTGCGAAGTCTCAAAGGCCGGGAGGTGTGGACGTTTCCCAAGGGCCGGCTCAACGAGGGCGAGCGGAGCCCGGAGGCGGCGCTGCGCGAAGTGGAGGAGGAGACGGGTTGGCGTTGCCGGATCGAACGGGAACTGCCCCGGTCCGAATACTGGTTTCAGCAGGACGGGCGACGCATCCACAAGACCGTCCGGTGGTTCAAGATGACCGCGATCGAACGCGTCGGGGAGCCGGATCGTGAAGTCGAAGAAGCGGTCTGGCTGCCCATCGCCGAAGCCGGGTCCCGCCTGACATATGAATCCGACCGGCGCCTGCTCGCGCAGGCCCTAGCGGAAGGGTCGGCACCCGAGAGCGAACAATCGGGTTGACCGCTTTGCGGACGCCTCACAGCCCATCGGACCTGTTTGCGGGCCGATGGCCCGGGGGCCGGCTCACGTTCTATAACCTCCACACCGACGAACGCTTGACGGTCACCTACCGCGACGAGGAGGGCCGCTACGACTACGAAGCCCTGGACGATGTGAACTATCTCCTTCGATGCCACCACACCAATGAAATGGCCGCCATGGATGTGCGGGTCATTGAATTCGTGAACCTAGTGCAGAAGCAAGTCGGCAGCGATCGGGAAATCCGCGTGGTTTCGGGGTATCGTTCGCCGGAGTATCAGGCTCTGTTGATCCGTATGGGTAGACGGGTGGCTCGCCACAGCCTGCATGTGCAGGGCCAGGCTATTGATTTCTTTATTCCCGGGGTCAACCTCCGTACGGTCCGTGAGACGGCGCTGAAGCTCAAGTGCGGTGGGGTCGGCTACTATCCTCGCAAGAGGTTTGTTCATCTTGATTCCGGCCCGTTCCGATGGTGGTAGGCCGCAGAACTTCCGGCTTCATCCTTCTCGCTTTCTGTGTTGCCGCTTCCTGCGAGCCAACCCTTGGCCAGTCCCGGCCCAGTCCCGACGCCAAGCTCAAGCATCCGTCTTCTCTCTGCGCCGTCATCCATCCCAGCGATGCCGACATTGCCTGGGAGTGTCGGCAGATCGGAAAAGGGGAGACGCTCGAACGGTTATTCGGGAAGCGCTGGGTGGACGTGGCGCGGTTTAATCGCGTTGACCGGCGTCATGCCTATCACGGAGTCCGGATTAAGGTGCCGAGACGTCTTGAGGAGATCGCGAATTTCACACCTCTGCCGCCCGAATATCCACCAGCGAAGACCGACGAGCAATTCATCCTGATTGATCTCGCCGAGCAATTTCTTGGCGCCTACGAATATGGTTCGCTCCGCTTTTCGATGCCGGTGACGACGGGTGAAGCAGGAAACGAGACGCCGACTGGCTTATTCCGGATCACGGCGCTTCACCGCCAGCATAAGTCCTGCCTGTACACGATCGAGGGTACCGACACGCCTTATCCGATGAATTACGCGCTTCACTTCTTCGTCACTCGCGAAGGGGTGTCCTATTGGATTCACGGGCGGGATGTGCCCGGCTATCCCGCTTCGCACGGCTGCGTCGGCCTGTATGATGAGGCGATGCAGAAGGAATACTACGGGGTGCCGCAGGATCCGGAGTTGGATGACGCCAAGAGGCTGTATGAATGGGTGCTCGGGAACCGGAGGGATGATGGCAAGGTGCTTCTGGTCGAAGACGGCCCCAAGATCCTGATTCGGGGCGCCGCGCCGCGCTAAGACCGTGACGCCGCTGGGGGGCCGCGCGAATCCACGCGGTCCTTCTCCTCAAATCGGCTTCAATCCTTGTACCTTCTTCCCTACGCAACTTTCCCTGGCAAGTTCCAGGAATGACGCTATACTGAAATTGTGGAACCGGTTCTGCCAGGAACAAGGTGTTGACCTTGCGGGTTTCTTTGGCACTTAACGGCATCGGTGCATGTTCATCCCACACACGGAGGTGCAACCATGGGTATGACCTCGACCTACTGCAGCGACTGCTATAACAAGTCCTCGAAAGAAGACGCGCAACTTCAGACCGCTGAACGAGCCGGCAAGACCCCGATGACGAAACAAGGCGCTTGCAGCAAGTGCGGGAAGTCCACGGTCGTCATCTATTACGAAACCTGACGGTCCTCAGCCCGATCCCTCTCCGACGCGAGCGTCCCGCTCCAGGACTGTGGCCGGCCTTCGCCCGGGCATGGCGGAATTGTCACGCCCATCGTGTGTGCCCTTTATCCCTCCGCTCTTCCCGCAATTGTCGTGTCACGGGAAAATGTGGTAGGCTGCTCGCAACGTCACATGAATAGTCTGGAACCGATCGCCTGCCTGGTCCGACCATCCTGCGACCTTTTCCAGCCTATTTAGAGGTTTCACCCTCTTCCACGGAGGTCTAGCCTATGAACATGTACCGGCTTACGGGTGGGGGCTTGCTCGCGTTCGTCGTGGTCCTGTCCGTCAACGTCGCCTGCGCGCAGGCGCAGGCACAGAAAGGAGCGTCGAAGATGACGGTGTCAGAAGGTAAACTGGTGTCCCTCGAATACACGCTCCGGTTGGACGACAAGACGGTCGTCGAGAGCAACGTGGGCGGCGATCCCTTGAAGTACACCCAAGGCGCGCACGAGCTGATCGTCGGGTTGGAGAAGGCGCTGGAGGGCATGGCGGTGGGCGACAAGAAGACGGTGACCGTTCCTCCGGCGGACGGCTACGGGGTTGTCGATCCCAAAGCCTTTCAGGAAGTGAGCAAGAAACTGATTCCACCGGACGCGTTGAAGGTCGGGGCGCAGCTCCAGGGCCGAGGGCCTGACGGCCGGGTGCTCTATCCACGGGTGTCGGAAGTCAAGGATGAGACGGTCGTGCTGGATTTCAATCATCCGCTCGCCGGCAAGACGCTCACCTTCGACGTGAAGGTGTTGGACATCAAGGACGGCGCCGTCCCGTCCAATCCGAAGCGACCTCACTGATCAGCCCCATGGGCCTTCGACTGTGCCAGGGAGGCAGCGAATAGCTGGTAGCTAGCAGCGAAGAGCCCGGACCACCTAGCTGCTCGCTGGTGTTCATTAACCCCGCTCATCGACGGACTTGGCGAGATCGCGGAGCGCTTGGGCGATCTTGACCGGGTAGGGCGGAGCGGGGTCCAGTCGCCGCAAGAAATCGGGTAGGCGGGCGAGTTGGGAAGCGGCGTGCGCGCGCGCTTCGGTGAGGGAAGGAGGGGGGGCGAGACGGCGGCCGGCCCGCAGGACCGGCCGGAGGAGCGCGTCGCCTGTCTGCGCGTCATCCGCCAGGGTGACGATGTCCTCGGCGAATGGGCCGTCCGCCTCATAGTGCCGGTATACCTGTTTCCGGCCCGGCCACGTGGCTTTTCCCTCCGACCGTTTTCGGCAGGCCCGTCCGGCGTATTCCTGCAGCTTGTACGCGCAGTCGAGCGACGGGGCGTCGGCCGACGTCGTCATGGCCGTGCCGACCGCGAAACTGTCGATAGGCGCGCCGCTCGCCATGAGGGCCTCCAGCCGGTACTCGTCCAAATTGCCGCTCGCCAGAATCTGCACGTGCGGAAGCCCGCCGTCGTCAAGGATCCGTCGGACCTTCCGGGCGTGATCCGCCAGATCCCCGCTATCCAGCCGCACGCCCTTGACGGTAATGCCTTTCTCCTTCAGCCGGGGCGCGAGCGCCACCACCTTGCGGGCGGCCGCCTCCGTGTCGTAGGTGTCGATCAGCAACACGACGTTGTCGGGCTGGGCGTAGGCGAAGTGCTCGAACGCGCGGGCTTCGTCTTCGTGCGCCTGCACGAACGCGTGGGCCATCGTGCCGTAGACCGGAATCCCGAATCTCACGCCGGCGAGCACCGTCGCCGTGCCGGTAAAGCCGACCAGGTGGCTCGCCCGGGCCGCGAGCAGCCCCGCCTCCGCGCCATGAGCGCGCCGCAACCCGAAATCGATCAGCGGCTTGCCGCCCGCGACCAACACCGACCTCGCCGCCTTGGATGCGATCATGGTCTGGAAGTTGAGGAGGTTCATGACCCGGGTTTCGACGAACTGGGCCTGAGGGAGCGGGGCGGTCACGCGGAGGATCGGCTCGTTCGGGAAACAGACCGTGCCTTCCGGCATGGCGTGCGCGTCGCCGGTAAAACGCAGGTGTTCCAGGTAGTCGACGAACGACCGGCCGAAGCGCCCGCAGCGCGCGAGCCACTCCAGATCCGCCGGGCTGAAGCGGAACGTTTCCAGATAGTCCAGCACCTGCTCCAGGCCGGCCGCGATCAGAAAGTTGCGGGCGGGCGGCAGCTTGCGGACGAAGAACTCGAAGACCGCCGTCTCCTCCATCCCCTGCTCCACGTAGGCCTGGAGCATGGTGAGTTGGTAGAGATCGGTGAGGAGCGCGCTCGGGGGCTGGTTCATGCCGCGAGATTCTCCAGGCGGATCGGCACGGCGCCCAGGCGGACCATCTCCTCCTCCGCCTTGCGCCCGTCGTCCGGTTGCACGTTGACGGCTCTGATGCCGTCCGTCAGGAGACAGACGTCATAGCCGAGTTTCCTGGCGTCCTTCACCGTGTTGAGCACGCAGTAGTCGGTCGCCAGGCCGCCGACGAACAGGCGTCGCACGCCGGCGGCTCGAAGCCGCTCGTCGAGCGGCGTGCCCTGGAACGCGGAGTAGGCGTCCTGGTCCGGCTCGGTCGCCTTGTGAATGACGACGGCAGACGGGGGCGTCTGGAAGCCCGGCGGCGGCAAGGAACCGGGCGAGCCGGCGACGCAGTGGACGGGCCACGGACCCCCCCGTTCGCGGAAGGAACAGTGATTCGACGGATGCCAGTCGCGGGAGAGGAAGATCGGCAACCCACGCGATTGAAAGCGGGCCATGTAGCGCATCAGGATGGGTACGATCCGATCGCCGCCCGGCACGCCCAACGCCCCGCCGGGGAGAAAGTCGTTCTGGACGTCCACGACGATCAGAGCATCGCCCGGTTGAAGCGTCTCTGTGCCCATAGCTGTGGCCGCGAGACCTGCGCCTGGCCTACAAGGCTCCCAGCAACTTGGATGCCTTCTTCACATCCCGGGGTTTGACCCAAAAGATCGCCCCGTAACGGCCGGAACCGGCCACCACCGCGTCCAACGCCGTGACGTTGATCTTCGCGCCGGCCAGTTGCGCCAGGGCGTCGACCAACGCGCCGGGCCGATCGTCTCCCTCGATCAGGAAACAGGTCTTGGGCGCTTTGAGCTTCCACTTGGCGCGCTTGGCGGCCGTTTTGAACGCTTCGGGGTCGGACGGGACGAAATCCATTTGGGATCGTCGCCCCCGGGGAAATGCGGAGAACGCCAACAAGTTGACGCCGGCGTCCCGCAACATGGTGAGCGCGCCGGCGCCGATGCCCGGCTTGTCCGGGACCTCGACTTTGAAATACTGCGCGGTGCGGATTGTATCAGCCATGGGACCCTCCCTTGTTGGACACCACGAAAAATGAGCCAGCGGTGCCGGAATTGTAGACCACGTTCAGGGGATGAGGCCAGAGGCGCGCCGGACAACGTCGCCCGGGGGCCGCCGGACCGCTCAGCCCGCCGACGCGTCGGGGCTCGCCGCTTTCGCGCCGAATCCGGTGAACAGCCGCCCGTACGCCTTCGCCAGCGTGGTGCGCTCCAGCAGGAACACGAGCAGCGCGGTGAAGACGATGCTGAAGAGCACAACCGCATAGGCGAGGTCCTGGATCAGCTCCCCGCCGGGAAGACCCTGCTGGAGCGGAATCGACGCCAGCACGACCGTCGCCAATCCCTTGGGAGCTATGGCGGCCATCAGCGAGGCGTCCGACACGCGGGTCTCCCTGTCCACGGAGAGGCGGACCACCGGAATGCGGACCAGAAAGATCACCACGGTCAGAAGGAAGCCGATCGAGACCACCCATGGGTCCGTCAGACGCTCGGACAGCCCGACGTACACGAAGAAAAACGTCTTCAGCAGAAACGCCACCTCGGAGAAGAAGATCTTTTCGGTCTCGTTCAGCGTGATCGTGTCCTGCGGGAGAATCCGCTTCCAGGCGGACAGTTGAAACGACCGGATGTTGCCGAGCGTGATGCCGAAGGCCAACGCCGCGATGTAGCCGCTGAATCCGAAGAACTCCGCGACCCCGAAAATCACGAAGACGAAGGCCGGCGTCGTGAAGATCGCGTTCTGCAGCGTCCGGATCTTGTTGAGCAGCACCGACCAGAGCAGGCCGCTCCCGACGCCCAGGATACTCGCCATGAGGAACGACGCCAGAATGTGCCCGGCCATGAGCCCGATCCGGATCTCGCCCAGGCGGTACAGTTCCAGGAAAGCGAGGGCCACCACGATGCTGAACACGTCGCTGACCGCCGATTCGAGAAACAGGATCGTTCGGCTCTTGTCCTGCATGTCGAGCTGTTTGACCAGCGGCACAACCACCGCCGGAGAAGTGGAGCCGACGATCGCCCCGAACATCAAGGCAAGGATCGGGGTGAGATCCGTCATGTACAGGGCCACCCCCGCAATCGCGCCCATGGTCACGAGAAAGCTCATAAGGCTCAAGGAAGAGGTGCCCAGTACTGCCTTCCGGAGCGTCGGCAGCGGGATGCCCGATCCTTCCTCGAACAGCAGCACGATCAGGGTGACGGTGGTAAAGACGTGCCCCACCGCGCCGAAATGCTCGGGAGTCACCAGTCCGAGCCCGGGGCCGATGACCAGGCCGATGATGATCAGCAACAGAACGTCGGGCAACTTGGTCTGCCGGAAGATGCCCGTGAACAGATGGGCCAGAAAGACCAGGATGCCGACGGAGGTAATGCTGACCGCGACTTCGTCCATAGGCCGGAGACTCCGCAAAGAGCCGGTGCGCCGCCGGCGTCCATTATGCAGGGAACGCCGAACGATAGCAATCGAGCAAGGCCGTCCGAGCAGCATCCGTGCTTAAGTGGTGATGCTCAGCGCCGGCGCCTCGCTCGCCGCCTCGCCGGTCTGGAGAATCGTCGACGAGTGTGGGACAATGCGCCTGGCCGGCGGCCCCGCACGGGCCGCCGGCCGGTGCGGAGTCAGGCTTCCGAACGACATCGGAGGATATCCCATGCGAATGATGACGAAACAGGCGATTCCGATCCTGACCCTGCTGGTTGCCCTGACTGTTTCGCCCGCCTTGGCGCAGGCTCCCGCGGCGCCGCCCGCCGAGAAGCCGGCGGGAGCACCCGTGCGATTCGGAGAGGAGGACCTGTTTTCCATCTACGCGAGCTTCGGTCCGTTCACGCCTCAGGATCGCGCTCGGGTCATTGCCCAGCGACTGACCCGGCTGGCGAACGATCCCGGTACCGATGTGCAGCGCATCACCACCGTCGATCGGGAGCAGTCGACCGACATCGTGCTGGGCGAGACGATCCTCGTCGCGGTGACGGATGCCGACGCTCAACCGCTCGGCAAAACGCCCCAGGTTCTGGCCAAGGAGTACGCGTTCAAGATCCGCAACGCCCTCAGCAAACAGAGAGAAGAGACCAGCGTGAAATCGCTCCTGATCGACAGCCTGTTTGCCCTGCTCGATACGCTGGTGCTTGTAGCCCTTCTGATCGGCTTCCGGAAGGGCTTTCCCAAGGTGTACGCCACAATCGACGCCTGGCGCGGCACGTATATCCGATCCATCAAGGTGCAGCGTGTCGAACTCTTTTCCGCTCGGCAAATCGCCGAACTGCTCATCGGCTTGGCCAAGGCCGTCCGCGTCATTGCCACGCTGCTGCTCTTGTATTTCTACATTTCGACCGTGTTGGGGGTGTTCCCCTGGACGAAAGGCGTCTCGGCGCAACTCTTCGGCGCGGTGTTCTCGACGCTGCGCGCGATCGGCCAGGCGTTCGTGACCTACGTGCCCGACGTCATTTCGATCATCGTGATCGTCGTCGTGACCCGCTACATCATCAAGCTGATTTATCTGATCTTCAGCGGAATCGAGCGCGGAGCCATTACCTTCGCGGGGTTTCACCGGGATTGGGCGTGGCCCACCTACAAGATCGTACGGTTCCTGGTCATCGTCTTCGGCGCGATCGCGGTCTTTCCTTACATTCCCGGCTCCCGATCTGAAGCCTTCCGGGCGATTTCGATTTTCCTGGGCGTCCTCTTTTCTTTGGGCTCGACCGGCGCGATCAGCAATATCATTTCCGGGCTGGTGCTCACGTACATGCGCCCCTTTCAAATCGGCGACCGGGTCAAGATCGCCGATACGATCGGCGACGTGACCGCCCGCGAACTGCTGGTGACGCGCGTCCGGACGATCAAAAACGTGGACATCACGATTCCGAACGCGATGGTGCTCGGCAGCCACATTATCAATTTCAGCTCCTCGGCCAAGGACCGCGGGCTGATCCTGCACACCAGCGTCACCATCGGCTACGACGCGCCGTGGCGGACGGTCCACAAGCTGTTGATCGACGCGGCCAAGGCGACCACCCATATTCTGCAGAAGCCGGAGCCGTTCGTGCTGCAGACCAGTCTGAACGATTTCTACGTCACCTATGAAATCAACGCCTATACCGACCAGCCGAACAAGATGGCCGAGATTTACGCGGAGCTGCATCAGAACATTCAGGACAAGTTCAACGAAGCCGGCGTCGAGATCATGTCGCCCCATTATTCCCAGATCCGGGACGGGAACAAAACGACCATTCCGGAAGAGTACCTGCCGAAAACCTATGAGGCGCCGGCGTTCAGAATCGCGCCGCTCGAGACGTTCCTGGGCAAACGGGACGAAAGCTCCGTGCAACGAAATCCGAAGTAGCCTGCAGGATCATTCCTGAGCGCTTCTGCCGTCCTTTTGTGAAAGTGAGAGGGGAGGGGATGCGATGGACGCTCTGCAACGCGCATTCGAATCGATCAAGGATTGGCTGAACGTTCCGCTGTTCAAGGCCGGCGCGACGCCGGTGACCCTGTGGACGCTTGTCTCCGTGGTCGTCCTCGTCATCCTGCTGCTGTGGTTGACGAAGAAACTCAAGGACTGGATCGTGCTGACCCTGCTCGCGAAAAGCCGGATCGACATCGGCGTCCGGCAGGCGACGGGTTCGATCGTCCGCTACGTCGTGATCGCGATCGGGTTCGTCGTCATTCTGCAGACGGTCGGGATCGACCTCAGCACGGTGACGGTGCTGGCCGGCGCGCTGGGTATCGGGGTCGGCTTCGGTCTGCAATCGATCACGAACAACCTGGTGAGCGGCCTGATCCTCCTCTTCGAGCGTCCGATCAAAATCGGAGACCGCATCGAGGTGGGTAACGTGACGGGAAACGTCGTGAACATTTCGGCACGCGCCACGACGGTGATCACCAACGACAACATCGCGATCATCATTCCCAACTCCGAGTTCATCTCCTCGAAAGTCACGAATTGGAGCTATACGACCAGGGACGTGCGGTTCAATGTTCCAATCGGCGTGTCCTATCGCGAGGACCCCGAAGTCGTGCGGAAACTCCTGCTGGAGGTCGCCGATGAGCACTCCGGAGTGCTCAAGGACCGCAAGCCCGACGTGCTGTTTCAGGAGTTCGGAGAGAGTTCCTTGAATTTCATCCTGCGGGTCTGGACGAGAGACTACACGGACCGTCCCGGCGTGCTCCGGAGCGAGCTGAATTACGCCATCAGCCGGAAGTTTCGCGAGCACGGGATCGAGATCCCGTATCCCCAGCGCGATATTCACATCAAGAGCGGCGGCCTGACGGTGGCGACGCCGGCGGTGTCGTCCGTCTCATGAGAGTCGTGGTGCTCCTGGCGGCGGGCGCGGCGCTGACGCTGGCGATCGCTCCGGCCTGGTGTCTCGCCGACGAGCCTCCGGCGCAGGCGGGCGATTGGCACTACGGCGGCTTGGTCGATCTGAGTTACGCGGTAAACTTCAACTTTCCCGAAAATCACCTCTGGCGCAGCAAGACCACGACGCCGCGCGTCAACGAGCTGGCGCCCAACATGGCGCTCGGGTATGTCCAAAAGGACGCAACGCCGCACTCTCGATGGGGACTCGAATTCGGCGTGCAGGGCGGGTACGACACCGATGCGCTGGTGCCTCGACCGGTGCCGGGGCGGGACGAGCCCGTCGGCGGCGCCGACACGTTCCGCCACCTGTCTCGAGCCAATGTCTCTTATCTCGCGCCGGTCGGCAACGGGCTCACGCTGACGGCCGGCCTCTTCAACAGCTTTATCGGCTATCAGTCGATCTACGCCAAGAACAATTTCAACTACACCCGGTCCTATATGGCCGACAATGCGCCTTACTTCATGTTCGGATTGGGGGCGCGGTACCCCGTCGGTGAACGGCTGCGGCTCGGGCTCTACGCGATCAACGGGTACAACTATCTCTCGCACCCCAACGACCACCTGAGCTACGGTGTTCAGGCGGCATACCGGCTGGCGGAAAGCCTGACCGTGACGGAAAATCTCTACTACGGGCCGGACCAATCCAATACGGACCTGCGGTTTTGGCGGTTTTTCTCGGACAGCATCGTCGAATGGAGGCGCGATCGCGTCACGCTGGCCGTGTCGTACGACATCGGGACCGAAGAAGCGGCCGAATCGGCCGGTCACCCGCGGACCTTTTGGACCGCCGCCGCGGCTTTCGTCCGGTGGAACATCGCCGGGCCCTGGAGCGTGGCGGTCCGACCGGAGTTCTATTGGGATCGCAACGGGCGCATCACGGGCTCCGAGCAATTCATCAAGGCCGTGACTGCGACGCTGGATCACACGCTGCGGCTCGGTGCCCACACCGCATTGCTGCGACTCGAGTACCGGTTCGACGAGTCCACCGGTCCCGGCGGAGGATTTTTCAAAGGAAGCGAAATCGCGCCGGGCGTGATCGGGTTGACGGGCAGTCAGCACCTGGCCATCGCGGCGCTGATCTGGGCGTTCGATTCGTAACGATGTTTCGGACCGGATCAGGACGCCGGCTTGGCCGCCATGCCCGTCAGCTTCACCTCCAGCGGCGCCAGCTTTTCGATGTTCAGCGTTGCAGCGGCGATGCCGACCCGGTCGGCGACCTGGTCGATCTCTTCCAAAATGCGGCTGAACAGCGTGTCCTTGGTCGCGCGGCGCAGCTTATAGTCCACGACATACCTCAGCGTGTATTCCAGCCAGTTCTGGTTGGCTATCAACGACACGGTCGGTTTGACGGTGGCGTGCTCGATCATGTACTTGAAGGCGACCTGCCGCCAGGCCTCTTCCGCCGCTCTGGCGTAATCCCCGACCACTTCTTCTCCTACTCGCTCCAGAATCCGGCGCGCCATCCGGTAATCGCTGCCGTATTTGATCGGCACCATGATCTCATCCCACAGGAACGGAAAATCTCCCGAATAGTTGAAGACCGGTTCTTTGAAGACGAAGCTGTTGGCGACCCGCACGATCCGGCCGTTGTAGAGATCGGCGTTGACCCATTGGCCGCACTCCATCAGCGTCGTCCGCAGCACCCCCACGTCGATCACGTCGCCTTTGATGCCGCCGAGCTGGATGCGATCGCCGGGCCGATAAAATTTACCGAAGGAAACGGCCAGCCACCCGGCCACGCTGGCGATCACTTCCTGCAAGGCGAAGGCCACACCCGCTCCGGCGACGCCGAAAGCGACGGTGAATTGGCTGAAACGCACGCTGAAGATGCTGGTCAGGCCGATCAGCGCGACGATCGCGCCGACCACGTTCACCGTTTTCCGCAGTCGATAGCGCAGCTCGGAGTCCTCCACGTAGCGCGAGAGGCTCTTCTTGATCAATCGGACGCCCACCAGGATCGCCAGCACGAGCGTGACGGCGCCGGCCAGTTTGCCGGTAATCGGGTGCAGCAGCCAAACCTGTACGATCTCTTCCATACGCAGGCCTCCTTCAGGTTTCGACGTTTCGGAATCGTCTCCGTTTCCGCCGCGGCTCGCGCGGCCGCTCTTCAACCGGAGGCGCATTCTGCCATCAGGCCGCTTGTCCGGCAAGAACGACCGCGTCGTCGGACCGGCCGGAAGCGCCTCGGCCGTCACGCGTGAATCATCGCCGCCGGCCGGCAGTTGACAGCCTCCCCGTTTGTCCCTTAGAAGAAATTTCATTGGGCTCTCCGGCCGATAAGGATTCAGGAGGCACTGGGTGACGGTCCTCCGGCTGGACGCTCCTGGACCGATGTCTTGGCGGCCGGACGATGGACGGCCCGCTCTGAGCGGCTTGTGGCGGACGGCGTTTCTCAAGAATTGGCCGGTAAGGAAACGACCTCCTGGGAGTTTCCCGGATGGGGCACGGCGGAGCGCATCCGGGATCTCGGCAGCGGGCCGGTCTCGATCACCCGGCTCGATACGTCGACTCCCCGCAAGCTGGGCGAATGGAAAGCGACCGGCATCTGCGGCAACGACATCACCTCGAGCTGTCTCTACGTCGCCGCCCTCTGTAGTCTCTACGCCGGCCCCTATGCGCCCCTGTCCCTCCTGGGCGTGGCGGGGGTGCTCTACTTGTTCCGGAAGATCTATGGGGAAGTGGTCACGGCGCTTCCGCTCAACGGCGGCGCCTATAACGTGTTGCTCAACACCACCACCAAGGCCAAGGCCTCGGTGGCGGCCTGCCTGACCTTGCTCTCGTACGTCGCCACGGCGGTGATCAGCTCGAACGAGGCCATGCACTACGCCGGGAACCTGTGGCAGGAGCTGGACGTGTACTGGGCGACGGTCGCCGTGCTGGGGCTGTTCGCCCTGCTCAACGTCGTCGGCATCAACGAGTCGGCCGTGGTGGCGCTCGGGATTTTTACCGCCCATATGACGCCCTCACCGTGCTGGTCGTGACCTCGGGACTGGCCGTGATGAAGGATCCCTCCGGCTTGGTCATGAACTGGCAGACTCCTCCGCCCGGAGGGATGCGGTCGGCCGTTTTCTTCGGCTTCGCGGTCGCGATGCTGGGGATCAGCGTATTCGAAAGCTCGGCCAATTTCGTCGAAGAACAAAAGGACGGCGTATTTCTCAAAACCCTGCGGAACATGTGGTGGGCGGTTGCGATCTTCAATCCGCTGATCAGTTTCTTGGCCTTAGGGTTGATTCCCCTGGACCAGATGGCGGCCCACAAACAGGACCTGTTGGCCGAGATGGGCATGCTGTCCGCCGGTGCATGGTTGCAGCATTGCGTGAGCGCCGACGCGGTCCTCGTGCTGTGCGGCGCCGTGGTGACAAGTTACGTCGGGGTGACCGGACTGGTCCGCCGGATGAGCCTGGATCGTTGCCTCCCACAATTCCTGCTGTTGGAGAATCAGCGGTTCCGGACGAACCGCTGGATCATCGGCCTCTTCTTTTTCCTCTGCTGTTCGATCATTACGCTGACGTCCGGACGGATCGAGACGTTGGCCGGTGTGTACACGCTGTCCTTCCTCGGTGTCATGGCTCTGTTCGCCGTCGGCAATATGCTGCTGAAGACCAAGCGAGCCGAGCTCCCGCGGGCTGTGCGGGCCGGATGGGGCGGGGTCGCCGCGGCGCTGGTCGCGGTCCTTGTCGGCCTGGTGGGCAACGTGCTGTTGAATTCGGCATATCTGCAAGTGTTCAGCCTGTATTTCGTCGTCACCGTGGCCGCCGTCGGACTGATGTTTGAGCGGGTGCGTATTCTGAAAGTTGCGCTGCTCGCATCCAAAGCGATCGCCGAACGGGTTCTGGCGTTCAATCGTCGGCTCACCGACTGGACGGTGCGACGGATCAGCGAGATCAACAGCCAGGCGGCCATCTTCTTTGCCAGCGGCTGCGATATCACGGAGTTGAACGCCGCCGCCCTGTATGTCTTGAACAACGAGCAGACCACGCGGCTGAAGGTCGTCCATTGCTACGAGCGGGAGGAAGAGATCCCGCCGCAGTTGGCCGAGCATCTGAAGACGCTGGATCATATCTATCCGCAGCTCCGCATCGACCTGGTTCTGGTCAAAGGTGAATTTGGTCCAAAGCTGATCGAACGGCTCTCACGGCGACTGGGCGTGCCCAAAAATTACATGTTCATCGGCACGCCCGGCAACGAGTTTCCCCACAAGTTGAGCGAGCTCGGCGGCGTCCGCCTGATCATGTAGAGTGGTGCGTCACCGGCGGCCCGCTGTCCCGCCGCCCGAATGCGGCGGCGGGAGCAAGACCGTGCTGCTCGCACGGCGACGCGACGATCCATTGCAAGGAGTTCAATCGCTCGGCGGGACATGAAGCGTCTGGTGCAGGTGACACAGATCGGTCTGATAGGCGTCAGCGCACTGTTGATCCCCGGCGTGCCATTCGGCCAACCGGTTCCGCAGTCGCAGGAACCGGCGGAGACCGTCGGCGAATCCGAGTCGGAGACGATCGAGGAGAAATTGCGGAAGCTGGAGCAGCAGGGGCCGCAACCGGAACCACAGCCATCCGAAGCCCCTCAACCGAATCCGAAAGAAAAGGCTCTGGAGCGACTAAAGCAATTGGAGCGGCAGCGGCAGAAAGAGCGGGCCAAAGAGCTGGAAGAGCAAGGGCCGAAGGAACGGGCCCGTCAGAAGGTGCAGGAGCTGAAACAACCCAAGGAGCCGGTGGAAAGAGAACAGCGGAAACTCGAAAAGTTGCAGCAGGGTCCGCTGGAAGCGGCGTCGCCGCAACTGCCGCCGGCGAAGCCGTCGGAACCGGCGGCCTCCAAAACCCGGGTCAAACAACTCCTCGGTGTGTACGACGAAGTGGTCTGCATCTACGACGAAATTCTGCAGAAGACGGAACCGGGGACGGGGACGCTCTATCGCGCGTTGAATGGTCCGGCGTGATTGGTGCTGGGCGGGGAGCATCGCACCCGCTATGAGACCATGGACGGACGATTCCGCGCCGGCGAAGCCGGCAGCGACCAGCAACTGACCTTGCGCACGAGGATCCTCTTCGAGATTCAAGACATCTTCGACCCGGTTCCCTTCACCGTGGAGCTGCAGGATTCCCGCGCGTATCTCACCGACACAGGGTCCTTCGTGAACAATAATCACGTGAACCAGACCGATGTTCAGCAGCTTCACATCGATCTCGTCTCGGACAACTTTCTGGGCACGGGCCTTCCGACGGAGCTGAATATCGGGCGGGTCAACATGGACCTGGGGCGGGGACGGTGGGTCGCCCGCAATAACTTTCGCAACGCGACCAACGCCTATGACGGCGCGCACTGGAGCCTGGGCGAGAGAGACCGATGGCATCTGCACAGCTTCGTCGTGTGGCCGGTCGAGCAGTTCCTCAGAAAAGCCGATCCCGTCTTCACCGAAAATCCCACCACCCTGTGGGGCGCGTACGTGCAGCTTCCGCCCATGGAGCGGTTCCGCACCGAATTGTCCTATCACGGGCATGCCAGCCGGGGCGAAGCCAGAGATTTCACTATGCTCGGCGCCCGGTTCTTCAAGCTCGGCGGGGTGGGCCGGTTCGAGTTCGAAGTCGAGACGGACTACCAGTTCGGCAATATCACGCCGACCACCGGCTTCGGTCATTTTCACCACGGAGAATTCGGCTACACGTTCGACCTGCCTTGGACGCCCCAACTTTTGTTCAAATTCGATTACGCCAGCAACGGGTTCGACACCCTCTACGGACGGCGCTCGTTCGAGTTGATGCCGACCGGCATTTTCGGAGCCATTCAGCGCAGCAATGTGATCTATCCCGGCTACCGCGTCCTCGTGAAGCCGGCCGAGCGAGTCTACCTGTTCGTGCAACATCGGCCGGCCTGGTTGGCCGACGGACGAGGGCCTTGGGCCGGCACCGGGCTCCAGGATCCGACCGGCGCAGCCGGAACCTTCCTGGGACATATCGTGGAGCTGCGCGCCCGATGGGGGATGACGAACTATGCCTTTCTTCAGGCCGGATTCGCGCATTTCTCGTTCGGCTCGTTCCCGCAACGGGCGCCGGGCAGTCCAGGCGCGTCACACTCGAACTACGGATACGTGGCGACCGAATTCATGTTCTGATCCGGCGGAGTGGGGTGCCGATCTTTGATAAGACCTCAATGGAGGGGTCGCAAGGCGGCCGCGGAAGCGTCTCTTGTCGTGTGCAGTCGCAGAGAACCCGCCATCCCGCGGTCGCTCATGCCGGTCTCACTCGCCTTTCTTGTCCGTCGCCGGCGGCGCCGTCCACACGACTTTCTCCTCCTTGTCACGCAGCATCAAGACAGGGGCTCCGTCGGGGTCCAAGAACAGGCTGGCCCGGTGCTTGTGCTTCTCATCCAGCAGGTCCAGCGCCATTTCCTTGTTCTCCCGGAGGCCGAGGAAAGCGCTGTGTTTGCCTTTCTTGCTGCTGATGAGGAAGCTGGGACGGTCTTCGCCCTCCAGGCTGAGGAAGAGGCCGTCCTCGCCGCTCTTGTCGATCAGCGAGAGCAAGGGACGATCCCGGAGGATCAGACTGGGACGGCCGGCCTCGTCCAGGCTGAGGCCCGCGCGCAGCGTGTCCTTCCTGTCGTACAAGGCCAAAATCGGTTCCTCTTTTTTCGGCAGGGGCTGCACGGCCATCGTCATCAGCCGGTGGCCGTCTTTGTCCTTGAGCGCGATGCGCGGCGCGCCTTCCTCGACCAGCTCCACCCGGAGTCGCGGGTGGTTGTCTTTGTCGATCAGGTCCAGCCCATCCAGGGCCAGACTGGTCCGGGCCTTGCCGTCCTTGTACAACATGAGGTGCGCTTTCTCCGGAGCGGTGGCCAGAACGGCGTTGGTCTGCCCCTTTTGATCTTCCAGGAACAGCCGGGGATTCCCGTCCACATACAGCAACGTCGCGACCCCTTTGCCCTCCTTACCGGTCAAGCGCAAGTCCGGCCACCCCTGATCGCTCAGCCCGAAGCCCGCCGCCGGCGTGCCCTCCTTGTCCATCGTCAAGTCCAGCCGGGGCTGGCCCTTGCTGAGGAGCGCCAGCCGGATGCGGGGGCTTCCGTCTTTGGCGTTGAGCCGGAGATCGGGCGTCCCCTCCTCCGTCAGGGCCAGGCTCGCGACGGACATCCCGTCTCTGTTCACGAGATCCAGACGCGGCGCTCCCTTGTCCGAGACGGCAAGCTGCGCGCGGGGAGTTCCTTCCTTGTCCACCAGCATGAACTGTTCGGCGGTCACGACCCGCTGACGCGGGGCCGGTTCCTGAGCGACGACGGGGTCTCCCAGCAGGAATCGGGTTCCAAGCGTGCCGCCGACAAAGCCCGCCAGCAATGACAAAGCGATCACGATTCCGTACGTACGTGTAGGCATGCCGACCTCCATTTCTCTTGCGGACAACGTCCGATGAGTGCGGACCCGCCCGGCCTGAACGGACCGGCGGGCGGGGCTGATTGTACCGTATTGACGGCGCGGCGAGCAGTAGCGCGCATTAGACCTTGACCGGCATGTCGGCGGGTACCACCTGCACTGTGAACGGACCGCTGGCCTCACCGACGTGCGGGGATCGAGGGGGAAACGGATGGCAAGATGAAAATAGTTGTCATGGCCGCAAGGCGGCTACCCTGTTTGACCTGTTGCCCCGAAAATTTCCCCTCACCCTCGCCCTCTCCCACTCAGGGGAGAGGGAACACACGTTTTTTCCTCTCCCCGGGTACCCGTTGCTCCGGGACCGGGGAACCATTGCTCTGAAGATGTAATGGGTGCCCTCTTCGCAAGTGCAATGGGTGCTCGACAACGGGTGATGAGGAGGGTCGGGTGGGGGTGAAGCTACCGGCTGTTCGCTATCGGCTGCCGACGACGTTGTGTGATTCAAAACTCGCGGATGATCCGGAACCCGACTTCCGGCAGCGTGAAGTCATGCGTCAAACGCGCGCCGACTCCGGCCTGGATCATCCAGTACTTGCCGACCTCGTAATGCACCTGCGGCATCACGAGCAAGGCCGCGTGGCCGCCCACGACCTGCCCGAAGTTCGTCTCGACCCCGGCGACGAGACGGTCGGTCATGTCCGCGAAGAGCGTCATGTTGCTGAGCAGCTCGGTGGTCGTTCCACCGGCTGCGCGGCCGAGTTCGAAGCGGGGGCCGACCATGCCGAACAGACTCCTCATGTCATCCAAACGGAAACCGGCCAGGTATAGCCAGGTGGTCGTCCAGATGCGAGGATCGAGATCGTACTGCAGGATGGTTTGGGCGCCGTGGATGTACCGGTTCCGGAACGCCGTGCCGAAGGTGACTTGCCCGGCGGCCTTGTAAGCTTCGACCCGGGCGTTTTCCATCGGCAGTTCCAGTTCGAGCGCGATCCCGTCCGTCAGCACGAACTCGATCTCCGGCGCCCATTCGAAGCCTTGCGTATCGGGGCTCCGGCGCACCAGGCCCAGCGGATCGGGCACGTCGTCCACCCTGCGCGTTTTGCGCGAGAGGGGGACCAGACCCAGCGTATTGAATTCCGCCTCGCCCGCGTGGCGCCGAGCGGCCGGACCAGATCGAACACCATCGGCTCCGGAATACGGGGGCCTTTTTCTTCGCCCGAGACCCGTTCCATGGTTTCCGGCTCGCGCTCTTCTTCGAGCGACAGAGTCCATCGTCGCGGCAGGTCGCCGAACCACGTGTCCGCCGGCGGCAAGCTGGCTGCGAATCGGCCGTCCGCCGAAAGCGTGGTCCAGGAAATCGACGGGAGCAACGGCGGGCGTTCGGGCCCAACAACTTCGGCCCGAAGTTGCCCGACTTGAGCCGCCAAGTGGCAGAGCAAGACCACGGCCCCGATGATCCTCGGCGTTTGTCGAAGCGATCCGTCGGTGGCGGAGACCGCCGAACCGCCGAGCGATAGCACGACCGGCATTTACGGCGCCTGCAGGATGTCGGTGGTCCGGAAGGTGAAGAAAAAGAGGATCGTGTACTGATCGTAGTAGGCGTTACCCGTCGTCCAGTGCGTGGACCGGACGAAACGGCCGGTGGCGGTCTCGTAGATGTCCAGATACAGCCGCGCGGCGACCGCGTCGCGCACAAAGGGCAGGTCCCAGGAGGGGGAATCGATCACGCCGAAGTCCCCTTCCTTCTGCAGGTGCACGTGCGCGCGATCGGTTTGAAGCCCGCTGACCTCGACGGCGACCGTCGCGCCTTCCGGCAGGGGCACGTTTACGTCGGCCAGCGCCCGCTCGACGGCGTGGGTGAGGAGCAATTGTTCCACCGCGCTGCGCGGCGTCTTGGACACTTCCTGCGGCAGCGCGCAGGCGGCCAGCAACACAAAAAGCGAGAGCGGCACTATTTCGAGCCGGATGCCGCCGCGACGGCGCACACGGCCGACGCCGGCCGATCGACGTATCCCGGTCAGGGTGTCGTGCATGCGGTCAGTCAGCCGTCGGGAGGGGAGGACGTCGGGGGTGTCCCGCTGAGTTGATCTTGGAGTTCGCGGATGCGCGCTCCCTGGGTCTCGATGGTCTCCAGCAACCTCGACGTCTCGCGGGCTCGTCGCCAACGGGGACCGAGCGACAGGAGGAACGCGAGCGCCGCGCCCAACGTCGCCGACGAGAGGATGACGATCACGAGCGAACTCTCGTATTCCCACATCAGGAACCGCACGGTCACGGGGGCCGTGTTCTGCAGGGCAAAGACCGCGGTCAGCAAAGCCAGGAGGAATGCAAAGAACAGCGTCACCATCAGAACCTCGCCTAAGGAAGGATCGCCTTCCGCCGCCGTGTCAAGTCAGCTTATACGCACTGGCGTGGTCACGATCCGTCGGCGCAACGAACAGCGTTGACAAGAAGGCAGGTAGCAAGTAGCGAACAGCTAACCCTGTGTAGAAAATGCGGGTCCTGTCGCCAACCAGCCGGGTACCCGTTGCTCCTCTCCGTTTGCAACGGGTGCAGGCTCGCACCCCGCCCGGTGTGGGGACCCCGCTGCGCGCGGACGGGCGCCCAGGTTGACGCCACCCGCATTTTCATGATGCGGGGTGAGCCGAACGCTCATAAAGACTAATCCGAAAATAACACGGTCCGCCGACCCTGCATTGCCCTCGCCGCATCTGGGGAGAGGGGGAGGGTGAGGGGAAATCCTCGCGGCCCCACCCTCACCTTTCTCCTCTCCCTCCTCTGGAGGGCGAGGAAGCAGGAATGATGCAAGGATGATCGCCTCGTTAGCAGAAATTATGTTGGGCTCCTCCGGAAATTGTGTGGGTCCAACCTGGGGCCGGGTCGGGCGGCGTCGCGAATCGCGGAGGTGTGGGCACCGCGACTTGGCGGGCGGCGACGGTGCGCGAAGCGCAGGCCGATGACTGTTCGCCGCTGGGTTCGCGCGCAGCGCCGAAGCCAGCAAGTTCCGCAGGCCAGGAGAGGCCCGCTTAGTGCGGTCGCGCCGGAGCGTTTGAGCAGCGCAGGCCGACCCGGCCCCCTGTCAGAAACAGCAGATGCCACGAACCCCTGGTGACAACGATGTACCCACACAGAATCCGAAAGAGCCTTATTTTGGATTAAGGCTAATAGATAGCAGCTGATAGCGGCAAGCCGGCAGCGTTCCGCACCTGCTGCTGGCTGCTCGCCATCCTCCTATGGCGATCAAGCCGGGCTCCAATACTGGATCAGGTAATAGACGCTCCAGATGAGGAGCCCCAGGACCACCAACTTGAGCCATATGGGAACGGCTCCGTCCCGCTCGCGGATGCCCGCATGCCGGTAGTGGTAGACCCGCTCCGCCTCGCGCTCGCTCATGGTTCACCTCCCGCTGATCGGGGTGTCTGAAGCCTGAGCCGTCAGGCTTCCAGGCTCCTGTCGTTGCCCGTGCTGCACCACCTCTTTCTCCAACTCGCCCCGCCGTGCGGCGGCGGAGAGTCCGGCCCAGATGCGGGTCCTGGCCTGCTCCTTGTCCGCGTCCTTGAGTCCGGCCGCGACCAGTTCGGCTTCGTGCGCCGCGACGCGCAGCGATTGCGCATAATGAACGATGTCCCAAATTTCTTCAGGTTTCAATTGCTCGCTGAACACCGGCATGGGCGTGCCGCCCACGCCGGTCGCGACAGTCTTGAAGAGATGTTCGCTGTCGTGGCCCAGTTTCACGCCGCCTGCGGCGCCGGCCGGCAAGGTGAAATTCGCCGGCTTCAGCGGCTGTCCCCAGATGTCCTTGAGCACCGGCACCATGGGACCGTCTCCCTGCCCGCCCGAACCGTGGCAGATCATGCAGTTGGCCAGGAACAGCCCTTTTCCTTTTTCCAACGACGCCGTCGTGATCGGCGGTTCACTCGGAATCGCGATCGGCCGTTCGACAGGCTCCTTCGACCAACGATCCGAGAACGTCTTGATGTACTGGACCACGGCGCGGCGTTCGTGATCGGAAATCTCCTGCCAGGACGGCATCGCGGTGCCCCACAGCCCGTGGGTGATCGTGCTGAAGAGATCCACATCGGTCGGGAGCGAATCCTTGCCCGGGGTCGAGCGGAACTTGAACACGCCCTTCGTGAAATCGCGCGGACGGGGATCCATGAACCGCGCTGCCGGCCCGTTGCCGTCTCCTTGCACCCCGTGGCAGCCGACGCAGCGGCGGACATAGACCTCACGGCCGAACTTGAGCAGATCCTCGTGCGCCTGCGGGCTGGCATCGAGGGCCAGGCCCGCGACCTTCTGCGTCGAGGCGAAGCCTTCGCGCCAGTCGCCGATGCCCGTGCCCAGCTTCTGCAGATACGCCACCAGCGCCTGACCCTCCTCGTTGAGCCGCGGCGGGCCTCCGTCCTTGGCACGCTCGAACAGCCACGGGAACGCGGGCATGATCGAGTCCGGCACCACCTCCTGCGGCGACCAGTGGTGGGCGATATGCCAATCGTCGCCGTACTTGAGACCCACACGGGTCAGATCGGGTCCGATCCGCCTGGTGCTGAAGAGATGCGGGCGGTCATGGGCGTATTCCCCGGCCTGCGAGACCGGTCCCCACCGGAACGACTCGCCGGTGACCGGGCGGACATATTGGGAGTGGCAATACCAGCAGCCCTCGCGGATATACACTTGTCGGCCTTGCAGTTCCTGCGGCGTGTAGTCGGCCACCCGGATCGGCAGCTTGGTGACGACGTCCTCGACGAGCGGCGTGCGTGTTTCGGCCATGAGCCAGGGCGTCACGCCCTGGATGCCGACCGCGAGGAAGAAGAAGCCGAACCCGGCGGCGAGAAACACCGTCGAGGGGCTTTCGATCCAACTCCCTTTGGCGACGACCTGGACCGGTGTTTCGTCCGGTCCCGCGGCGTCGGAAACCTCGCGCTCCAGCGGCGTCCCTTCCTGAGCGGTCTTGTAGAAGTTGATGAACATCAAGAGCAGGGCCACGTCCATCGCGACGCCGCCCAGCGTCCGGGCCACCCACCAGGGCTTCATCTCCTTGACCGTGTCCACGAAGTTGGCGCCGAACTCCAACATCGAACCCTGGACGAAGCCCTGCGCGGTCAGCCCCACGGCCATGACGGTAAAGCCGGCGATCGTGAGCCAGAGGTGCCAGCTCGCCAGCCGATCGCTCCACAACTTCCGGCCCGTGACCCGCGGCCACACGTAGTAGGCCGAGCCCACCGCCCAGACGACGAAGGTGCCGAAGACGGTCAGGTGCGAATGGGCGATGACGAAGTCGTTGAAATGGGTCAATTCCTGCAGCCGGCGCAGCGCCTCGACCGACCCTTGGAAGCACCCGAGCAGGTAATAGACCGCGCCCAGCATCAGAAACTTGGCGGCGTAATTGTCGCTCCCTCCGCCCCCGGCCACCGCGCCCCAGCGGCCCAGCATCGTCCCGAAGAAGTTCACGATCACCGTCCACACCGGAATGATCAGCAGCATGCTGGTCACGATCGAGATCGTCTGGGTCCAATGCGGAATGGGACTGTAGAGATAGTGGTGCGTGCCCACGAACGGATAGAAGAACGCGAGCGACCAGAACCCCAAGAGCGAGAGTTTGTGGCTGTAGAGCGCGTTCTTGGCGCTCAGCGGCAGGAAGTAATAGATGAGGGCGAGCCCGGCCGGGGTGATCCAGAGCCCGACGATATAATGGATATACAGCCCGTGCATGGCGGCGCTGTTGACGCCGGCGATGTCCTCCGTATAAGGGAGCAGCACGTTGCCGAGGATCAGATTCATGACCGTCCAGATCAGCGCGGCGGTGGTGTACCACATGGCTACATAGAAGCGTGTTTCCACCCGGTGGAAGACCGTGGCCAGCACCTGGAACGTGATCACACCCAGCACCGCGAAGCGCAGGATATTCAACGGCCACTGGAACTCGCCGGCCTCCAGGCCCATGTTGTAGCCCATCAGCAGGGACAGTGAGCCGAAGATCAGAAACGCGTTCCAGGCGTGCAGGAGCCACCAGCCCCATGCCTCCTTGTACATCCGCACGCCGCAGAGGCGCGGGACGACGTAATAGAGCAGGCCCAAAAACACCGTGGAAAATGAGCCGAAGATCACGCCGTTGACGTGGACGGGCCGCAGACGGCCGAAGGTCAGCCACGGAAGGCCGTCCAGAAATTCCGGATTGTGGAATTTGATCGAGACCAGCACCCCGACGATCGGGAACACCGTCAGCCACACGAGCGACCACCAGATCCACGCCTTCACCAACGGCCGATTGACCAACTCGTCCTGCATAACGTTCTCCTCTTTCCGACGCTTCGACATCCCCGCGGGAAAGACCGCCTTCACCACTCCTTACCAAGGAGGGGTTGGAGAGGTACGGCCGACTCCCGCTCCGGCGGACCCGCAGTCCGCAGGATCAACCAGCCTGCGGCGCCCGCCAGGACCGACCCGGTCAGGATGCCCACTTTGGCGGGAGCGTCCAGCGGCGTCTTGCCGAACGCGAGCCCGTCGATGAACAGCGACATCGTGAAACCGATGCCGGCCAGACATCCCACGCCGATCACGTGACGCCATGTGATCTCCTCGGGCAGGGCGGCGACCCCAATGCGCACCGCCGACCAAGAAGCCAGCGTGACCCCGACCGGCTTGCCGATCAGCAGGCCGGCGATCACGCCGAGCGCCACCGGAGGCAACAGGGTCGCCGCCGGATCGCCCTCGATCGTGACGCCGGCGTTGGCCAGGGCGAAGACGGGCAGGACGACGGCGATGATCCACGGGTGCAGGGCGTGCTCCAGACGCTGCAGCGGGGTGCCGACTTCGTGGGCCGCCTGCTGCAGGCGTGTCGCCACGGCCTGCCGGTCCGGGTTCGCCAGCGGGGGACGGCCCGGGTCCGTCGCCTTCTGGAACTTCTCGAGCAGCGCGCGCACCCGCACGACGAACTCCTCACCGGACAGCTTCGTCCTCGCCGGGATCGTAAGCGCCGCGAGCACGCCGGCGATTGTCGGATGGATGCCGGACAGGAAGAACGCTAGCCACAACCCGCCGATGCCGAGAATTCCGTAGACCAGCGGATGGCGGATGCCCAGGAGGTTCGCGCCGATGAGACCGACCAGAAACGCCGCGCCCACCGCCAGGCTCGCCCAGGAGATCGTGGACGTGTAAAACAAGGCGATGATCAGCACCGCCGCCAGGTCGTCCCGGATCGCGAGCGCGACGAGAAAGACCTTGAGCGCAACCGGGACGCGCGCCCCGAGCAGCGACAGGATTCCCAGCGAGAAGGCGATGTCCGTGGCCATCGGGATGCCCCAGCCCCTCGCGCCCTCGGTCCCGGCGTTGAAGCCGAAGTAGATCAGGGCCGGGAGAGTCGACCCCCCCAGCGCGGCGGCGAGGGGTAGGGCGGCCTGGCGCAGAGAGGAGAGCTCCCCGACCAGGACCTCGCGCTTGATTTCCAGCCCGATGACGAAGAAGAACATCGCCATGAGCCCGTCGTTGATCCACAGGATCAGCGGCTCCGTGAGGGCGAAGTCGCCGATTCCGAGCGTGACCGGCAGCCGACGAAACGCCGGGTAGGCATCCGCCCAGGGCGAGTTCGCCCATGCCAGCGCAATGACCGTCGAGATCAGCAGCAGGATGCCGGCCGCCGACTCCGCGTGGATGAAGCTCTGGAACGGCTCGATGACCGGCCCGATCAGCGGCTCTCTGGTCCCGTCTTCGTTCCGTTGAAACATGACTGCGCAAGAGGTTCAGGGCCCTCGGTGGCCTTTCTTCTTTTTGAGATACAGCACCGTCAGGCCGATGAAACCGATGACCACCGCCAAGCAAGACCAAAGGATCCGTGGTCGCCTCCGGTTGGACGAGAGCTATCAGCTCGCATGCGCGACAGGCGAGAAAAGCGCGACGTGCCGAACCCCGCTATCCCGTGCCCCGCGCCCCGCTATCCCTTTACCCCGTAACCCCATTACCCCTCGCCTCGCGCCCCTAGCCCCTCGCCTTCTGACGTCGGCTTCGAGCAAGGTCTTCCAGGCAGCGGATCACCAGGGCGGTCCAGCCGGTCTGATGACTTGCGCCGCAGCCCCGTCCCGTGTCTCCGTCGAAGTATTCGTGGAACAGCGTCAACGCGCGCCAATGCGGATCATCGGCGAAGCGCCGGTCCTCTCCCTGCCATGGGCTCAGGCCCCGATCGTCCGGATGAAAGGTCGCCGCGAGACGTTCCGCGAGCAGGAGAGCGATCTCTCGAAGGGACTTCTTCCGTCCCGACCCGGTCGGATAGTCGACGAGCAACCCGTCGCCGTAGAAATGGTGGTAACGCTCGAGCGCTTCGATGAGGAGATAGTTCAATGGAAACCAGACCGGCCCCCGCCAGTTCGAATTCCCGCCGAACAGGTCGTTGTCGGATTCGCCGGGGACGTAAGCGACCCGATACTCGTTTCCCTCGGCTTGAAAGACATACGGGTGTTCCAGATGCGCCCGCGACAGCGAGCGGATGCCGAAGGGCGCCAAGAACTCATGCTCATCCAGTGTATAGCTCAACACCCGCTCCAGGCGGGCCCGGGAGGGGATGGCCAGCAGCAACCGATCGTGGGAGGCGTCTTTCAGCGACTCCATGTAAGAGATTTGGCGGTGAAGGTCCTGCCGGTTCTCGATGAACCAGCGCATCCGTTTGGTGAAGCCGGGGAGGCGGTCGAGTTCATTTCGTTCCAGGACTTCCACCGCGATCAGCGGCAACAGCCCGACGATCGAGCGGACCTTCAGGGCGACGGGTTCGCCGTTCACATGCAGATGGTCGTAATAAAACCCGTCTTCTTCCTCCCACAAGCCGGTTCCGTCGAGGTTGTTCAACGCGTCTGCGATCGCCACGAAGTGCTCGAAGAACTTGGACGCCACATCTTCATACGCCAGGTCCTCCTGGGCCAGTTCAATGGCCATCGCCAGCATCGTGAGACAGTAGAAGGCCATCCAGGCCGTGCCGTCCGCCTGCTCCAAGTGGCCGCCGGTGGGGAGCGGCTTGGAGCGGTCGAACACGCCGATGTTGTCGAGCCCCAGAAATCCCCCCGAGAAAAGATGTCGGCCGCGCACGTCCTTGCGGTTGACCCACCAGGTGAAATTGATGAGCAGCTTCTGGAACGCCCGGGTGAGAAACACGCGGTCGCGCTTGCCCCGCTGCGCCGTGATCTTGTACACGCGCCAGCAGGCCCAGGCGTGGACGGGCGGGTTCGCGTCGGCGAACGCGAACTCATAGGCCGGCATCTCGCCGTTCGGGTGCATGTACCACTCGCGCAAAAACAAGATGAGTTGGACCTTGGCGAACTCCGGATCGATCCGCGCGAACGGGATCATGTGGAAGGCCAGGTCCCAGACCGCGTACCAGGGGAACTCCCACTTGTCCGGCATCGAAATGACATCGCGGTTGTAGAGATGCATCCAGTCGCTGTTCCGGCCCAGGCGCCGCGAGGGGGGCGGGGGAGGCTGGGACGGATCGCCGTCCAGCCAGTCTTTGACGACATAGAAGTAAAACTGCTTGGTCCACAGGAGGCCGGCGTAGGCCTGGCGCGCCACGCGGCGCTCCTCGTCGGACAGAGCCGGCGGGATCACGGCGGCGTAGAACTCGTCGGCTTCCCGGATCCGCTCGTCAAAGAGGCGGTCGAACTCCCGCGCGAACGGCGACGCCGTCGCGGCTTCCTCTCGGCAAAGCCGTAAGCGCACGACCTGCTGTTGTCCCGCCGGCACATCGAGACGATACAGGGCGGCGACTTTGGTCCCGACGCCGGCCGGATTGACTGCGCCGGTTCGACTGTGAACGACAAACTCGTGAAACGCGTCCTTGACGTGCGGCGAAGAATTCGCCGTTCCGAACAAGCGGGCCGTGTTGGTCTCGTTCTCGGTGAACAGGAACTCCGGGCCGTGCCGGCCGGCGGCCGATTCGGCGATGAAACGGAACCGTCCCAGCTCGTGGTGGTCGGTCAGGACCGCCGTGTCGTTCGCGCGGACGATCTGCGGCTTGGGGCCGTACCCCTCTCCGAAGCGGCCCCAAGCCCAGATATTGCGGAACCAGAGGGTCGGCAGCAGATGGAGCGTCGCCGGCTCCGGGCCTCGGTTGGCGATCGTGAGGCGGATCAGGAGATCGTCGGGCGAGGCCTTGGCGTACTCCGCGAACACGTCCCAGTAGCGGTTGTCGTCGAAGATGCCGGTGTCCGGCAGCTCGAACTCGGGTTCGTCCTTTCCACGGCGGCGGTTCTCCTCGACCAGACGCGTGTAGGGAAATTCCGCGTGAGGATACTTGTAGAGGGCCTTCATGTAGGAATGCGTCGGGGTCGAGTCGAGATAGAAATAGCATTCCTTCACGTCCTCTCCGTGATTGCCTTCCGGGCCGGACAAGCCGAACAGCCGCTCTTTGAGAATCGGGTCGCGTCCGTTCCAGAGGGCGAGCGCGAAGCACAATCGGCAACGCCGGTCGCAGACGCCGAGCAGGCCGTCTTCGCCCCAGCGGTACGCGCGGCTGCGTGCATGGTCGTGGGGAAAATAGTCCCAACAGGTCCCGTCGGCCGAGTAGTCCTCCCGCACGGTCCCCCACTGCCGTTCCGAGAGATAGGGTCCCCACCGTGTCCAGTAGCGTGTTCGCTCCGCGTCCTCGGCGAGACGCTTCCACTCGGCGCCGCGCGATTTCGGTTTGGCCATGTGCTCCCCGCTCTACTTCATCGCGCTCCTGGCCCGCGCGACCGCTTTTTGCGCCCGCTTGGTGATCGTCTTGCGGGCTTTCCGGGCGGTCTTCTTGACCTTCTTCGTAGCCTTGCGCTTCAGGGCTTTGGCTTTCTTGCCGGCTTTATCCATAAGGCTGCCCATGAGTGTCCTCCTTCCGCGGATTTTACGAGGGAGATTTATTTCGTCGCCTCCTTGGCCTTCTCGACGGCTTCCTGCGCCGTCTCCTTGACCTGCTCCGCTCCTTCTTGTGCCTTTTCGGCCGCTTTCTCCGCCGCCGCCTCCACCTTCTCCTTGCCTTCCTGCATCGTCTGCCCGGCCTTCTCGACCGCTTCATCGACCTTCTTGCCGGCTTTCTCCGCCGGCCCTTCCTGTTTGCACCCAATTCCGACGCACAGCACCGCAGACGCCAAAAGAACCGTGAAACCTCGATACACGCTGCTCATGGCTACCTCCTTTCCCCCGACCATCGCCCCGTTATTCATGCGTTTCGCCGCTTCCTGAAAGGTCTCTCTTTGCATGAAGCACCCCCTCACCCTAACCCTCTCCCTCCGGGGAGAGGGAAGTTTCGTACTCTTTCCCTCTAGCGCGCTAGAGGTGGAAGTCAGGGGGGTGTTGCTTTTCCCCCGGGATCCGGCGCAGCACCGCCCGGGCCGGCGCGCCGTCGCTTTGGGCGATTTTGATCGGCAGACAGATCAAGTCGTACTCGCCCGGACGGACGCGCGACAGGTCCAACCCCTCGATGATCCAGACGCCGGCCTTCAACAGCGCACGGTGCACCTCGGGCCCGTTCTTCTCGTAGCCGCCGACGGACAAGTAATCGACGCCGACGGTCCGCACCCGGCGCGCGGCGAGGAACTCGCCGGCTTCCGTGGACAGATACACGAACTCCTTGGTGAAGGCGTCCGTCTTCCAGACTCGGGCGGAATTGCGTGTCTTGAACAGGATGCGCTCGCCGCGACGAATCCGGTGCGGGCACAATTCCTCCACGGTGATGCACTCGGGATCGCGGATGGCGATGACGCGGGCCGGCCCGATCACGGCCGACAGCGGCATCTCGTCCAATCCTTTCCCGCCGCGGAGGAAATGAACCGGCGCGTCCATGTGCGTGCCGCTATGGGCCCCCATTAAGATCATCGAGAGCGTGCACTCGTCCCCCTGTTTTATGTCCAGGATGCGCGCGATCCGGACCGGCGGATTATCGGGCCAATGCGCCATGCCCGTCCGAAACGCCACCGACACGTCGATCCACGCCGACGCCATTTCACGCGGTCCTTCCGGCTTTCTTCAGCAACCGGGCCAAGTTAACTCCGCTGGCGATCACCCCGATGTGGCTGAAGGCCTGCGGATAGTTGCCGAGAAACGCTCCGGTCGCCGGATCGATTTCTTCCGGCAGCAACCCCAACCCGTTGGCCCTGGCGCAGAGCGAATCGTAGAGGTCCATCGCGTCATCGAGCCGCCCTTGCTTGGCCAGATTGTCCACCAGCCAGAAACTGCAGAGGAGAAACGCGCCCTCATGGCCCGCCAGGCCGTCGGGCGAGACCTCGGGCAGGTAGCGGTACAGCAGTCCGTGACCGGCCCCCAGACGTTCGGCGATCGCGGCCGTGGTCGCGACCATCTTCGGATGATCCGCCGGCACGACCCGGCGCAGCGGCAGCGTCAGCAAGCTGGCATCCAGTCCGCCTCCGCCCAGATGTTCGGTGAGGGACTTGATGTTCTTGTCCCACGCCTCCTCCAGAATGACGCGGCCGATGCCCTCGGTCGCGGCGCGCCATTCCTTCACGTCGCCGGGAAGCTGAAAGCGCTCCGCCAGCCGGACGGCGCGGTCCAGCGCCACCTGGCAGAGCGCGGCGGAGTAGGTGAACAGGCGTCCGTTCGTCCGGACTTCCCAGATGCCGTGATCGGGCGTCCGCCATTCGCGACGGGCGGCGTCGGCGAGTTTCCGCAGCCGTTCCCACAGCGCCGGATCGATCCGGCCGTGGTGGGCCGCCCACTGATACGCGCAATCCATGATTTCGCCGTACACGTCGTGTTGGCGTTGGTCCGCCGCCGCGTTGCCCCAGCGCACCGGGCGCGACCGGCGATAGCCTTCCAACTCCGCATCCACCCGTTCGGGCGGTGGGGCCTTGCCGTCCAGGCCGTACAGCACCTTCGGCCGCCCGTCCCGGTCCACCGCGTCCAGGACCCAGCCGAGAAAGCCGGCCGCTTCCTGCGACAGCCCGATACGATGCAGCGCATAGACCGAAAACGCCGCGTCCCGGATCCAGGCGTAGCGATAATCCCAGTTACGCGGGCCGCCGATCGCTTCCGGCAACGACGAGGTCGGCGCGGCGACGATGGCGCCGTTTTCGAAGTGATCGAGCAGCTTGAGCGTGATGGCCGAGCGGCGCACGAGCGCCTCCTGGGGGCCCTGGTAGTCCACATGCCGCATCCAGCGGCGCCACGTGTCGTGCGTGTTCCGGAGCAACTCGTCGTAATCGACGGCGTGGTGATGATGGGCGCCGGTCCAGCGCAACAGCAGGTGGACGGACCGGCCGGCCTGCAGCGCGTGCACCGTGCGCAGCCCCTTGAGCGGAACCGTCGAGGAGAGATGCAGACCGAGATCGGACCGGCCTTTGCAGCGGATCGCCAATCCGTCGCCGCGCGGTTCGGCCTCCGCGCCGCCGCGGGGGACGATTTCGACGCGGAGCCGTACCTGTCCCTCGAGCACGGTCGCGCTCCGGAGAAGTTCGCGCCTGGTCGCCGGCTGGTCTTCCGCGAGATCAGCGCCGGATCGCAGCGGAAACGCGTCGGTGACCCTGAGCATGCCCGTGGCCGTGCGCATCTCCGTGACGAGGACCGCGCTGTCCGGTTCGTACGACTGCCGCGCTTCGCGCACCCCCTCCGGCGCCACCGTGAAGGCGCCGCCGCGGGCGGCGTCGAGGAGGCGACAAAACAGAGGCGGGGAGTCGAAGCGCGGCACGCACAGCCAGGAGACGGCGCCGTCGCGGCCGACCAGCGCGGCGGTCGCCCCGTCGCCGATCAGGCCGTGATCCTCGATCGGCAGATACCCGTCGATCGGACCGAGCGGCGACCACCGCGTCATGCGAACGATCCTCCCTCGGCTGTACAGTTGTGGGTGTGGCGCAAGGGCTTATCTTCTCGCCGCGGCTCGATCGCCAAACCTTCGGGCGGTGACGTCGGGCCCCTCCGATCCGGCCGGATAGTCCTGCAGCGGAACGCCTCCTCCGGCCCAGACGTCGAGGATCGGCTCGACGATGCGCCAGGACTCTTCCGCCTCGTCGTCGCGGATCGACAGCAGGGGATCGCCCTTGAGCACATCGAGCAACAGGCGCCCGTACGCCGGAAGGCTCGGAGAAGGCAACACGGTGTCCAATTCCGCGCGTTCCAGCCCGAAGAGATCGCCGGGGCTGTTGATGTTGACGCCGAGCGTGATGCGGTCCGGGTCGAGCTCCAAGCGCAACACGTTCGGTCTGGGATCGTCCTCTTGCCCGAAAGCCAGATGGGGCACCGGTCTGAAGTGAACGGCGATCTCGCGACGGTCTTGCGTGAGGGCCTTTCCCGTCCGGAGCGTGAAGGGGACTCCCGCCCACCGCCAGTTGTCGACCATCAACGTCACCTGGGCGAAGGTTTCGGTCCCGCGCTGAGGATCGACGCCTTCTTCCTGGACATACGCGAGAATTTCGCGCTCGCCGATCGCCCCGCGGCCGTACCGGCCGCGGACCGTCCGCCGGATGACTTCGTCGGGAGAGAGGCGGCGGACCGCCTGCAGGACATCCACTTTGCGGTCGCGCAGGATCCGTTCGTTGAGCGTGTGGAGCGGCTCCATGGCGATCAGCGCGAGCAACTGCAGCAAATGGTTCTGCACCATGTCGCGCAAGGCCCCGGTGCCGTCGTAGAACGACGCCCGGCCCGCCGCCGTGAGGGTCTCGTCCCAGACGATGTCGATCCGTTCGACGTGCTGGGAGTTCCACAGGGGCTCGAAGATCCGATTGGCGAACCGCAGCCCAAGAATGTTCTGCACCGTCTGTTTGCCCAGGAAATGGTCGAGCCGGAAGACGGCTTCCTCGGGAAACGACTCATGCAGCAAGCGGTTCAAGGCTTGGGCGCTCTCGAGGTTCTGCCCGAACGGCTTCTCCAGGACGATCTTGCCGCCCTTCGGCGGGCCGAGCGCCGCCAGCGCCTCGACCGTCGGTCGAAACAGCGCGGGGGGAAGAGCCAGATAGGCCACGAAGGGTTCCGTCACCGACCCGAGCGCGTTCGCGATCTGCCGGCGGTCGGTCACGTCCGCCCGCCGGTATTCCAGGATGGACAGGATGTCCTTGCGCGACGAGGGATAGACCGGCGGAGAGGTGTATTCCAGCTTCTCCTCGATGCGGCGCCGAAACGCCTCGGTGTCCCAGTCGTCCCGCGCCAGGCCGAGGACGTGAACGCCGTCGGGCAACATGCCGCCCTGCTGCAGCCGCGCCAGCGCGGGGACCAAGAAGCGGGACGTGAGATCGCCCGACGCACCGAAGATGACCAATCGACGGATCATGTGCGTCTCTTCAGCCCGTTCCTCTCCTCTCGGTCTTGGCCTTTACCTGGACGATCTCACTCTGTCAGGTCATCCACCCGCGCAGAGCTGTCTGTGGGCGCATTACTTCAACTTTGCCGTCGCGTGTTCGACCGCCTCCTTGAGATCGGCCCAGGCCTTCTCCGCGCCGGTCTTCAGCGACTCCCAGGCGTCCTCGCCGGCTTCCTTCAATTCTCGGAGCTTGGTGTGCGCCGCCTCATACTTCGTGGATATCGCCTCGATCTGCTTGTGGTACTCGATCTTGGCCGAGGCTTCGGCCTGCTCCGCTTTGGATTTCAACACCTCGATCTTGGCCGCCCACTCTTTGATCTGCGCTTCGAGTTTGTCCTGATAGGCCTTGCGATAGGTGTTCTGCATGCCCATGGCCCTTCCTCACCTGACTGACGGTTGATGAAATTCCCATCGATTCCTTATCCTCCGGCGTCACCGGCTCAGCAGTTCGCGCTCCGCCGCTAACCAGTCGTCGAGGTCATGGCCGTGCTCACGGCCGCGTCTTTCGTACAGTTCATACGCCCGTTGGGCGATCCTGGTGTAAAGATCGTCGGTCCGAGAAGCGGGCTCGGAGTCGGGAGGAGAGGCGGCGGTTTGCGTCTCGGGTTGTCCGGACGGCCTGCGTGTTTTGATCACGATGCGTCTCCTCATGATCAGGTTCGTGCTGCAGAATTTTCGCGGCAGACAAGTTCCACGTCCCGGCTCGGGGCGTTTCATCTGGACACGCGGGAAGACAACGGCAGGCGCCAGCGTCTCCGCGACACCTCCCGTTGCTCCGGCGGCGTGGAGCGATTGGCGAGAATCTGCGCATCGAGCAGTTCGCCGCAGTTCACGCATCGCCAGGAATTCTCGTCCTGCGGACTCGAAGCGGTCTCGTTCGCCAACGGACCGATCCAAACCATCAACCCGCTACAACGAGCGCACTGCACGGCATCGTCCTTTCGTCTAGAAAAACAGCAAGTAGCTAGCAGCTAATAGCTGGTAGCTACCAGCCCGTAGCGTCACCCTCACCCAACCCCTCCCCCTTCAAGGGGGAGGGTCTCGGGGAGGGGGCATTCTCGTCTGATCTGAACGGCGCGTGCTGTTCGCTACCGGCTCCCCGCTCTTTTCTACAAAAGTGAACGGACTGCCGGTAGCGGGGATTTTCCTGAAAATGGCGGGCAACGCGAGGGGAAAAACCCGACAGGGATGGTCGCGCTTACGGCTTGAGCGACCGTTCGGGGGTCAGGACGCCGTGGTCCAGCGCGTAGCGGACGAGATCGGCGCGGCTTCGCAGGCCCAATTTCACCATGAGGCGGGCGCGATAGGTTTCGACGGTCTTGGCGCTCAACTTCAATTGCTCGGCGATTTCCTGATTGGTGAAGCCGCGCGCCACGTGGGTCAACACCTCCCGCTCACGCCGGCTCAACGGTTGGTCGGGAGGGCCGGTCGGCGGGCGCATCCGGTTCCGGTCCGCCGCAGGCGGATCGGCGAACATCCGATCGGGGTCGCACGAGAGGTCCACGAAGGTCCGTCCTTGGGCGACGGTGCGGATCGCCGTCAGGAGCTCCGAGTCCACCGCCGTTTTCACCACGTAGCCCGCCGCGCCGGCCGAGAGGGCCAGTCGCAGATATCCGGGATCGTCGTGCATGGTGAGCACCAGCACGCGCGTCGCGGGGGACGCCCGGCTGACTTGCCGGATGGCGTGGAGGCCGTCATGCGACGGCATCGAGAGATCCATCAGCGCCACGTCCGGCGCCGTCGCCGGGATCCGTTGCTCCGCTTCCTGACCGTCGGCCGCTTCGCCCACCACTTCCATATCCGGCTGCCCGTTGAGGAGCAGGCGCAAGCCGCTTCGGAGCACCGCGTGGTCGTCGGCGATGAAGACTCTGATCTTCATGCGGCCGATTCCTCCGGAAGGGGGATCGTGACGGAGACGGTCGTCCCTTTCCCCGGCGCGGATTCGATCGACACGCTCCCCCCGAGCAGCGCCGCCCGTTCACGCATGCCGTGCAATCCCAGGTGCCGGAAGGTTTCCGTCTTGTTCAGCAAGCGTCCGGTGTTGAAGCCGCGTCCGTCGTCTTCGACGACCAGTCTGACCAGCGACGGTTCACGCCGGACGACGACGCTGATCGTGTTCGGGGCCGCATGCTTGGCGGCGTTGGTCAGCGCCTCCTGCGTGATGCGATAGAGCGCCGTCTCCACCGGCGACGGAAGCCGCCGGCCGTTGATCCCGCTCACGTGCACATCCACCGTAATGCCATAGGCCGCCGCGTACTCGTCGGCATGGCGTCGCACCGCTTCTTCCAGGCCGAGATCGTCGAGCGCGAGCGGGCGGAGGCCGCGCGCCAACCGCTGGATTTCGGCCAACGTGTGCGATGTGAGCCGGCGCAGGTCGCCGGCCTTGGCCTGCACGGATTCAAGGGTCTCCGCGTCTTCCAGGGCGCGGAGGCCGACCAGCAGCGACGTCAGCGACTGGGCCGTCTCGTCGTGCAACTCGCGGGCGATCCGCCGCCGCTCGTCTTCCTGCACGGAGATGATCCGGTTCAGCAGGTGGGTCTGAATGAGGTCCGCCTGTTGGAGTTTTTGGTAGGCCAAGGCGTTCTGTACGGCGACCGAGGCGGCCTGCGCGACGGCCACGAGCTTGGCCTGATCGGAGAGTGTGAACTCCGAGCCGTCACGCCTATTATGGATGTTGAAAAATCCGATGACCTCCTCCTTGGCGTCCAGGATCGGGACGCTGACGGCCGACTTGACGCCGAGTCTCTTCCGCAATTCGGGGATGATCTGAGGATCCGTCGCCGCATCGTTCGTCACGTAGGGAACCTTGTGCTTTAACACCCAGCCCGGCAGACCGCGCCCTGCAGGCCAGCGGTATTCGAGCGGGAAGGCTTCGCCCCGATGGAAATACCTGCGGCACTCCATCCCTTCGGGAGTGCGGAGGCCGGCGCACCCGCCTTCCGCGTTCACCAGGGCGATCGCTTCCACGACCAACGCATCCATCAGGCGGTCCACGTCCAGCGTGGCGCTGAGCTTTTCGCTGATTCGGAGAAACGCCCGCGTCGTGTCCTCGGCCCGCCTCCGCTCGGTGACATCGTTGACCAGCGTCAAGCGCGCCGGCCTGCCCGCAAACACGGTGTTGTGATAGGAGATTTCCACGTCGATGAGCGTGCCGTCTTTTTTCCGGTGGCGCCACACGCCGATGTTGGTTCCGGAGGGAATGTCACGGTTGGCGGACAGGACTCCGAGGAACAGCGGAATGTCTTCAGGCGGCCGGATGTCCTTGACCGTCATGCGCAGGAATTCTTCGCGGGAGTAGCCGTAGTGGCGGACCGCCGCGTCGTTGACGGCGAGAAACTCCAGGGTGTCCAGGTCCACGACCCACATCGGATAGGGGCTGTGCTCGAACAGGCGCCGGTGCTGGTCCTCGCTTTCCCGCAGGTGTCGCTCCATCTGTTTCCACAGGGTGATGTCGGTTATAGCGCCGATCATCCGGACCGGGGCGCCGTGCTCGTCGAAGATGACGCGGGCCCGGTCCAGCACGTGCGCGTAGGATCCGTCGGCCCGTTGGAATCGGTACTCGCCGAACCATGAGGATTCTTTTCGTTCGAGCGACGCGAAGACGCCGGCGAGGACGGCGTCCCGGTCCTCCGGATGCACGCGATCGATCCACCAGTCGAGCTTGGGATCGACATGGTCCGCCCGGTGCCCGAACAATCTGTGCAGCCCGTCGCCCCACCACACCTCGTTCGTGTTGAGATCCCAGTCCCAGACGGCGTCATGCGTGGCCTGCGCGATCAGCCGGAATCGCGCCTCACTCACCCGGCGCCGCTCTTCCGCCCGTTTGCGCTCGACGGACTCCGCTTCCAGGGCGTCCAACGCTTTCGAAACGAGCGCCTGTTCGGCTTGTTTCCCCTCCGTGATATCCCGCGTGAAACAGCGCGCGTGGGAGAAAGCGCCGTTTTCCCAACGGACGTTGGAATCGATCAGCACGTACTTGATCGAGCCGTCCTTGCCGCGCAGTCTGGCTTCGTAGTTGCGCAGCGTCTCGCCGCGCGAGAGCCTCTCCAGAATGTCGTCGATGGCGGCCCGGTCCGCGTGGAATTCCGAGATATGGCGTCCGATCATGTCGTCGGGCGTATAGCCGAGCAGATCGGCCTCCGCCTGATTCACCCAAAGGATGCGGCCGTCCGGCCCCACCCAATGCATGCCGACGGCGGCGTGCTCGATGAAGTCGCTGAGGTCGCGCTCCTTTGTGCGAAGCCGCTCGGCGGATTGCTGTTCCCTCAGGCCGAGCCACAAGGTCGCCCAGAGCACGACGACGGCGATCCCTCGGTTGACCAGATCGATTTCGGGCTCCGCGCTCCGGGAAGACAAGAAGAATGCCAGGACGGTGAGGGCCGTGCATCCGGCCGCTGTCGCTATGGGGATGGCGCGATGAGACGCCGACAGGGAAAGAAACACGAGCCCTGCGTACAGCACGGCCGCGATGATGCTCGGCGGCGTCCACAGATCCGCGAAGAAGATGCCGGCGGCCAGCGCCAGGACACACGAACCCACAAGCGCGTCCTTCGTGTTCAGGCGCCTGACCGGGTCCCCGGCGACTTCGTGCGGCTTCATTGAAAGACCGGTGTGCGAACTTGGCTGTCCGTTAATGATACGGGACGGAAGGGTGGCGATCATGCTAAATCCGCAGCGGCGCCTCGGTCAAGGTCGTCCTTGTCTGTGTAGAAAATGCGGGTCCTGTCGCCAACCAGCCGGGTACCCGTTGCTCCTCTCCGTTTGCAACGGGTGCAGGCTCGCACCCCGCCCGGTGTGGGGACCCCGCTGCGCGCGGACGGGCGCCCAGGTTGACGCCACCCGCATTTTCATGATGCGGGGTGAGCCGAACGCTCATGGTGACTGTGTGGAAAATAGGCGCGAGGCTGGAGGCCCGGGGCTAGAAGCGGAGTCTCTTCCCCCCTTGCCCCGAGCCCCTTGCCTCTTGCCCGCTCATGATGTTCATCCTGCAGGGTGAGCCACGGGCTCATGAAGACCGCTCTGAAAATAGCCAACAGCCGATCGCGAATAGCTCAGAGCCATTGGCTGCTCGCTACTTCCTGTTTGTGAAGCACTCAAAACGACGGAGGAGCGCCGGCGTTCGGCGACGGCAGGGGGTGCGACGGGTGCTCCCCGGTCATGCGGCCCGGCTGGGTGCCGCGGCCGTTCGGAGGCAGGCGGGGCCGCTCGCGGAGCGTCACTTCGCGGCGATACGTCTTCTTGTCGCGCTGGTATTCGATCTTGATTTTCTGGCCGACCCGAAATTGGGCAATGGCCTGCAGGAGGTCCTGAGGCGATCGCAATCGGGTTCCCTGGACGGCCGTGATGATGTCGCCGCCCAGCGTCCACGACTGCCCTTCGACGACGACGTCCAGGTCCCCGGCGCGCAGGCCGATCTCCATCGCCGGACTGCCCGGGTCCACGGCTTCCACCAGCAGTCCCGGCGTCAGCGGCAGGGCGAACAGCCCGATCAACTCGTCGGTCACAAACTTCCCGCCGACGCCCAGCCACGGCCGGACCACGCGGCCCTTCTCCTTCAGCTCGGACACTACATGAACGACCGTGTTGATGGGGATGGCAAACCCGATGTTTTGGGCGCCTTCGATCATGGCGGTGGCGACGCCGATCACCCGGCCTTCGGAGTCCACCAGCGGTCCGCCGCTGTTTCCCGGGTTGATCGGCGCCGTGGTTTGCAGCACCTGCGGCTCGCCCGCGGCCAGGCCGGCAGGCGCGCCTCCGATCCGGCTGATGATCCCGCTGGTGAGCGTGGAGCCGAGGCCCAGCGGGTTGCCGATGACCAGCGTCCGCTGACCGACCCGCAGCGCGCTGGAGTCTCCCATCCGCACCGCGCTGAACGGACCCTTGACGTCGACCAGACGCAGCAGCGCGATGTCCGTCAACGGATCGCTCCCGACGAGTTCGGCCCGCACGCGCCGCCCGTCGTGAAGGGTGGCCATCACGGCGTGGGCGCCCTCCACCACGTGCGCATTGGTCACGATCAGCCCGGTTTCATCGAGGATGAATCCCGATCCCACGCCGTCGGGCAGCGCCGCCCCGCGCTGCCCGTGCGACGCGTAGGCGGAGGAAAGAGACACGGTCGCCGGGACGAGCTGTTCGTAGATCCGGACCATGTCCTCTTCGAACCCTTCGAAGGCGGCCGCGCCGCCGACCGCGCAGGCGACGACCGACGCGATGGCACAGAGCGCCGCCTTGCAGGGCCGGCCGGGGCCGATGTCGAGTCTGTGTTCCAATCCGTGTCGCATCGCGCGCCGACGTGCTTCCATCTCGTGCCGGTCCAGTCTGCCCTAATTCGCCCCCTCGACACAAGCGCGTGATCGGGCGCAAGACACGCGAGAGTCGCGCGACCGGCGCGCCTCGCAGATGCAAGGATACAGCGCGAAGGAGAGAGGAGGTTGACGCGACCGTGATGGCGGGAACGGCCGCGATCAACAGAGCGGAAATGATGAACCAACGGGGAACGATCGAACGCCGATGCTGCGGGTGTGCCATGATCACGACGGGGAGGCGAGTTCCATTTTGGCCGAAAGCACCCGCAAGAGATGGTCTCGGGTGATCATGCCCAGAAAGCGCCCGGACTCGATCACCGGGACCTGTGCGATATCCCGGCTCTCCATCGTCTGCAAGACTTCCCAGATGGGCGTGTCGGGCAGGACGACCGTCAGGTCGGCGAGAGGGGTCATCGCCTGTTCCACCGGCGTCGTCCCCCACCGGTCGCGGGGGATTGCTTTCACCTGATGGAGCGTCACCAACCCGTCGATCCGTCCGTCCGAGGAGACCACGAAGCACCGCTGACCGGTCCGCAGGATATGCTCATCCACCAACTCGGCGAGAGTCATCCGTTTGTCGATCGTCCGGCAGTCACGCGCCATGACCTCTTCGGCCACCAGCCCGGTGAGCACGGACCGGATACTGGCTTGGAGGACGCTCTCCTGCGCCGCATTGAGCAGGAACCAGCCGATAAAGGCCAGCCACAATCCGCTGAACCAATTGGCCGTGAAGCCGATGGCGATGCCTCCGAACATGAAGGCGTAGGCGAATAGTTGGCCCGAACGGGCCGCGATCCGCGTCGCCTTCGTCAAGCTGCCGGTGACCTGCCAGACCGCGGCGCGGAAGATGCGCCCGCCGTCGAGCGGAAACCCCGGGATCAAGTTGAACACCGCCAAGGCCAAGTTGATCGTCGCCAGCCAGTCGGCCAGGGCCGCGAAGTGCTCGAACCGGTCTTCCGTCGCGGCGGCGAGCCCTCCGAACGCGAAGGCCAGGACGAAGCTGGCGATCGGCCCGGCGATCGCGATCTGGAATTCGACGGCCGGCCGGTCCGGCTCGCGACCGATCTGGGCGACGCCGCCGAAGACGAAGAGCGTGATGGCGCGGACCGGGATCCCTTTGGCGAGTGCGACGAAACTATGGGCCAACTCATGCAGGAGGATCGAGACGAAAAACAGCAGGCTGGTCAGGAAGGCCATGACGTAGTGTTCGGCCAGCGTCCAGCGCGGGTGCTGCCCCGCGAACCGCGCCACCAGGGAGAAGGTGATGAGCAGGAAGAGGATGAACCAGGAGTAGTGGACGCCGACCTGAATGCCGCGGACCGTGCTGAGACGCAGGGATTGTCCGATCATGGACCGCACTCCTCAAAAGCGAGCAGCAAGTAGCGGATAGCTGATAGCGAATAGCAAGCAGTCCCCATGAGCCCTTGGCTCACCCACGCATCATGATAATGCCTCATCCGAGGCCCCTTTATCCTCTCCCCAACACCCGTTGCCGAGCACCCAGCATTCGCGAAGAGCGATGGGTTCTGGAGCAACGGGTCCCGGGGGGAGAGGGGAAGGTGAGGGGGCATTGTCTACACAGCAAGTGACAAATCGCGAAGAGGCCGGCTTCTCGAATCGGCGTGACGGACCGAGATTCAGCGGATGGTGGAACTGGAGGAGAAACCGGATCAGCGGGCCGTGACGTCTGAAGGAAGGCAGCGCGTTCGGGCCGAAGCGTTCCAACCGTTTTGCGGCTTCGTCGGCGGTGAGACCACGCCCCCGATCGGTCTCCAGCAGCAGCAGGACTTCATGCGCGGGCAGATGATGCAGCGCGGTATCCGGAACAGCCCGGGTCGGTACGGTTCGTGGTGCGACGGTCGGACGTTCCGACATCAGGAAGAGAATCTCCCGGTTCGGCGTTCTTCCGGGGAATCAGCCGCCGTCGGCTGCCGGCGCGCGTCGAGGATCGCGCGGAGTTGCACGACGGAGGCCCGGTCCGTGAACGTGAATGTGATCGCGTTCGACATTACGGCTAGATCGCGACCTTCAACACTCTGTCGAGACGCTCGCCGAAGATCCGGTACCCTTCCTTGATCTCGTTCGGCACGAAAGCGGTCTCGAGACGAAAAGAGAGACGGGTCGGGCAACCTTGTGACAGGAAATTGCGTCCTTTCCGCATAGCTGATGCGTACGGTTTATGCAAGAGGGCCGGCGGCGGTTGCAGCCCTGAAAACAGACAGCGGCGAATAGCGAGCAGCGAACAACTTTCAGTTATCAGCTATTCGCTGCTGGCTGTGAGCTTCATCGTCAACTCTGTCGTCATATGTCATGACATTTGACGACGGAGATGACAGTCGGTATGATACCCCGCCATGGCGAACGGTCCTCCGTCTATCGAGCGCATGCTCGACCTTCAACAGCTCCTTGAACGGAAATCCCACTTTCTCCTCGGCCCGCGTCAGACCGGCAAAAGCTTTCTGATCGCGCAGACGTTGAAAGACGCTCGGGTCTATGATCTCCTGGATACGGCCGTCTATTTGGCACTGAGCCGGGAGCCCGGGCGCCTTGCCCAGGAGCTGACCTCGAAAGACCGGCTGGTCGTGATTGACGAGATCCAGCGGCTGCCGGAGCTGCTCAACGAGGTGCACCGGCTGATTGAGCGGCGCGGGATACGTTTCCTCCTCACCGGATCCAGCGCCCGAAAACTCCGCCGAGGCGGGGTCAACCTCTTGGGGGGGCGCGCCCGCACCAAATACTTGCATCCGCTCACCTCTCGCGAGCTTGGTAGTCGGTTCGACCTCCAACGCGCGATGGACCGCGGATTGTTGCCGGCCATGTACTTTTCCGACGACCCGCACGCGGATCTTGCGGCCTACGCGGGATCCTATCTGCAGCAGGAGATCGTGGCGGAAGGCGCGACCAGGAACATCTCGGCGTTCAGCCGATTCCTTACCGTCGCCGCGTTGTGCAACGGAACGATCGTGAATTTCACCAAGGTGGCGAACGACGCGCAAGTGCCGCGGACCACTGTGTACGAGTATTTTGAGATCCTGAAGGATACGTTGCTGCTCTATGAACTGCCGGCGTGGCGCGGGTCGAAGAAGCGAAAACCCCTCGCCTCGTCCAAGTACTATTTCTTCGACGTGGGCGTCGTCGCGACCCTCCAGGGCCGCCGGTTCCGACCCGGAACGCCGGAGTTCGGTGAGGCGCTGGAGACGTACATAATGCACGAGCTGACAAGCTACAGCGATTACGTCTCGGGCGAGCCGTTGAGGTACTGGCGGTCCACATCCGGGTTCGAGGTGGATTTCATCATCGGCGATCACACGGCCGTCGAGGTGAAAGCCCGGGCAAACCTTGCGCCGCAAGACCTGAAGTCATTGGCGGCGCTGGCCGAGGAGCGCAAGCTCAAGCGATACCTGTGTGTGAGCCTCGAACCGCGGGCTCGGCAGCTCTTGGGCGTGACCGTGCTGCCGTATCGAGAATTCCTCGACGGGCTCTGGGAGGGAAAATACCGTTAATCACTGGGAAACATCCGGAATGATCACGCCGTGGGGACTGCGTTGCCCGTCCAGGGCTTGCAGTTCCTCCGCGGACAGCAGCCGCTCGCGCGGCAGCTCCAGCAGGCGCGCCGCTTCGAGCAGAGCGTGCGCCCACGTGCAGCGGTTGACGAACAACATGCCCGGCGTGTTCAACGTGCCGCCTTCGTTGATGTATCCCAAGCCGCGCGTGCGCGGCCCGGTGTGCAACGGTCCCAGCACGCCGAGCAGGGTTTCCGGGCGCGTGTGATTAAGAAACAGCCGGGGTTGCACCGCCGCCGGGTACAACCAGTCGATCAGCGACGCCGGCGCCTGATGGGCCTGTTCCGTCGGATTACGCGCTGACCGGAAGCGACCCGGTTCGAGAAGGTAGACGACCGTGTGCGGGATGTCGCGATCCGACAGTCGGCGGGAGGCCCGAATCGCTTCGCCGAGCTGATAGGCGCCGACGGCGGTCAAGATCATCCGCGCACGTTCGGGATCGTGACAGGCCCAGTCCAGCCTCGCGCCGCCGGCCTCGACCAGCCGTCTGGCCTCTTCCGGTGTGAACAGGTCCGGGACGGTGTCCGCCTTGGGCGCCACGATCGTCCAGATCCGGCCCTGCGTTCGGTAGAGGCGTTCCATGACCGCCGCCGCCGTGTTGAAATCCGCCGGGAAGACGACACGGGACACATGCGACGGTTCGCCGAGCAGCGCTTCGGCCATGCTCGGGTCCTGGTGCGACTGTTCGTTCTTGCCGTTCTCCCAGGTGTGCGACGTAAGAATCAGCGGGATCGAGAGCCATCGCTGGGGCCGGCCCGCCTCGACGCAGTGATTGGTGAAAATGATCTCCTGCCGGATCGCCCCGTGCATCTTCGTGCCGAACGCTTCATACGTGTGGATCAGATTGATGCCGCCTTTGTTGGCCAGCGCGGCGGAGGCCACGGCTTCTTCGTTCAACGCCGTGATCACCGCCCCGTCCACGCTTTCGGGCACGCTCGGCTCCGGGTCCGTCACCCGGAATTTCAGATGTCCCAGCGTCTCAACGAGCCGGTTCGAGAGCATTTCATCGGGGTTCCCGACGCGCGGCCTGAGATGGGGGTTGGCCCGCAGAATCGAGACGAACGTGCGGTCGATGGCCGTCATCGGCGAGGAGAAGGTCCAGGACGCGGCATCCCAGCGCCGCTCCTGATCGACCAGCCGAAACGGCGGCGCCGGGACTTCTCGCAGCGTGATCTCGCGGTGCACGAACACATGGTCGCGCTCCAACGGCCGGCCAGACGACCGGTGTCGCTGGAACGCCTTGACCGCGGACCCCAGTTCCGCCGGAGGCACCCAAAGTTGTCTCGCTCCCTGATTAAACAGGTCCGCCGCCCGCTGATTGATCCGCGGATTAGCCATCAACGGGAGGTTGTGGGCGAGGTTGGTGCCCTCGCCAGGAAACCCCGCCCCCTTCGGCGCCACCGCGATGCCGTAGGGGAGCGGGATAGGATACCGGCCGCGCCCCGCTTTGATCGCCTCCGCCGCCGCCTCCAGCCGGCGTTCCATTTCCAGGATCGCCCACAGAAAGGCGGCCGGATCGCGCCCGTCGAACACGATCGGGTCGAACCCGTTCAGCTTCAGGTGCGAACAAAACCACTCGACTCCCCCCTGTTGCGACATGGTGGTGCGCTGGTCGATGCGCCGGCCGTTGTTGATCATGATGGGCGTGACGAGCCCGCAATCCTCCGCCCGCCACCAACGCGGGGCCCAGTCGCTGCCGCGCTGTTCTTCGAAGGCGCCGTCGGAGAGGAACACCGTCAACCGCTCGCCCGGCAGCGGCATGTGGACGTACTGCAATTCGGCAAAGCCGAGGTAGCCGCCCTCGGCGAGGCCGCCGGCCGTGTGGGCGTTCACGTGACTCCCCAACGGGGACTCCGGGACTCCGTCCGCCCGCAACCGGTAGGCGTAGAAATCACGCACGTAACGGGTCAACCCTTCATCGGTGACCGCATAGCGGGTCGCGTGGGCTTCCGTCATGTTGCCGACGAGGAGATTGAGTGAGTCCACGGCCGAGACGCAGTGGCCCTGTCCCATGAGCCACCCGCGGGTGTGGCCGGACCACGCGTTGGCCGCCAGATAGCCCGCATAGGCGGGCACCATATTGAGTGAGCCGCCGGTGTGGCCTTCTGGACGGTGCTTGAAGTCGTCAGTCGCGAGCGGTCGTCCGTCCAGATAGACATTGCGGACGTAGGTCTGGTGCACGACCAGCCACAGGCCGGCGCTCGCCAGCCGATCCAGCGCCATGAGCAGGTCGTACAATGCGATCCCGTCCCCGCGTGAACCGGAGCCGGTCACGGATGCAGCCAGTTCGTGAATCCTCACTTGTGTCTCGTCGCTGTGCCGGATGACGCCGTAGCCCTCGGCCCATCGGGCCAACTGCGGGTCGGCGGAGCGGAGCTCGGCGGCCCGTTCGGCGAGTTGTCTTTCGGTATGTGCCTCTGTCTTGCCCATGTGCCTCCCTCGTCACAAACGTGATGACGGCCGGTAGCTAGCAGCCAATAGCCAAAGCGAATAGCTCAGAGCTACTTGCTGTTCGCTGTTTGCTGCTGGCTATCTTGAAAGCAGACACCGGACCGTTTCCCTCGCGATCTCGGTTTCTTCGTCCACTCCGACGACGTAGCATGGGAGTCTGCTGTCTTCCCGGCTGATGGGCGCGGTCGCTCCCGCCGCGAGACCTTGCACCGCCTCGTTGCGGGCCTGGTCCAGCTCGATGCCACACCACGCCATGCCTTCGCAAATGCGGGCGCGGATCGCCGGCGCGTTTTCGCCGATGCCGCCCCCGAAGACCAGCGCGTCCGCTCCGCCGAGGACGGCCAGGTAGGCGCCGATATATTTACGCGCGCGATGGCAGAAGGTGCGGATGGCGAGGGCGGCGCGAGGATTCCCGTTTTGTTCCGCTCGCAACAATTCGCGCATGTCGTGCGAAAGCCCGGAAAGCCCCAGAAGCCCGGACCGTGCGTTCAGCCACCGTTCGACCTCATCCGGAGCGGCTCCCTCGCGGCGGGCGAGGTAGGCGACGATCGCCGGATCGAGATCGCCGGACCTGGTCCCCATGACCAGACCTTCCAAAGGCGTGAAGCCCATTGACGTGTCGACCGACCGGCCTCCGCGGACCGCCGCGGCCGAGCACCCGTTTCCCAGATGTACGGTGATCAGCCGGGCTTGCGCAAGCGGCTTGTCGGTGAAGGCGGCGTAGCCGGCCGCGAGAGAGGCGTGGGCGATGCCGTGGAAGCCGTAGCGCCGGATGCGGTGGCGGGACGCCAAGTCCTGCGGAATGGCGTAGGCCACCGCTTCGGCGGGAAGCCCGCAGTGAAAAGCCGTGTCGAACACGGCGACCATCGGCATCGACCGGCCGAAATGCCGCCGCGCCGCCTTGATGCCAGCCAGGCAGGCGGGGTTGTGTAGCGGCGCCAGTTCGCCGAGTCGCTCGATCTCGGCGATCACCTCGTCGTCGATGACCGTCGGGGCGTGAAACCGCTCGCCGCCGTGGACGACCCGATGGCCGGCGGCCTGAACCGTGTCACGCTCGATATGTTCCAAGATCCAGGCCATCGCATCCTGATGGTCCGCCGCGGTCCGCGTGGAGCGACTCGGAGCTTCGCGCTGCGTCGCCAGCTCCAAGCAAGCCTGCCCGCCGATGCCGCTGACGGCGCCTCGTACAAGCTCCTTCGGCGCCGCCGGGTCGGGCCCCGCCTGCGTTTCCTCGACCTGGAACAGCCGGAACTTGACGGAAGAGCTGCCGCAGTTGACGACCAGCACGCGCATCGTTAGCCGCCGAACTCGTACCCCAAGCCGAAGATGAACGCCTCGTCGGTCCGCTTGCGTCCCGGCGCCGGGGCGCCGTTGTAGCGGAGGTCATATTCGAAATTCACGAACAGATTCTCGTAGACCGTGATCCGGATGCCCTGGTCGGCGAAAAACCGGAGCGCGTTGCGCTCGGCGAAATCGTAGAAGCCCTCGTGCTTGTGAAACGCTTTGACACGGTCGGGAACGAGGGTGAATTCGGTGCGCAACGACCAGCGCGCGGAGGGCGTCTGCGTCTGGGGGGCGTTGGTGTACTCTTCACTGACGTAGGCGAGACCCGCAATGCCCGCGACGGTCGCGCGGGCGCTCTCCAGAAATTGATAGCCAAGACCTGAGCCGAGCGTCGTGCGCAGCGTCAAATTCTGAAACGTATCCTTTTCAAACAGGCTCTCCGCGTTGGCGAAGACCTTTTTGGAGAAAAAAAGATCGTATTTCAGCGTGGCCAAGGAGTTTCGAACGGTGACCCGGCTCCCAACCTCTCCGTAGTTGTATTTGCCTTCCAGCAGAAACCGATGTCGCTCCGACCGGATCGTCCAGCGCGTCGAGGCGTTGACCGCCCTGGTGTCGGTGTTGCCTTGGGTGCTGTTGCCGCCGATGTTGACCGTGCCGCGGTAGCGCACCGGCTCGATATTGATGGCCTTCACCTCCGACAGAGCTATGGTTCCGGGCGTGCCGAGTTCCGTCGCGTCGACGATGAGAGCTTTTCCGAAGAACAGATCGGCGAGGGTCTCCGCTTCCGTCTTTCCATCGACCTGGACTTTGAACGGCTTCTCGGAAGAGAGACTCTCGACCTGCTTCCAGTCGATGGTGACGTTCCCGCTGTGCGGGGTCTTCACGGTCAGCCGGCCCTCTTCCATTTTGACGATCTCGCCTGTGATGCGATCGCCGTTGAGCAGCCGCACTTCGCCGGCCCAAGCCGGCGCCAGACCGCCCAGCCCTGTGAGGCAGCAGACGAGCATCCCTCTGATCCATGGACCTTGCATGAAAACGGTTCCCTTCTGCCTGAAGCGCGAAGCGAGACATGCGGAAACGGGAACGTGAAACACCGCGGACAAGACGTTATGGAGGATGGATGCGCCCGTCTGCGTGAAATCTACTCATCGCTTGCTGGATAGGTTGATCCATTTGAAGGTCCGTTGGGTCTTCTTGCGGGACACGGACAGGAGCACCGTGAGCCAGATCGCGCCCGTGACGATCAGCCGTTCCCCGTTCGACGCACGGGCGACGTCGCTGTCCAGCGAAAAGAGGCCGGGCGCGAATGCCAGCGCGGTGACGACGATTGCCGTCGCGGTCACCAACACGACGTCGTCCGGCGACGACCACAACGCGATCCAGACGACGGGGATCACGTACAACGCCGCCCATGAGCAGCCCGGCGAGGGCATGAAATCCAGCGCGCACACGCACGCCGCGAATCCGAGCGCCGCGACGATCGTCAGCGGACTGGTCTTCGTCCCGTTCATGCCGCAACCAAGCCATAAAAGGTGCGCAACGGCAAGACGCCTTTGGGAGTGCGTCGCAGCAGGGCGTCCGCGTCCCGTAGGATGACATGAAATGCGTTGATCCTCAACGCGGCGCTCACGGCACTTGTAAAATGTCGGTGGTCCGGAAGGTGAAGAAAAAGAGGATCGTGTACTGATTGTAGTAGGCGTTACCCGTCGTCCAGTGCGTGGACCGGACGAAACGGCCGGTGGCGGTCTCGTAGATGTCCAGATACAGCCGCGCGTGCGCCAACTGATCCAGTTCCTGATACAGCGTGATCTGCGGCAGCGAAAACGGAATGATCACGCTCTGGATCGGCGGCAGCCCGAAGAACGTGTCCCCCTGGTTGGTGCCGAGGGCCAGCACCATGGCGCGGACCAGATAGGTCGCCTCACCGGGATGTCTCTTGATGTGGTAGCCCTGTTCGCCCAGCCGCGCAGCGACCGCGTCGCGCACAAAGGACAGGTCCCAGGAGGGGGAATCGATCACGCCGAAGTCCCCTTCCTTCTGCAGGTGGACGTGCGCGCGATCGGTTTGAAGCCCGCTGACCTCGACGGCGACCGTCGCGCCTTCCGGCAGAGGCACGCTCATATCGGCCAGCGCCCGCTGGACGGCGTGGGTGAGCAGCAACTGTTCGGTCGCGCTGCGCGGCGTCTTGGACACCTCCCGCGGCAACGCGCAGGCGGCGAAGAGCGTCAGAGCCCCGATGAGCCGGAGGACGCCGCCTATGACTCTCTCGAAATTCATTCTCGTGTGTTTCGGCGGGCGAGGGGAACAGGTATGAGACGACAACGCCCCTGTACTGTCGGCCCGCCTGTCCGGCCATTCGACACCTCCAGACGATTGTCTCTGGCCCGCTTCAGACTTCAGCTAACACCAGCGTCGATTCGTAGCCCAATAGACAAAAAGTCCGTCACAAGCCGGGAAATGTCGAATCACGATCTTGCCCAGTTGTTGATACTGGGAGATTATTATAGTGGAACATGCGGAGCCTGGATCTGACCGGGCGAGCGAAGTGCTTGACTGTCCACAAACGACGGCGGAGAATTGGCCACAGGCGAAGAATCGGCCACAGGAGATCGCCCGATGGCGCGTGTGCTGATGGGGACGAGCCTGCAATCTCTCTCAACGAGGTGCTTGCGGCGCGAGGGGCGGACAGGTCCGATCTTCGAGGCTGGAGCCGGAACATGGCTGCTGTTGGTCGCGGCGGCGATGCCCTTCGTGATGGGGGCGGCCCCGGTCGGCGAACCGTCTCCCGCTGAACCGGAGATGCAGATGGAACCCAAACGCCGGTATGTGGCGCCGACGGATGCGGCGGACAGCGCGCGGGCCCACTACCACGAGGGCCTTGCGCTCCAGGCCGCGGGCGATTTGAACGAAGCGGTGGTGCGATTCCACGAGGCGATCGCGCGGAATCCTGATTTCGCCGAGGCTTATCACGCGCTCGGATTGGCGCTCAAAGCCATGGGCCGTCTCGACGCCGCCATCGAAAAATACCGGATCGCTCTCGAGCTGCAACCGAAGAATGTCGCGATCACCAACAACCTGGGCGTCGCGCTCGAAGCCAAAGGCGACTACGACGCGGCCGTGCAAGCTTACCGGAGCGCCTTGCGTCTCAAGCCGGACAGCGCGATGCTTCACTACAACCTCGCGCTGGCGTTGAAGTCCAAGGGGAATCTGGACGAAGCTCTCGAAGAATTTCGAGAGACGATCCGGCTCGAGCCCGATCACGCGGCGGCTCACAACAATCTCGGCGTCGCGCTCGAGGCCAAAGGCGATTTGGACGGGGCCGCCGACGCGTACCGTGCGGCGCTGCGTCTGGTTCCCCAAGGGAAGCGCGCCGCCGCCTACGCGTTGAACCTCGGGGGAGCGCTCCGCGCGAAGGGCGACATGAACGGCGCCATCGACGCCTGTCGTGCGGCGCTCCGCTTGCAGCCGGATAATGGGGAGGCGCACTACTGTCTCGGTCTCGCCCTGCTGAGAACGGGGGCGCTCGACGACGCCGTCGCCGAGTTCAAGGAAGTGACTCGTCTGCTGCCCGAGCATGCCAACGCCCACCAGCACCTTGCCCTCGCATTGGAGGCCAAAGGGGACGGCGATGCCGCCGTCAAAGCCTACCGAGCCGCGGTTCGCCTGCAACCGGACAATGCGGCCGCGCGCTACAGTTTGGGAGCCCTGCTCCAGGCGCGGAACGACCTGGACGGAGCCATCGCGGAGTACCGCGCGGTTCTGGCTCTCAACCCCGATCATCCAGGGGCGTCCAACAACTTAGGGGTCGCGCTTCAGGCGAAAGGCGACATCGACGGCGCGATCACGGCCTACCGCAACGCCCTGAATCACGAGCAGAACGACCCGATCATTCATTTCAATTTGGGGCTCGCCCTGCTGGCGAAGGGACAATCCGCCGAAGCGGCTCGGGCGTTCCTGGACTATGTGCGGCTGGCGCCGCAGACCCCGGAGCATCGTTCGAGAATCGAGTACGCGAAAGGCAAGCTCGGCGAGCAAGGACGGTAACCTCGCGCCTCCTGCCTTCACGTTCAACGAAAACCCTGAATCGGTCCGCGCCGGAAGACCGAAGTCGCGGCTGCTAAGCGTGGACCTCTTCCTCGGACGGAGCGCGGCTTGTCCGGGCTTTCCGGGCCGGGATCTCGTCGCGTCGTTTGTGCTCGTCGAACCAGGGATACAAAGCGGGCAGGACGACCAGCGTCAGCAGCGTGGAGCTGACCAATCCGCCGATCACCACCACGGCCAGCGGCCGTTGTACTTCCGAGCCGATCCCATGGGCCAACGCCAGGGGGATCAGGCCAAACAGGGCGACCAGCGCGGTCATCAGCACAGGCCTGAGCCGTAAGGCGCAGCCGGTCATGATCGCCTCGGTGACGGGCCGTCCGTCGTCGCGCAGCTTGTTGATGTAGGACACCAGGACGATGCCGTTGAGCACGGCCACGCCGAAAAGGTTAATGAAACCGACCGAGGCGGGCACGCTCAGATACTCGCCGGTGATCCAGAGCGCGACGATCCCGCCGATCAGGGCGAAGGGCAGGTTCAGGATGATCAGCGCGGCGTAGCGGACCGAGTTGAACGACGAGAACAGCAACAAGAAGATCAGGCCGATCGTGATCGGCACGATGATCTTCAGACGGGCCATGGCCCGTTGCATGTTGTCGAACGAGCCGCCCCAGGTGACGGTGTAGCCCTGAGGCAGGGACACCTGCGCGTCGATTTTCTGCTGGGCCTCCGCCACGATGCTGCCGATATCGCGCCCCGAGGTGTTGAATCCCACGTAAATGCGGCGCTTGAGCCCCTCGCGGCTGATCCGGCCGGGTCCCTCTCGCAGCTCGATGGTGCTCAGATCGCTCAGCGGAATCAGGCCGCCGGAGGCGTCGGCAACCAGGATGTTGCTGATCGTCTCGACGCTGTTGCGGTATTGTTCGGGAAACCGGAGGATCAAGTCGAAGCGCCGCTGCCCCTCGTACACGGTCGTGGCCGCCTTGCCCCCGATCGCGGTGGCGATGATTTCCTGGATGTCGGCCACGTTGATGCCGTGCCGGGCGATCTTGCCCCGGTCGATGTCGATCGTCAGATACGGTTGGCCGAACAGTTGCTCCACGCGGATGTCCTTGACCCCGCGGATCGTCGTCAAGATCGCCGCGATCTCTTCCGCCTTCTGCCGCAGCACGTCGAGATCGTCGCCGAAGAGCTTCGCCGTCGCTTCGGTCCGGACACCGGAAATCAACTCGTCGACCCGCTGCTGAATCGGCTGGCTCAGGAGGAAGCTCGCGCCGGGAATCCGTTCCAGACGCCGGCGGATCTTCTCGACCAGTTCGGCCTTGTTGCCGGCCGTTGTCCATTCGTCCAGCGGCCTGAGCGAGACCACTGGGTCGCTTTCGTTCGGCTCCTGGGGATCGTTCCCCAACTCGGAGCGCCCGATTTTGGACACGACCATCGTGACCTCGGGAAACTCCATGACCGCCCGGTGCATCTCCTTCTCGATCTCGATCGATTCCTTGAGGGAGGTGCTCGGCAGCCGGATGGTCTGCGGTGCGAGGGAGCCCTCGTTGAGGATCGGGATAAACTCGCTGCCGAGGAATGGAACCAGCAGAAGGCTGGCGCCGAGGAGCGTAACCGCGCCGAGCAGCACGGCTCGCCTCCGCCCCAGCGCCCACTTCAGGGCGGGGAGATAGACGCGTTTGGCCCAGCGGATCAGAAACGTGTCGTCCTCGCTCCCACGCTTGAGCGCCAGGGAGCAGAGGACCGGCGAGAGGGTCAACGACAAGACCAGGGACACGAGCAGCGCGATCATGATCGTGTAGGCCAGCGGCTGGAACATTTTGCCTTCCATCCCCTGCAGCGAGAGGAGCGGGAGGAACACGATGATGATGATCAGAATCCCGAAGATCACCGGTTGGCCGACTTCCTTGCACGCGTGGAGAACCAGGTCGATCCGGTCGACGGACTGCGACCGGTGTTCGGACAGATGGCGGTACACGTTCTCCACCACGACGACCGATCCGTCCACGATCATGCCGATCGCGATGGCCAGACCGCCGAGGGACATGAGATTGGCGGTAAGGCCCGCTTTGCCCATGACGATGAACGTCACGAGCGGCGCCAGGATGAGGGTGGCGGTCACGATCAAGGCGCTTCGGACGTTGCCGAGAAACAGAAAGAGGATGACGACGACCAGGACGATCCCTTCGACCAGCGCCTTGTACACGGTGTTGAGCGCCGCGGTGATGAGCTCGATGCGGTCATAGAAGGGGACGATCCGAAACCCCGGCGGCAGTAGGTTCTTCTCCCGGATTTCGGCGATCTTCGCTTTGAGTCCTTGGACCACGTCCCGGGCGTTCCCGCCCCGCAACATCAGGACGATGCCGGTCACAACCTCCCGCTCCCCGTTCAGCACGGCGGCCCCGTGGCGGACGGCGTGGCCGATCTGCACCTTGGCCACGTCGCGGACGTACACCGGCGTGCCGCCGACTTCCTTGACCACGATGTTCTGAACGTCCTCCAGCGACTTGATGAGGCCGACGCCGCGCACGATGTACTTTTCGGAGTGCTTTTCGAGGATGTTTCCGCCGGCGTTGGCGTTGTTCTTGGCGACCGCCTCGAACACGTCATGGAGCGACAAATCGTACTTGCGGAGCAGGCCGGGTTCCACTATGACCTGGTATTGCTTGACGAATCCACCCAGCGAATTGACGTCCACCACTTCGGGGACGCTCTTGAGCAACGGCCGGATGACCCAATCCTGGATAATCCGCACGTCGATCAGGTCCTGCTCGTACAGGTGCTGCGACTGGCCCGGAGGCTGCGGCGTCTCGATGTAATACTGAAACACTTCGCCGAGTCCGGTGGTGTTGGGGACCATCATCGGCTCGGCGCCGGGCGGCAGAGACTCCCGGGCTTCGATCAGCCGTTCGAGGACCAGTTGTCGCGCGAGGTTGATGTCCATGCTGTCCTCGAAGACGACCGTGATGAGCGACAGGCCGACTTTCGTCAGCGAGCGCAGCTCGGTGAGCGCCGGCACCCCCGTCAATTGCAGTTCGATCGGAAAGGTGACGAACCGTTCGACCTCGGCCGGCGACAGCCCCGGCGCCTTGGTCACGACCTGCACGAGGACGCTGGTGACGTCGGGGAACGCGTCGATCGGAATGGTCCGGAACGCGTACACGCCGCCGGCGGCCAGCATGAGCGCGATGACGACGACGAGGACGCGCTGGCGAAGGGAAAATGCGAGCAGCCGGACCATGCGTCAGATGTCTTTTTTCTGGAGTTCGGATTTGAGGATGAAGGCGCCCTGGATCACCACCGGTTCGCCCTCCCGGAGGCCGTCGAGGATCTTGACCATCTGACCGTCGGAGGCGCCGAGCCTGACCTCGCGCGCCTCGAACGACTGGGCGTCGCGCTGGACGAACACGAAGGTGCGGTTCCGGTCCCGCTGCACCGCCGCCTCCGGCACGAGCAACGCCCCGGACTCGGTTTCGGAATGGATGCGCACGGTGGCGAACATTTCCGGCTTGAGCCGGCCTTGCGGGTTCGGCAGTTCCAGGCGGACGCTCATCGTCCGTGTCGTGGGGTCCAGCACGTCTCCGACGTAGGTGATCTTCGCCGTGAAGACGTCGTCGGGATAGGCGGCGACGCGGACTTCCGCCGTCCCGTTCGGACGGATATAGGGGATGTCCTTCTCCGGAATGTTGGCGACGACCCACACTTCGGACAGGTCGGCCACCACGAACAGCTTCTCCGTGGTCTCCACCACTTCGCCTCGGGTGACGTTCCGGGCGATGATCCGACCGGCGAAGGGCGCTTCGATCGGCACATAGGACCGGATCTTGTGATCGCGGTCGAGTTGTTTGATCTCTTTCTCTTCCATGCCCAGCAGCAGGAGCCGGTCTTTCGCTTCCCGCGCCTCGGCCCTGGCGCTGTAGAGCTCGGCTTCCCGGCGCTGAGCTTCCGCCGTGCCGATGACCTTTTCCTGCAACAGGAACTCGGCCCGTTTGAACGACTGTTCGGCCAGGTATAGTTTCGCCTGGGCTTTCAGGTACGCCGATTGCGCCAACCCCAACTCGCTGCTGTACAGAATCGCCAGCAGGTCGTCCGCTTTCACTTCCTGGCCCAAGTCCGCGTACACGTCCACGACCCGCCCGCGCACCAGGGTGGTGATGTCCGCAACGGCGCGTTCGTTCGGCCGGATCGTCGCGGGAAAATCCCGGAACGTCCGGAATTCGCCCCGCGTGACCGGTTGGACGGTGATGCCCGATCGCGCCGCGGTCTCCGGGTCGAGGCGGACTTCGGTCGCGGACTGCGCCGGCTGGGCCGTCGGTTTGGCGCCGGTCGCTTCATTGGGCGTCGAATCACACCCGGCCGCCAGGCTGAATATCAACACGGCGGTCGCCGGTCCCAATCCTTCTCGTTCCGTGAAGCGCATCTCGTCCTGCGTGAAGCGTCGTTCCATTATAAAAATCCGGCGACGGCCCGTTCGAGCCTGGCCAGGGAGACCGACAGGTTGAAGCGGGCCAGCACGTAGTCCACGAGCACCTGTTGCCGGACCCGCTGGGCGTCCAGCACCTCCAGCAGGCTGGCCGCTCCCTGCTTGAAGCTGAATTCCGCGATGCGGAGCGCTTCCTGCGCCTGTTTGAGGAGGCCTTGCTCGAACACGTCGATCAGGTTCGCCGTCGTCTGCGCGTCCTGAAAATGCTGGTTGACGGCCCGCAGCAATTCGTTGCGGGCCCGAAGCAGTTCCGCTTCTTCCCGGCGCCTGGCACCGAGGGCTGCGGCGATCTCGCCTTGACGCAGGTACCAAATCGGGGTCGGCACGGCGATGCCGCCGTAAAACGCTTCGCGGCCGGCTTCGCGGCTGTATCCGCCGAAGACGTTGACGTTCGGCACCCGGCTCTGTTCCTCCTTCACCACCGTGAGCCCGGCCCGCTCGACCAGGTGTTGAAGGCGACGGATGGCGGGGTGTTGTTCGAGCGCGCGGGCGGTGAGATCGCTCAGCTCCATGCTCTTGGGGAAGTGCTCGAAGTCCCCGGTGATCTCATAGGTCGGCCCCAAGGCGCCGACCGTGAGCGTGTCCAGCACCACACGATTCACCCGGACGGAGTTCTGCGCCCGCGTGACGACCTGGTTGGCTTTCAACACCTCGACCTGGGCCTTGATGGCTTCGAACTGCGGGGCTTCGCCGGATTTCACACGGGCTCTGACGATCCGCGCCACTCCCTCGACGATCTCCAAATTCTGTCTGGCCAGATCGAGGGCCTGTTGGGCCTGCAGCAATTCGTAGAAGGCGATCTTGACTTCGGCGATCAAGTTTAGCTTGACCTCTTCCAATCCCACGCTGGCGCCGGCCAAGCCCGCTTCCGCTTCCCGCTTCCTCGCCGACCGTTTGCCGGTCCATTCCAGGGGTTGCGTCAGGGTGATCGTGCGTTCCATGAGCCGCGTGCCATCGGGGTCTCGAACGACGGCGTCCGCCGTCTGGCCCAAAATGGTGGGGTTCGGATAGGCCCCGGCGGCGATCCGTTGCCCGCGACTCTCTTCGATGACCGCTTCGGCTCCGGCGACGGTCGGGTTCCGTTGCAACGCCAAGTCGATGATGTCGGGAAGTTCGTAGATACGGGGACTTGGGTCCGCCGCGCCCGCCGGGACCGCGCCCTGAAGCAGCATGATCGTGTAAGCGGCGGATATCAGGCGACGGGAAAATCTCGCTGCCATGTTCAGCCTCCCTGGTTCTCCCCCTCCCTGACCCTCCCCCGAGTTGAGGGAGGGGAGGGTGGGGGCCAGCCGCTGGACTTGTGAAATGAATCTTTGGTACACCGCACTTGATCTGGTCGCTATAGGACGGAGAGCGGTTAGACCAAGGAGAGGGTGGGAGGTCGAAACAGATCCGAGTCGAAGGTCTCCCGCAGCCGGGAGACACGGTCAGCTAACCACGGTCTTGCGTGTAAGGCGATGTGAAGAGGAGAACCCTGAACGGGAGCGAACTCCGACTCGGCCGTCTCTTCGCCGTCCTCCGTTTCGGTCAGCCCCTCGGTTCCGCCCGGGAGTTGATCGTGGGCGTGGAATGGACCTCCGGACCGGTCCCGCGTCCAGTCTTCCGCGCACGCCGTACCAAGGAACTGGACAGTAAAAAGAACCGCCAATATGATAAGAAGGAGCTGACCGTGCCGACGTACCATTACGTCATTCCCCTCGCAACTGCCGCCTAACCCTAACACGGCGGGAAACCCTTCGGCAATTTCAATTTCCGCTCATTTCCTCATTGACAAGGTAGCCGGTTGCGAACAGCCGGCAGCTTGCAGCGATTCACTGGCGGCTGCTCGCTCTGCGCTCCTCTCCCTCCAGCGTAAGGAGAGGAATCTTTCTTTGGTCCGGAATCAATTCATCGTCAGCCACCGATCGAGCAGGCGGTCCAGCACCGCGAGCCGCACCGGCTGGTCCTGCAGAAGCCCCGGCGTGACATCGGAAGGTTCAATGCCGGAAAGCTTGGCGGCGAGCAGCTCGTCCGCGCCGGTCTTGCCTTCCCGGTCTGCGGGTTGCGGGCCGGACAGGAGAATCTGCACCGGCAGCGCGGGGGCAAGGGCCTCACGCGCTTTAAGAAACGCCTGCAGGTGACCGAGGATTTCCTCGGGCGGGCGGCCGATCAGGACGATCGCGCCGACGGAGCCGGGAAGGCACTGTTCCCAGACCGACCAGAACCGCTTTTCGATGCGCACCGCGAGGAGATGGAGCGCCACGCCCGGCGCAATGCGGACACGACCGACATCGATGCGGTGAAGCGGTTTGCCTTCTTCGGTTCCCAGGGCCGCCCAGCGGGAGCCGGAGAGATCGTGCACGAGTCCCTGGATCAGCTCGCTCTTGCCCGATTTGGCCGCGCCGACGACGAGCACCCGCAACGCCAGCGGCCCGATGCCGGGCGGGCGTTGCGCGCGCACCCGTTGCGCGATCTGACCGAGCCGTTCGAGCACCTGCCGGACGGCCGGAATCTCCTGCTCTTGCGCGACCGTCGCCTGCTCCCCGCGCTGTGGCTCGGCCTCTTGCTCGTGCTCCTGCAGGGCCTGGAGGTCCTGGAAGAGGAGGTTGGCCATGCTGGCGGTGATCGGCATCCGCTCCGGCACCGCGTCCGGGATGAACATGAACCGGCCGGTTTTCCACCCCAACAGGCGAAACAACGGTTCTTCCTTCGCCGGCGATCGGATTTCCGCTTCGACGATCACCCCGTCTCGAAAATACAGCGTGCCGGTCCGCTCTCCGTGACTGAGCACCAGCGCGCCGGTTTTCTGCTCGAGCTCCAACGTCTGGATCATATCCAACAGATCCACGTCCTCGATCCGACCGCTCAGGCCGATCCGGTCGAGCGGAATCTTCCGGGCCTGCTCGATCCGATCCATCGCGGTCTCGACGCTCTGCGCCAGCCGTTCCAGCGAGCACGGCTTGGTGAGGTAGTCGTCCCCGCCGACCCGCCGCGCTTTCACCCGGTCCGTGTCCTGGTCTCGGGCGGTGAGAAAGATGAACGGAATGGTGCGGGTGGCGGCGTCGCGACGGAGCCGGCTGCACAGCTCGTAGCCGTCCATGCCCGGCATGCCGATGTCGGCGATGATAAGGTCGGGCCGGTCCTCGGCGATCTTCTGGAGCGCCTCGTGCCCGTTCAGCGCCGTCGTCACCCGGCAATTACGGCCGCTCAGGTACAGCGAGACGATGCGCAACCACTTGGCCTCGTCGTCGGCAATGAGAATTTTGGGAGGCATTGAGGAACCGTGACGCGTCATGCGTGACAAGTGAGGCGTGAACGGTGAATCCGAGAGTTGTCCGACGATAACGTGTCACGCTTCACGTGTCACTGTATAATTTCCGGTTGTCCCGTGCCGTTGATCACGGCTTCGGTGATGACGACGGACTTGACGCTTGCCAGCGCCGGGACCTCGTACATCAGGTCCAGCATCACGTCTTCCAGAATCGTGCGGAGCGCGCGGGCGCCGGTTTTCATCGAGGCGGCGCGGTGCGCGATCGCCTTGACGGCGGCGTCGGTGAATTCGAGACGCACGTGCTCGAGTTCGAACAGCGCCTGGTACTGTTTCACCAGCGCGTTCTTCGGTTCGGTCAACACCCGGACGAGCGCGTGCTCGTCGAGATCCGAGAGGGTGGTCAAGACGGGGAAACGGCCGACGAACTCGGGGATGAGCCCGTACTTCAGCAGATCATCGTGCTGGACGCGGCTCAGCAAGCCGCCGGGAGCCGCGGCCTCGCGCGTGGTCGTGCCGGCGCCGAAGCCCAGGCGTTTCTGCGTCGTGCGCTGGGCCACGATCTGCTCCAGTCCGACGAACGCGCCGCCGCAGATGAACAGAATGTTGGAGGTATCCACGCGGATGAACTCCTGCTCCGGATGTTTGCGCCCGCCTTTCGGCGGCACGTTGCAGATCGTTCCTTCCACCAGCTTGAGCAGGGCCTGCTGGACGCCTTCCCCGGATACGTCGCGCGTGATCGAGGCGCTTTCGGACTTGCGGCTGATTTTGTCGATCTCGTCGATATAGATGATGCCCGTTTCCGCGCGCTTGACGTCGTAGTCGCACGCCTGGAGCAGCTTCAGCACGACGTTCTCGACGTCCTCCCCCACGTAGCCGGCCTCGGTGAGGGTGGTGGCGTCGGCGATGGCGAAGGGCACGTGCAGAATTTTGGCGAGCGTCTGGGACAAGAGCGTCTTGCCGGTGCCCGTCGGGCCGATCATCATGATGTTGCCCTTCTGGAGATCGACGTCCTTCAGCCGTTCCCGGCTCAGAATCCGCTTGTAATGGTTGTGCACGGCGACCGACAGCACCTTCTTCGCGCGGTCCTGCCCGATGACGTACTCGTCGAGGATCGCTTTGATTTCGGTCGGCTTGGGGACGCGGACGCCGGCGGAGCCGTCGGTCGCGCCGCCCGCGCCTTCCTCCGCGAGGAACGCCGAACAGAGCCGAATGCACTCGTCGCAGATCAGCAGGTTCGTGCCGGTCTGGCAGGACGCGCACTGGTAGGCCGCCGGGCTTTGGACAAGACTTTTGACCGCGGTCTGCCGCTTGCCGCAGAAGGAACAGGACCGGTCGCGCTTGTCTCGATTGTGTCGTGTCTCCCAGAACACCGAAGTCGCCTTTCTCGGTATCCGACCGATCCCGGCAGAAGCCCAATCTTAGTCCGCGCCGGTACGGAACCTCAAGCGCCCCAAATCCGTGAGGCGTGAAGCGTATGAGGCCAAAGGGTGGAGGAGAAGGTCCTCTTTCTCGTCACGCATCACGTGTCATGCCTCACGGCGACTTTTCTTTGACGACCGGGAACCGGACCGTGAAGGAACTCCCTTTGCCTTCTTCACTGGTCACTGTCAGCGTCCCGCCGTTGTCCTCCACCAATCGTTTCACGTTGGTCAGCCCCAGACCGGTGCCGTATTCCTTCGTCGTGAAAAAGGGCTCGAAGATGCGGCTGAGATTGGCTTCCGGGATCCCGCAGCCCGTGTCGGCCACCTCGATCTCGACGGAATCCTCGTCGCCGCGCCGCGTCGTCACGGTCAGACGGCCGCCGTCCGGCATGGCCTCGCGCGCGTTGATCAGGAGGTTGACGAGCGCTTCCTTGACCTGTTCTGGGTCCACATACAGGGCCGGCAGGTGTTCTTCAAACCGGGTATCGAGCGTGATCCGTTCATGCCCGCCCTGCGCCTTCCACTGCCACAGCGCCGCCTCGGCCAGGGCCGAGGCCGCCACCGCTTTGAGCTCCGGCGGCTTCTGGCGGGCGTATCGGAGAAAGTCATTGATGCGGTGGGTGAGCCGATCCACTTCGTCGACGATGTAGCGCGCGACTTCCCGCTTCACCGCCTCGTTCTGGCGTTCTTCGAGCACCAGTTGGGCCGAACTGCGGATCACGCCGAGCGGGTTCCTGAGATCATGGGCGAGCGCCGCCAACAGTTGGCCCACGGAGGCCAGTTTCTCCCGTCTGATCAGTTCGCTCTGCTGGGATTTGATCGTGCGCAGACTGTCTTCGAGGGCGCTCCGCATGGCATGGAACGTCGTCGACAAGGCCTCGATCTCGTCTCCGGTGCGGATGTCCGCCGCCGGTTTGTTCTCGATCGGCGGCGAAGGGGCCCCCTCGAAGAGGGCGGCCACGTTGCGGCGAAGGGCTTCCGCCTCCCGCCGGAGCGCGAGGATCGGGCCGACGATACGCCGACCGACCACGAATCCCATGGAGGCCAGTCCCACCACCAGCCCGAACCCGATGAGCCCGACGGTAAACAGCATCGAATTGATCGGGGCATAGGTTTCTTCCGGCTGTTGGCGGACGAAGGCGAACCACCGTTCTCCGCCGAGGCTCGAGGTGGTCAGTTTGTGGCTGAAACGGACCGGCGCCGAACCGACGATGGAGTGATGGCCGCCGTGCGCATCGTCCTCCGCCACGAGCCACAACGGTTCGTTGCGGACGAGTTGATTCAGCAACGCGTCATGAATCAGGTGCGCAGTCGGCGGGAGCACGGGACAGATCAGCGGCGTGCCCTCCGTGTCCAACAGCATGCCGTGGCCGGTCTGCCCGACGCGGATGGGGAGAATCGTGTTCATCAGCACGTCGCGTCTGATCACCAGTCCCACCACGCCGATCGGTTCACGTTCCTCCTCGTCGATGACAGCGACCGCCACGTCGAAGACGAATTCGTTCAGACGGCCGTCGAACCGCAAGGAACTGACGTAGGCCGCATCCGTTCCTTCCTCGAACGCCTCCTGCCACCATTCCTGATCGGCGTTGAGATACGGAATCTCGGGATCGGTGGATGCGACCACCGCGCCACGGCTGTCCGCGATCACCACGCGCACATAATAATTCGCTTGCCGGGCCCAATTCCGGAGATACGTCGTCGTCTGGGCCACCTCGGGCGGACCGCCCAGCAGCCGGGTTCGCATCCAGGCCGTCTCACCATCGGCCAGGATGCGGCGGACCTCGGCGTCGCTCTTGCCGGCGTACCGCCGGTTCGCCGTTTGAACGACCCCCCGGACCAGAACAGGCACGAGCGCCAAGCGTTCGGCACGATCGATCTCCTGATCCACCGCCGCGGCGATGCGAATGGCGGTCGAGCGGGCGATCTCCTGGAACCCGCTGCCGATCGAGTGCTTGAGACTGTAAGTGCTGTAGAGATAGGTCGCGATCAGAGCGGCGATGCCGGGCACGATCCCGACGATCAGCAGGGCGATGAAAAACTTCTTTTGCAGGCCGCCGATCCTGGGCTGGAGTTTCATAGGGACGTGAAGCGTGAAGCGTGACACGTGATGCGTCGGGAGCGAGATGGCGGGAGCAGTGATCGGTCACTCATCACCCGTCACGCGTCACTTCAGGTTGTATTTCGCCATTCGGTACCGGAGCGTGTTGCGCGTGACCTTCAGCAGCCGGCTGGCTTCGGACACATTGCCGCCGGTTGTTCTGAGGGCCTCCTGCAACATGGCCTTCTCCACCTCCTCCACGGACAGGCCGAGCGACAACAGCGACGGCGGCTCCTTGACCTCTTCGGCGGCCGGCTGCGCGCCTTTGAGCGGCAGCGGCAGATGGTCCGGCGTGATCTCGTCCTCCTTGCAGGTGATGGTGATCCACTCCACCACGTTGTGAAGCTCGCGCACGTTGCCGGGCCAGTCATACTCCCGGAGGAGCCTCAGCGCGTCGGGCGACACGCTCCGGATGCGGCTCCCCCGCTCACGTCCGGCTGCGTCGAGAAACGATTCCAGGATGGGCTTGATGTCTTCCCGGCGTTCCCGCAACGGAGGAATGTGCAGGTGGCAGACGTTCAGACGATAGAACAGGTCTTCCCGGAATCGCCCCTTCTTCATCAGCTCGGACAGGTCCTGGTTCGTGGCGCCGATGACCCGGATATCGACGGCGAGGCTGCGCACGCTGCCCAGCGGCTCCACGTGATGCGTTTCCAGGACCCGGAGGAGCTTCGCCTGGGCGACGAGACTCATTTCTCCGATTTCATCGAGAAACAAGGTGCCGCGGTCCGCCAACTGGAACCGGCCGGGCTTGGACTTTTTCGCGTCGGTGAAGGCGCCTTTTTCGTACCCGAAGAGTTCGGATTCGAGAAGCTGTTCGGGAAAGCCGGCGCAGTTGACCGCCACGAGCGGACCCTGCGCGCGCGGACTGGCGAGGTGGATGGCCCGCGCCAGCAGTTCCTTGCCGGTGCCGCTCTCGCCCGTGATCAACACGGTGACGTCGGTCTTGGCGACTTCCATCCCCAGGCGCTTCAACTGGGCCATTTGCGGAGAGACGCTGACCATCCGGTCGAAGCCGAATCGTTCCTGCAGGCCGGCCCGCAGGGCCTGGTTGGCCCGGGACAGCCGCCGCAACTCGAGCGCCCGCGCGATGACGATTTTCAGCTCTTCGTTGTCGACCGGTTTGGAGATGTAGTCGTAGGCGCCCTTGCGCATCGCTTCGACGGCGGATTTCACCGTGCCGTATCCGGTGATGATCAGCACGGGGACATCGGGTGCGGTCTTTTTCGCCGTTTCCAACACGTCGAGGCCCGACACATTGCCGAGCTGCAAGTCGGTCACGATCAGGTCGAAATCCTGCGTCTCGCCGATGAGCTTGATGCCCTCTTCACCGCTGCCGGCCAGAACGAGGTCATAGCCCTCCGGTTTGAGCACGAGTTCAAGGAGGCGTCGCATTCGTTCTTCATCTTCGATGACGAGGAGCGTGGGGGGACGCATGGCGTGTCCGGATTCGTGTGGACCGGCTGCTCCGGGATGAAGCCCGGCTATAGCCTACCATTTATCGAGGCGGCGGGAGAAGGGGCCGGTGAGCGGTGAGGGGTAAAGGGAGAACGGGATAAAGGGATAGAGGGGTAAGGGATGGAGAGTGAGGCGTGATGGGTGATGCGCGATGCGTGACGCGTCAGGAAGGGGGGACAGGACAACCGGCCCGCGTGTTGCGGAGTGCGATGCCGACATTGCGGAGAAACCCTGCGTGTCTGGCGCGCCGGATCGGACTGTGGCGGAATGTCGAGGCAAATTCGGATTCACGTTGCACCGCCAGATGCACAAGAACGGGCGCCAAGGAGAGGGTCGAAGGCTGGAAGGCCGGCTCGCCGGTCGGCTGTGCGTTCATGTTGTACGGACAGATGTCCAGACAGTCGTCGCAGCCGAAGATCCGATTGCCCAGCTTGGACGCCAACTCGGTCGGAATCGTGTCCGCCGAATCGCGCAATTCGATCGTCAGGTACGAGATGCATTTCCGGGCGTCCACGACATAGGGTTCCGTAATAGCGCCGGTCGGGCAGGCCTTTACGCAGAGGCTGCACGATCCGCAGAGGTCGGCGGCGGGCTCATCTGGGGCCAACTCCAGTGTCGTGAGGATCTCGCCGAGCAGGAGCCAGGAGCCGTACTGGGTCGAGACGAGATTCGAGTGCTTGCCGATCCAGCCCAAGCCCGCCTGCTGGGCCCAGGCTTTTTCCATCACCGGTCCGGTGTCCACATACGAGCGGGTCCGGGCTTCCGGTGCCAAGGCCTTGATGCACGCTTCCAACCGCGTCAGCCGTTTGCCGAGCACTTTGTGATAATCCCTCCCCCGGGCGTAGCGCGCGATCCGGCCGTGGCCGGGGCTCTCGTCCGGCCGTTGGTCCGTGTAGTAGTTCATGCCGACGGAAATGATGGAGCGGCAGCCAGGCAACACCTCACGCGGGTCGGCCCGCCGGGACGGCGCCTTCTCCATCCAGGCCATCAGGCCGTGGTAGCCGCGCTCGAGCCATTCGAGCAATCGCTTATGAAGCAGGTCGGTCAGTAACGTTCGATGTTCGACGTTCGAAGTTCCGGGATCGGGAAGAGGACGCGCCGATGTAGGAACCGCCGTTGACCCTCGACCCTCGATCCTCGACCCGTCAGCGTCCACCCGGCAAACGCCGACCGCGTCGAAGCCCAGAGCACGAGCCTCGCGCTTGATCGCCTCCGAGAGGGACATGGGCACTACCCTGCGTTGAAAATGCGGGTCCTGTCACCGACCAGCCGGGTACCCGTTGCTCCTCTCCGTTTGCAACGGGTGCAAGCTCGCACCCCGCCCTCACCCGCCGGGCGGGTACCCGAGGGACCCCGCTGCGCGCGGCCGGGCACCCAGGTCGGCGCCACCCGCATTTTCAAGGCAGAACAGGGCTACCGTTTCGAGCAGTCGAAGCGGACGCTGAATTGGGCCGAGCACTGCGGGGAGGTGCAGCGGCCGCAGGTGCCGGTGATGCGGGTCTTCCAGTCAGTCTGGGTCTCGTCGAAGCGGCACTTCGTCCGGCCGCCCTTCGAGATGGTGGTCCACGGTTTGGTTGTGCCCGGAAAATTTGCGACGACACAGCCGGCCGGAAACGGAACCCGGCAGCTTCGCTTCGTTTCACCTTTGCCCATGCCGAAACTGCAGGACAACTCCGTCGTGGCGGTGGACTCGTCGAGGGGCTGCGCCGCGGCGAAGTCGAGCAGCACGACCCCCAGCAAAGCGGCCAACGCCAGCGGGGTGCTGCTCGATTGTATGCGGCTCGCGGTACCGGCAGGCGCCATGAGCGCAATCCTATCACATTCCGTTCCGTTGCAGCCAATAGGAACTCCGCGTAGAATGAACCTTACACCCAGGCGATGGACAATGAGGCGAATTGCCTGCGATCTTTATAGCCCCGCGCCACTCGCCCAACTCCGATGATTGACAAACACCAGATCGCCGCGATGCTCGAAGAGATCGGCTTGTTGCTGGAGCTGAAGGGCGAAAGCCCGTTCAAGAGCAACGCCTACTATAACGCGGCGCGCACGATCGAGGCCCAGCCCGAGGACATCGCGGAGCTGGTCGCCTCCGGCCGGATCCGGGAACTGAAGGGCATCGGGACGGCGCTGGCGGAGAAGCTTGCGGAGCTGGTCGGGACCGGCCGGCTTCGGTATTACGAAGAGCTGAAAGCGAGCGTTCCGGAGGGGCTGCTGGAAATGACGACGATCCCCGGCATGGGGCCGAAAAAAATCATGGCTGTCTGGCAGCAATTGGGGATCACGACGGTCGGCGAGCTGGAATACGCCTGCGTGGAGAATCGCCTCGTCGGATTGCCGGGCTTCGGGCAAAAGACCCAAGAGAAGATCATGCAGGGGATTCTCCAGCTCAAGAAACGGCGCGGGTATCATCTCTACGCTAATGTCGTTGGAGAGGCGGAGCAGATCGCCGAGGCGCTTGCGGCGACTCCCGGGGTGAGGCAGGTGGAGGTGGTCGGCGAGCTCCGGCGGCGCATGGAGATCGTCCGGTCGATCGAGTTGCTGGTGGCGGCGGAGCGACCGGACAGGGTGCTGGAGGCTCTCGGTCGGATGGAAAGTTTCGGAGGCTTGCGCCGGGAAGGGGCCGTCGTCAGCGGCAAGTCCGGACTCGGCCTGCCGGTCCTCGTGTCCGTGGCGCCGGAGATTGCCGCGCACACGCTTTTGTCGGCCACCGGCAGCCAAGCGCATCTCGACATGCTCGCGGCTCGCGCCGTACGCATGGGGGTACGGTGGAACCTCGATCCGCAAGCCGGCGAGCTCGCCCCTGAGGCCGCTTCCGAGGCGGCGCTCTATGAAGTGGTCGGTCTGCCGTTCATCGAGCCGGAGCTCCGGGAAGGGATGGGGGAAATCGAGGCCGCGGAAGCCCGCCGACTCGGCTCGCTCGTGGAGCCGCGGCACATCCAGGGCGTCTTTCACAACCACACGACCTACAGCGACGGCTCCGCTTCGCTCGAGGACATGGTGGCCGCGGCCAAAGAACTGGGCTACCGGTACATCGGCATCTCCGATCACAGCCAGTCGGCCTTCTATGCCAATGGCCTCAAGGAAGACCGCATTCGGGAACAGCACGCGGCCATCGACGCGTTACGGAAGCGGGTGACCGGTATCGCGATTTTCAAAGGCATCGAGGCCGACATTCTCGCCGATGGATCGATGGACTATCCGGACGACGTGCTGGCCCGGTTCGATTTCGTGATCGCTTCCGTCCACAGCCGGTTCAACCTGTCCGAAGAAGAACAGACGGCGCGGGTGATTCGGGCTCTGTCCAACCCATATGTCACGATGCTGGGGCACCCGACCGGACGCCTGCTCTTGTCCCGCGAGGGCTACCGGATCGACATGAAGCGCGTGATCGATGGGGCCAAGCAACACGGCAAGGTCATCGAAATCAACGCCAACCCCCATCGGCTGGATCTGGACTGGCGGCTCTGCGCCTATGCCAAGGCGCAAGGCGTGAAGGTCAGCATCAACCCCGACGCCCACGCGCCCGACGGCCTGCGTGACGTGCCATTCGGTGTCAACGTCGCGCGCAAGGGCGGGCTGTCGCCCGCCGACGTCGTCAATACGCTGGGGCCGGACGAGATCTTGCCCGTGCTCGCGAGGCGACAATCTTGCAACAGAAAATAGCCGTCAATCGTTACTCGCAACGCGCGACGGGCGCGACCGGCGGGCACCCATGGCTCTCGGGTGCAATGGGTGTTAGCGAGACTCGCATTTCGCGCTGTCGCGCGAGTCCCGCCCCGCATTCTCGCTCATCACGACTCACGCATGACGTCCTCACTGTAACCCTATGCGCAGGCTCGCTGCGGTCGTGACAGCCGTCCTCTTGCTCGGGCTCTCCTGGGTCGAACCCTTTGTCATCCGGGCATCGGCGACCGATGAACGACCCGCCGCGGACGGCATTCGAACGTTGGATGTTCGGCCCGATCCGGCCGGGGGTGTCCGGGCGACGGCCACGATAGGGGTCCCGGTCGCGCCGGCAGTGTTACAGGCGGTCCTGACCGATTACGCCAGGTGGCCCGAGTTGTTCGAGGTCCGCATGCGCCTCGCGAATCTGGAGTGGCTGGATGGGCGGGCCGTCACCGATCTCCGCATCCAGCATGCGCTGCTGCCGGGCGAGCGCCGGCTCCTTTGCGAGTCGCGCGCCTTGCCGAGCGGCGGGCTGTTGACCACGCTCAAGGGCGGCGACTTCAAACGGTATCAGCGGATCTGGCGGCTCACGCCGGAAGGGGACGGCAGCCGGACGCGCGCAGAATTCGATCTGGTCGTGGATGTGGATATGATCGTCCCGGACTGGCTCATGGCGCTCTCGCTCCGCCGCGAGCTGGAGGTGCACTTTCGGCTGGTCAGAGAGAAAGCGGTCGAACTGGCTACGCGGGAAAGGTAAATTCCGCGAGTTCCGACTGATCGAGACCCTGTTTGACGAGCGCGCCGAGATCGAAGCCGTGTTCGATCCTGCGAATGACGTCGAGATCGGTCCTCGTGCTGGGATGCGGCGGGACGAACAGCCGGCAGCAATCCTGATCCGGTTCGATGGACGTCTCGAACGTCCCGATGCGTTGCGCCTGTTCGGTGATCTCGATCTTGTCCATGCCGATCAGTGGGCGGAGGATCGGCAGTTGGGCCGCTTCCTGGACGACGGTCAGGTTTTCCGGCGTCTGCGACGCGACCTGGCCGAGGCTGTCTCCCGTGACGAGCGCCCAGCACCGTTCCCGCCTCGCAAGTTCCTCGGCGATGCGCAGCATCATGCGGCGATAGAGCACGACCCGATAGGCGGCCGGCGCGCCCAGCACGATGTGGCGCTGAATCTCGCCGAAAGGAATCAGGTACAGCCGCGAGTACAGTTGGTAGCGGGTCAGCAGGCCCACGATCTCGCGCACCTTCTCCTCCGACGCGCGGCCGACGAACGGCCGCCCGTGAAAGTGGACGAAGACCGCCTTGCAACCCCGCTGCATCATGCGATAGGCCGCAACCGGCGAGTCGATGCCGCCCGAAATCAGGCACGCGACTTTGCCGCTCACGCCCGTCGGCATGCCGCCGGGACCGACTTCCTTTTTCACGGAATAGTAGGCGTCCGTGCTGAGCAGTTCGACGTAGACGGTCAGGTCCGGCTTCGTCAGATTCACCTTCTTGCCCGTCACCGCACAAAGATGAGCGCCCAATTCCCGTTCCACGTCCATCGAGGTGAACGCCAGGCGCTTGTCGGCGCGCTTGGCGGCGACCTGAAACGTGTCGAACGCCAATCCCCGCACTTCGTCGGCCACGGCGGCTTTCAAGGCTGCGAGATTCGGACTCGCCAGATCCAGCGGGACCGACCGGGCGAGCGAGAAGTTCACGACGCCGAAGACCCGCGAGAGGCGGGCTTTCGCGCCGTCCCAGGAAAGCGCATCGGGGATGATCACGCGAATGCGGCCCGGCAACGCATCGACCCGTCTGACGCCGAGGTCTTTGAGCGCCAGGCGGAGGTTCCGGACGAGGCGCTGCTCGAAGAAGGAGCGGTTCCGCCCTTTCAGGGCCAGTTCATGATAGTGAACGATCGCGCAGCGCATCAACTGAAATCTTGATCTTACCTATCGCCACGTGCCCCACGCCTCTAGCCCAATGACTCAAGATATCGCTCGGCGTCCATCGCGGCCATGCAGCCGAAACCGGCGGCGGTGACGGCCTGGCGGTACTTGGAGTCCTGCACGTCGCCGGCGGCGAAGACGCCCGGCACGTTCGTGGCGGTGCCGTGCTTGGTGAGGATGTACCCTTTCTCATCCATCTCGATCTGGCCTTTGAAGATCGCGGTGTTCGGGCTGTGACCGATGGCGACGAAGACGCCGGCGCAGGCCAGTTCCGCAGTCTTACCGGTTACCACATTGCGGAGCTTGACGCCGGTGACGACCTGATCGCCCAGGATATCCTCGACGACGCTGTTCCAGATAAAGGCGATCTTGTCGTTCTTGAAGGCGCGGTCCTGCATGATTTTTGAGGCGCGGAGCTTGTCGCGTCGGTGGACAACGGAGACGCGGGTGGCGAACTTGGTCAGGAAGATGGCTTCTTCCATCGCGCTGTCGCCGCCTCCGACCACCACCAGTTCTTTGCCGCGGAAGAAGTAGCCGTCGCAGGTGGCGCAGGTGGAGACACCGCGGCCCAGGAGGCGGGATTCGTTGGGAAGGCCGAGGTGGAGCGCGGAGGCGCCGGAGGCGATGATCACCGTTTTCGCCTCGATGGTCCGCTCCCCGTCCACCGTCAGCGTGAACGGCCGGCGGCCGAAGTCCACGGCGGTGACGTCGCCGGTCAGAAACTCCGTGCCGAACCGCTCCGCTTGGGCCCGCATCTCCTTCATGAGTTCGGGACCCATGACGGCGTGCGCAAACCCCGGATAATTTTCCACCTCGGTCGTGGTCGTCAACTGCCCGCCGGCCTGCCAGCCTTCGATCAGCACCGGAGACAGATCGGCCCGTGCCGTGTAAATGGCGGCGGTCAGCCCGGCCGGCCCTGAACCGATGATCGCGACGTGACGGGACATGGAGGCACTGTAACACAGCCGATCAGAAAGCGGGAAGGGGCCCCTTCACGGGCTGCGCCGCAGTTGCTCGAAAATCCGTGCGACTTCCCGGCGCAGCCGCGCAATCGGCAAGGTTCCATCGAGCACGTAATCGGCCCGCCGTGTCTTCTTCGCCAGCGACATTTGGCTTCGAATCCGGCGCAGAGCCTCGGCGCGGGTGAGACGATTCCGCTGCCGCAGGCGGGCGATTTGGGTCTTCCGATCGGCGGTGACGACGACGACGCGATCCACGCGCCTCTGCGCGGCGGCTTCGAACAAGAGCGGGACGTCATAAATAATGACGGCGTTCGGGTCCTTGCGGGCGATTTCCCGCGCGAGTTGCGCCTGCGCTCGGGCGACGCGCGGGTGGACGATCGCGTTGAGCGTCCGGAGCTTGGCGGGTGAGCGGAAGACGATCGCCCCCAACGCGCCACGGTTGAGCGTGCGATCGGGGTTGAGAACCTGCCCGCCGAATGCCCGCACGATGTCGCGCCAGGCCGGCTTACCCGGCTCGACGACCTGCCGGGCCAGGACATCCGCATCGATCAGCGCCGCGCCGCATTCCTGAAACAGCCGCGCCACGGTGCTTTTGCCTGTGGCGATGCCGCCGGTCAATCCCACCAAGACCATGACGGGAGCCTAGCATGCGGCGAACGAGCCTCACAACGGGCAGGAATGACACGGCAACCGTCAATGGTCAACGGTCAATGGTCAGCGGCAGTGGTCACTCGTCAACCGTCAATAGTCAATCGTCGATGGTCATGGCGGAACGGCTGAGCGAGAGGCGAAGGGGCAATATCTTTGGGCGGGAGGCACGAGGCGAGGGGCAAGGGGGCTCGTGGCGGAAAATTCTGAATTATGAATTGTGAATTCTGAATTGGTGAATCGGGGTAACAATTCTGAATTCTCAGGATCGATCATTGCTTCAGGCTCTCGCCTCTAGCCCCTAGCCACGCGCCCATTTTTACAATAAGTAGCCATTGACTCCCGCGTGTCCTTCACTGTATCACCCTCACCATGCGTGTCGTTTCTCCCAGCGTCGCGTTCGGAGCCGTGTTCGTCCTGTTCGTCCGGCTGGGCGTTGCCGCAGGGGCGGGAGGGGCGGAATCTTTCCGCACTATAGTGGTGGCCCAGGACGGCAGCGGCCAGTTTACGTCGATTCAGGCGGCAGTCGATGCGGCGGGAAAGGGCGATACCATCAGGATCAAGGCCGGGGCCTACCGCGAGGACGTGACCATCCATAGTAAAGAGAAGCTCAGGTTGATCGGGGACGGCATGGATCAGGTGACGATCCTGGGCCGCGAGCGCGTCGGCGTCTTTCACATCGGCAAGTGGCCTTACGGGGCGTCGGACATCGAAATCAGCGGCCTGACGATCAACGAGCACGGTGGTCATGCGATGGGTATGTTCAACGGCCGGGGGATCGTGCTGCGCGACGTCCGCATCAACGGGATGGTGTTCGGACAACAGGTGCGGGATGTCCGCATTGAGAACTGCATCATCGGCGGAAGCGAAACCACCGGAGTCCAACTCGCCGACTCACACGCGGTCCTCGTGGGCAATGTCATCCATGATAACGACCATGGCGTGACGGTCGCCGGCAAGTCCGACGTGCGGCTGGAACGGAACGTCATCACCCGCAGCCTGTTCGAAGGAGTGGTCGTGATGGATAAGGCCCGCGCCGTGCTGGTCAGCAACACGATCGTCAAGAACGGCGGGGGCGTCGGCTTTTTGGGGGCGTCGCAGGGCGAGGCGACGGGCAATATTGTCGGGTTCAATAAGGGCGGCTTTGTGGTCGCGCCGTCGAGTCAGGCGAAACTCTCGTACAATGCCCTGTATAACAACGGGGGCGATTACCTTCGGGCCGGCACGCCGCTCCAGCCGGCGCCGGAGCTTCGAGCCGAGTCGGATCTGGCGGTGGATCCGCGCTTTGTGGATCCTGGTCGGGATGACTTTCGGCTCAGGCCGGACACCCCCCTTCTGAAGGTCGGAGGGTTTTCCTACCTCGGCGCCCTCGCGCCGGTCGCTCAGGCTCCGTGATTGTCCAGCAAGAAAACCTACAAAAAATTCAGCGCTTCCGTCGGATTGCCCTTCAGGGAAGGAAACCCTGTGGTATGCTAACAACAGAGGCCGGTCTTTGGGGGCTGAAGGGTCCAAAAATTGCTTACCTTTACTGATAGGACCGGGGAAAGGTGCAAACGTGGCTAGCTACCGCCCGGAATTAGAAAAAGCCGGTGTCGATGGGATTCCTTCCCTGGACGAGCTCGAATCCGGCAGGCTTGTCGGGGCTATCATTCCGATGTCCGAGCAGGCCCAGGTGCAACTCCGGGACAGCATCGAGGTCATCGACTACCTCCTCCATCAAGATAGCGTGATCTGGAGTTAGGTTCCCCGCTGTGTTTCTCCATGTTTTCCCTCGTCGGCGTTCAATCTTCTTCCTCTTTTGATCTCGTAAAGCTGTAAGGTCTCCCCTGGTCAAGGCGACTGAACCGCATACCGGTGTGTCCGCTTCACGACGGATTCACCCTGTGTTCGTCATTTTCGATCGTCTTTCGCGGCGCGCGCCGAGACGTCGGAAGAAAGGACTTGCGCACATGATCCGGACGGGAGCATCTTGGCAGAATGATCAGGCTGCGACCCGCCCCCGTCCGTTGGCGAGCGGCCTCGTGACGGAGAGGGAGGACAACGATGGCACTGGCTAAGCCGAGGATCAGCCGCCCTGGGCCGGGTACGGCCGAGTGGCAACGTCTGGAAGAGGATGCCCGCCGCGAGCGACACTGGAAGCGCTGGGGGCCCTACCTGAGCGAACGGGCGTGGGGGACGGTGCGCGAAGACTACAGTCCCTACGGGACGGCCTGGGAATTTTTCCCGCACGACCATGCGCGGTCGAAAGCCTATCGGTGGAACGAGGACGGGCTCGGCGGTTTCTGCGACAGGCATCAGATGATTTGTTTTGCCTTGGCCTTGTGGAACGGTCGCGACCCGATCTTGAAAGAACGGCTGTTCGGCCTGACCGGAAACGAAGGCAACCATGGCGAGGACGTCAAAGAATATTACTTCTATCTGGATTCGACGCCGACCCATTCCTACATGCGGTGGCTCTACAAGTATCCGCAGGCGGCCTTCCCCTACGCCCGTCTGGTCGAAGAGAACAGGCGACGCAGCCGGCAGGACCTGGAATTTGAGCTGTTGGATACCGGTGTCTTCGACGAGGATCGCTATTTCGATGTCTTTGTGGAGTACGCCAAAGCGACGCCGGAAGATCTGTTGATCCGCATTCAGGCGGTGAATCGCGGGCCTGAAGCTGCGGAATTGACCATCTTGCCCACCATCTGGTTCCGCAACACCTGGTCGTGGGGCCTTGATGTCCGGCGACCTAGGCTCCGCGAAGGCGATCCCGTCCGGGGCACGAGCGTAATCGAGTTCACGCACGACTATTACGGGTATCGGCGCCTGCTCTGCGAGGGCCGGCCGGACCTGCTCTTTACGGAAAACGAAACGAACACGCGCCGGCTCTACGGCGATCCGGACGGCGCGCGGTACGTGAAGGACAGCATCAACGACTATATCGTGCACGGCGACAAGGAAGCGGTGAATCCCGACCAGATCGGCTCGAAGGCTGCGGCGCGCTACGTGGTGACCGTCGAGCCCGGAGGGACCGTCACCCTGCGCCTTCGCTTTACCGATTCGACCGACAATGACTCGCTGACAGGTGAGGTCTTCGAGTCCGTCTTCGCCGAGCGCGAGCAGGAGGCCGATGAATTCTATGACAGCCTGGCGCCCAGCGGCCTCTCGGAAGATGCCCGGCTGGTCCAGCGACAGGCGTTCGCCGGGCTCCTCTGGAGCAAACAGTTCTATCATTATGAAGTCGCCCGATGGCTGAAGGGCGATCCGGCCGGGCCGGAGCCGCCGAGGGAGCGATTGAAGGGACGCAACTGCGAGTGGACGCACCTGTACAACGCCGACGTTATTTCCATGCCGGACAAGTGGGAGTATCCCTGGTACGCCGCCTGGGACCTGGCGTTTCACTGCATCCCCTTGGCGCTCGTCGATCCGACGTTCGCCAAAGAGCAACTGATCCTCATGCTGCGCGAGTGGTACATGCATCCGAACGGGCAGATCCCCGCCTACGAGTGGGCGCTCGGCGACGTGAATCCGCCGGTTCATGCCTGGGCCGCGTGGCGCGTCTATAAAATCGAGAAGAAGCGCAAAGGCGTGGGCGACCGTGTCTTCCTCGAACGGGTCTTCCACAAACTGCTCTTGAATTTCACTTGGTGGGTCAACCGCAAGGATGCGGAAGGGAAGAATATCTTCCAGGGCGGATTTCTCGGGCTGGACAATATCGGCGTGTTCGACCGCAGTGCGCCGCTTCCGACCGGCGGGCACATCGAACAGTCCGACGCGACGAGCTGGATGGGCATGTACTGCCTGAACATGCTGGCGATCGCGCTCGAGCTGGCCAAGGAGAACCGCGCGTATGAGGACGTGGCCAGCAAGTTCTTCGAACACTTCGTGTACATCTGCCGCGCGATCAACAACATCGGCGAGGAACACATCGAACTGTGGAACCGGGACGACGGCTTCTTCTACGATGTCCTCCATCTGCCCGACGGGCGCAACTTTCCGCTGAAGGTCCGGTCGCTGGTCGGTCTGATTCCGCTCTTTGCGGTCGAGACGCTGGACTCCGAGTTGGTGGACCGCCTGCCCCGGTTCAAACACCGGATGCAATGGTTCATGGAGAACCGTCCGGATTTCGCGGCGCATGTGGAAACGCAAAGCCTGGACGGCAGCGTGCGGCGATTCTTGTCGCTCGTGAATCGCCGGCGGCTCCAGAAGGTCCTGCGCTACATGCTGGACGAGCAGGAATTTCTCTCTCCCTACGGGATCCGCGCGTTGTCTCGATATCACCGCGACCATCCCTATACGCTTTCGGTCATGGGCATGGAGTACCGGGTGGATTATGAACCGGCGGAATCCACGACCGGCTTGTTCGGCGGAAACTCCAACTGGCGCGGCCCGATCTGGTTCCCGGTGAATTATCTCATCATCGAGTCGCTCCAGAAATTCCACTATTACCTGGGCGACGGCTTCAAAGTGGAATATCCGACCGGCTCCGGCCGCCTGGCGCCATTGAATCACGTGGCGGCCGAACTGTCGCGCCGGCTCACGCACATTTTTCTGCGCGGGGCCGACGGCCGGCGGCCGGTGTTCGGAGGCGCGAGGAAGTTTCAAGAGGACCCGCATTGGCGGGATCTGATCCTCTTCTACGAATACTTTCACGGAGACAACGGAGCGGGAATCGGCGCCGGCCACCAGACCGGCTGGACGGCGTTGGTGGCGAAGCTGATCCAGCAGAGCGGGGAATAACCTCGTGAAGCGTATCTCGCGAACAACGGGATACGGGGGACGAGATACGCAGAAACAGCGACAGGTAGCCAACTATGCGCGTGAACAATGAAACCTGCCAGAGCCTCGACCGCGCACTCAGTCTTGAGTGGCTCGAAACGAACGGGCGTGGCGGATTCGCGTCCGGTACCGTCGCCGGCGCCAACAGGCGGCGGTATCACGCCTTGTTGCTGGTCGCCCGCCGGCCGCCGGTCGCCCGCGTCGCGCTGGTGAACCATCTCGAAGAGTGGGTGCAAGCCGACGGCCAGGTCGTACCGTTGTCGACCAATCTCTATCCCGGCGCTGTCCATCCGGACGGCTACCAAGGGTGTACGGCCTTCTCGTCCGAACCGTGGCCGACATGGACGTACGAGGCGCAGGGCGTCCGTATCCAACGGGAACTATTCTGCCCGCGCGGTCGGGACGTGGTCGTTGTCCGGTGGCGAATGATGAACGGATCTGCGTCGGTCATGCTCAGGGTCCGGCCCATGCTCACCGGCCGCGATTACCACACGACGCACCACGAAAACGGCGCGCTCTTTCCGCAGGCGGCGATCGCGGATGGGCATGTGAGCTGGAGCCCTTATGGGGATCTGCCGAGCGTGCGCGCCATGCACAATGGGTCCTACCGCCACCAGCCGGATTGGTATCGACGCGTGCACTATCCGGTCGAGCAGGAACGCGGTCTCGATCATGAAGAGGACTGGTGGTCACCGGGTGAATTGGCGTTTCACCTCGTGCCGGACAAGCCGGCTTGGGTGGTTCTGACCACCGAGTTGATCGAATCTGCAGATGCGGAGGCGTTGGCGGCGGAGGAACTTCGCCGGCGGAAGCGTGCCTCGGCCCAGGCGCCTAAGGGAGATCCGCTGGTCCGCGCGCTCTGGGCGGCCACGGACGCCTATCTGTGCGAGCGCAACACAGGGCAGACCATAATCGCCGGCTATCCGTGGTTTACGGACTGGGGACGAGACACATTCATTTCGCTGCCGGGACTCTGTCTGGCGACCGGCCGCTTCGACGTTGCCCGGCAGGTGATCGACGCGTTTGCGGCGCACGTGTCGCAAGGCATGATTCCCAACCGGTTTCCCGATGCGGACGAGCAGCCTGAGTACAACACGATCGATGCGTCGCTGTGGTTCGTCGACGCCGTAGGCCGGTATTGGGAGGTCACGAACGACGAGCGTCATGTGCGCCAAACGGCCTGGCCCGCTGTCCGGAAGATTCTCGACGGTTACCGCGAAGGCACCCGGTACGGCATCCGCATGGATGGCGACGGTTTGATCGCCGGGGGCATGCCCGGCACGCAGTTGACGTGGATGGATGCGAAGGTCGGTGACTGGGTCGTCACCCCACGGCACGGAAAGCCGGTCGAGATTCAGGCGTTGTGGGTGCGGGCTTTGACGGTCGGGGAAGCGTTCGCGACGCAATTCGGGGACCCGGCTTATGCAGCCCGCTGTCGGGAAGATCGCGAGCGCGCCCGCGCGTCCTTTCGCGCCCGTTTCTGGTATGAAGCCGGCGGGTACCTCTACGATGTGATCGATGGGCCGGACGGCGACGATGCATCGCTCCGTCCCAATCAGATCTACGCCGTCTCGCTGGTGGACGGGCTGCTCAGTCGCGAGCAGGAGAAACGAGTAGTGCAGGTGGTGCAAGAGCACTTATTGACGCCGGTCGGCCTCCGCACCTTGGCGCCGACGGATCACCGCTATCGTGCCCGCTATGAAGGGGGTGTAGCGGAGCGGGACGGAGCGTACCATCAAGGAACGGTCTGGCCGTTTTTGCTGGGGCCGTTCCTCACGGCCTGGATCAAGGTCAACGGCAAAACGGCCGCCGCGAAAAAGAAAGCGCGGACGTTTCTCCGGGGGATCGAGCGACACCTCGGCGAGGCCTGTCTGGGGCAGATCTCGGAAATCTTCGACGCGGAGGCGCCGCACCGGCCGCGCGGCTGCCCGGCGCAGGCTTGGTCGGTGGCGGAGCCGTTGCGGGTGCTGGTCGAGGACGTCGGTACGGCCGGTATCCGGCGGAAACGCGCCGAAGCGATCAGCGGACGGTCCCGGCAGATCGGACGAACCGCATCCGTGAAGCGATCTCACGAGAAAGGCGGTCGGTAACCCGTTGAAGTGCTTGTCTATTATAGCCCGTCACCTGACCTCGCGATGTCACGTGCTCCCGCGGTTCACTCCGCACTCGGTCAGCTTCCTTTTATCCGAGACGCGATTCGCCGCCCGAGCGTTGCCGCATCGGCAACCTTGGCCATCCGTCGTTCCTCGCTGTGGGTCTATTTCACCGCGCCGACGCTCGGTATGTTGCTCGCCGCGGAGTGCTATATCAGGCTCCGAGACAGGGGGCAGGTCTATTGCGCCAAGCTGCATCATCAGAATCGAAAGCGCTGCATCTTTCGGTGTCAGTACCCGGAACTCATAGCCCGCGGTCAGCCGTCAGCGATCAGCTCTCACATTCAAACAGCCTCGCCGGCGAACGCCGGAAAGTGAATCCCGCCCCGCGCGTCGATGTGGACGTGGGAGCCAGGAGTCTCATTCGTCGCGGCTGTTCTCTCTACAGCGCGATCGTTTCAATCCGCTCGATTTCTTCCGGAGAGAGGGTGAACTGGTCCGCTTGGAGATCTTCCTTCATATGTTGCGGATCCGTGGTGCCGGTCAGCGGGAGCATGCCGATCTGCATGGCAAACCGAAAGATGACCTGGGCGACGCCGGTCCCATGCCGTGAGGCGATGGCGCGAATGTCCGGATCAGCAAACACTCCCCGGTTGGCGGTCAAGAGGGAAAAGCCTTGATAGATGAGGCCGTGGGGCCGGCAAATCTCCCGCACCTCTTTATCCCATCCGAGCGCGGCGTAACAGCGGTTTTGCACCACCATGGGTTTAACAGCCGCGCGCTCACACAGCAGAGAGAGTTGCTCGGCCGTCACATTGCTGATGCCGATCATTCGGGTTTTCCCTCCCCGATAGAGTCCTTCAATGGCTGCCCACACTTCCCAATCCGCTTGGCTCAAGCCCCGCCGAGAATACGGCCCATGGAGGACATAGGAATCGAGATAGTCGGTGTGGAGATGGGCCAGCGAGCCTTCGAAAGACTGCTTGACCTGGGTGGTCAAATCGGCCGTGGGATCGTACGGGATCCGGTGGTCGTGGCCGTTCAGGGGCGTGAACTTCGTCTGAAGAAACAGGCTCTCTCGCGGGATGCCTTCGGCCGCAAGCAGCCGCAGCGCCTCTCCCACCCGAGGTTCATCGTAATGTTGCGGCTGATTGGCCGTGTCGATCGCGCGGAACCCGGCCAGTACGGCTTGTTGGACCAAAGACGTGGTCGCCTCCCTTTTCCACGCCGTGCCGTACATGAACGAGGGAATCGACACCTGGTTATAGGCGGTCAAGGTCATGTGAAGTCCTTTCCATTCATCGGTTTTCCTCTCAGGGCTTTCACCCGGGCCCGTTTGGCTTTGTCCTCCAGGCGCCGGCGCCGCGATCCTTTGGTGGGCTTGGTCAGTTTCCGCATCAGCCGGAACGAGGCTCGTCACCCAGCGAGATTCTAGTCCAGGATAAAGAACGGAACAACCGGGTCTTCGATAAAAGGGGTCGGATAAAAGGGGTCGGGAGTCTTTGCAAGGCCACGGCTTGATTAATATAAAGACTCCCGACCCCTCTCTCTTCGCCGAACTTCTCCATGAAGGTTCGTCGGCTACCGACCCGGTGGGGTCTGCCGGGATGAAGGTTGACAGAATTTCTGCCTGATCATATGATAAATCAACTGCCGTGATGGATGCACGATCATGGCCATACCACACCGCTGACCGAGGAGGCCGATGAGGAAACAGAACGGAATACCTCGCCTGGTTCGTGAGTTGCGGAATCGCCTCGGGCTCAGCCAGGAGAAGTTCGCGGCCAGGCTGGGCGTGACCTCTCCTACCATCAACCGATGGGAGAACGCCCGGGCGAAACCGTCACCGCTGGCGGTTGCTCGGATACGCGAGATCGCCGTGGGCCTGGGGCAAGACGGCGCTAGGCTGCTGGAGCGCTACTTCCCGGAAGAAACGTAGGAGATCGCCCGTGCGCGAGATCAACGAAGACGAAGCCGAGCTCTTGATCGAAGCCCACCTCCGGGAGCGTGGCTGGAACGTCACCGACTTCACGGTCACCCGCAAGCGCTGGCGCGATCACCTGGACGGCGAGGAAGCCGACCGCGTCTTCCTGCACAACGGTCGCCTCGTTGCCATCCTTGAGGCGAAGAAACCGGGGAAGGACCTCTGGGCCGCCCTGGACCAGGCCAAGGGCTATGCGCGGGCCTACAAGCGCAACACCGGCCACGACGTCCCGCTCCTCTTCGCGAGCGACGGGAAGGTCTTCCTTCGGCAGAACCTGAAGGCCAACACGCTGCCGGAACGAATCTCGAACTTCCCGACACCCGCGGAATTCGGAGAGTTCTTCCGGCCGCAGGCGGTGGAACTCCATGGCGCCCTTCGGGACTATCAGCGGGTCGCCGTGTCGCAGGTGCTGGGTGCCGTCCAGGCGGGACGTCGGCGGATGTATCTCCAGATGGCTACTGGTACGGGCAAGACCATCACCGCCGCCGGTGTCATCGCCAAACTCTGGGCCGTGGGGCTCATCCGGAGAACGCTCTTCCTAGTGGACCGCGACGCCCTGGCGGTCCAGACGGTGAAGAAGTTCAAGACGCACCTGGGAGACAACTTCAGCATCGAGCGGGCCACGGGAGCGAACGAGGACAAGCACCGCGACGTCCTGGTGACCACCATCCAGCACATGGCAGTCCGCAACAAGTATCTCGCTTATGCCCCGGACCACTTCAACCTCGTGATCCTGGACGAATGCCATCGGTCCTACTTCGGGGACTGGTATGGCGTGCTCGATCATTTCGCCAAGGGCGGCGCGATCCTTCTGGGGTTGACCGCGACGCCAGCAGACAAGGAGACGGTTAACACGGACCGGTTCTTCACCGACCCAGGGCAGTACCGAGGGCCGATCTACCGATACACCATCCGCCAGGGCGAGACCAATCCTGAAGTGCCGGAGTGGGAGCGGCTGGCGGCGTGCATCCACCACAAGTTCCACACGAACGTGGACCTCGAAGGCGTCCACGACATGGGATTCGACTTTGAGCCCGATCAGCTTGGGCGCGCCGTGGACGTGCCGCAACGGAATCGACTCATCGCTGAGAAGTACTTTGAGATCCTTGGCACACGCCAACCTGTGAAGACCATTGTCTTCGCTGCCTCCATAGCTCACGCGAAAAACCTGCGCTATGCCCTCATTGAGAAGTACAACGAGCTGAACAGCCTCCCGCCGAACGATGCATCGGCGGAGAAGTTCATCGTCGCAGTCCACAACGAAATGGCGGCCGCAAGCACCTTGATTGAGGAATTCCAGAAGGTCACGGGTCCCGAAGAGCGGAAGAGCATCATTGATCAAGCACACAAAGACCCCAACATGGACCCGCGCCCGATTGTCCTCGTGGGTGTCGGAATGCTGGACACTGGGATCGACGCGCCGGACGTGGAGGTCCTGCTCATGGCGCGTCCCACAAAATCGAAAGTCCTCTACGTTCAAATGAAAGGGCGAGGCACCCGCAAGTGTCGGGAGACAGGCAAGGAGATCTATAAGCTCGTGGACTTTGTGGACATCACGAGGCTTGAGCCGGCCATCACGAACGACACGCCCGGCGTCGAGGATGAGCCGGTCGAGCAGGAAGAGGAGGAAATCATCGAGCGCGAGCGCGGCGAGGCCGGGGAGGCAGGCGAAGGCGGCGGTGCTGGGGGTGAAGAAGGCGGCAGCGAGCAGCAGATGGTCATCGCCGATGTCCCAGTTCACCTGGTCTTCTCGGAGACGATCTCCCCGGCCGTCCTAGAGGAGCTTCGCCGCCAGGTCGAGGCCCAGCTGAAGGGAGGCATGGAGCGCGAAGGATTGAAGCAGCGGTTCGCGCAGACTATCCTTTGCTGGCGGTACTTCAAGGGGGCCACGGCGCCGGACCACTCATTCCTGGCGACGATGGGGTTCGACCTCTCCGCCCTTCGAGACCTCTATGGAGAGCCGGAAGCGACCCTGGAGGACTTCATCGCCGTAGCCACAGGCGAGGCCGACTTCGATACGCTCCAACGAAGGAGGGAGTTTGACAAGTGGGCGCTCGGGAAGAGCCTTGGCCGCGAGCAACGGGAAATGGTCCTGATGGTCTGCGACTTCAAGCGTGCCAACCCCGATATCGTACCTGAGCAGATCATCCGCAGCCAGTGGCTCGACCAGGCCGGAGGGATCATGCGCGTCAAAAGACTCTTCGGCAGCCTCGACAAGCTGATGACCCTGGCGGAGGAGGCCCTGCTGCTTTCTGCGGGTACACCCGCCGACTCGGAGGAAAAGCATGCCTCGAACCCCTGACTTCAATCAGTTCGGCGAAGAGCTTTGGGAGATCGCCAACGTCTTCCGGGACGATGCCCTCCATGCCACGGAACGCCTGGAGACGTTCAGCCTTTTCCTGTTCTTGAAGCTCTGGGATGAACTCGAGACCGAGCACGAGGAGGCGACGGGCAAGAAGCAGCCTGACAACAAACAGCTGATCCCCGAGGTCTATCGCTTTCACAACTGGGCCGCCGACCCCGATGCCTACGCGAAGGAGAAAGGTTTTGAGGACTCCGTGGATTTCTGTCGCAAGATGTTCGCAGAGCTGGCAACCCGCCACTCCTCTCACCCCACGGCGCGCGACGTGCGACGGCTGTTCAAGGACTCTCGTCTCTTACTGCGGTACTCGACGACCATCCGGCAGCTCACCTCGCGCCTCAGGGACCTGAATCTCCAAGAGATCATGTCCCGCGGCCTCGGAGAGGGTGAGCGGTACGACATCTTCGGAAGGGCCTACGAGTACCTGCTCCAGCAGTTCGGGCAGAACAAGGAGTTCGCGGAGTACTTCACGCCACGGCACATCGTCGACCGGATGGTTCAGATCGTGGACCCCGAGATCGGCGAGACCGTTTACGACCCGGCATGTGGTACGGGCGGGTTCATCGTGCGTGCGTTCGAACTCGTTCGGGACAAGATCGAGCGGAAACGAATCTCCTTTACGGACAAGGAACGCCTGATCCGGGATCTGAAAGAGAAGCACCTCATCGGCGTGGAGCATGTCCCCCTGGTGTTCAAACTGGCCTTGATGAACATGATCCTGCACAAGGATGGCTCCAGCCTGCTCCAAAACGACGACAGCCTATCGAACAAGGCCCAGGACCTCCACAAAAACAAGTACGACGTCATTCTGGCGAATCCACCTTTCGGCCCGACCAAGCAGGAGCGGCTCGCCCAGTTCGAATACCACATCAAGCTGTACGAGGCGCTCTTCATCCAGCACATGATGAGCGCCCTGCGGCCGGGCGGGCGCGCGGCGGTCGTGCTGAAGGAAGGCCTCCTCTTCGATTCGAAGAAGATGCTCCGCAGGATTTGCCGCAAGCTGGTGGAGCAGTTCGAGGTCCTCGCAGTCATCAGCCTGCCGAACGGCGTCTTCAACCCCTACAGCGGCGCCAAGACCAGCGTCGTCGTCTTCCGCAAGCCCCTTGGCAAGGACGACGTCCGCACGTCGAAGGCCTGGTTCTATCGGGTCGACAGCGACGGCCGCGATCTGGGAGCCACTCGCAGGCCGCTGCCGGACTTCGAGACGGACGGCGACCTCGATCATATGGTCTCCCTCTGGCCGTACACCTGGCGCCACGAAAAGGGCGGTGGGGTTCGGGCGATCTTGAAGTCCGACCGCCTGAAGGACTTCGAGAGTGAGAAGTCCTGGTGGGCGCACATCGAGGACATCCGTAAGACCGACTACAACCTCACGGCCGGCCGTTACTGCCCGCATCAGGCGCAGGCCGTCCAACACGAGAAGCCGGAGGTCCTCATCAACCGCCTCCTGGACCTCGAGGAGGAGATCAAGACGGACCTCCAGGACCTCTTGACGCTCGTGACGGTGCCGACGTCGGTTGAGGGTCTTAAGAGATCGGTCCGCTTTGAGAAGCAGCCCGGGGAGTGACATGGCCACGGCAACGCAGCGAATCCGAGAACATGTCGGGAATCCCAGGGCCCATGTCTGGGCGTTCTGCTTCACGTCCATAGCCCGGGAGCGAGCCAGGCAGTCCGATCCTGCCTCCGCATCCAAGAGCAACCACCAGCGCCTTGGCGATGCGTGGAAAAGCTACCTGATGCCGCTCTGGCGTTTCCGGTCTAGGCTAGCTCTTCCAGGGACGACGTGGCTTCTCTGTGAGGACGGCGTGGCTAGATACCTCAAGGCGGGCGACACACTGCGGCTCCTCGATCAGGCCAAGAACGTCCTCGGGTGGGAGGATGGCAGATGAAGCTGACGTCCAATCTTAAGGTGCGGGGGTGGAGAAAGGATGCGTTGGGACGCTACATCCAGCTTTCCAACGGCAAAGGAATTACAGCGAAGCAGATGGGACCCGACAAACTGATCCCAGTGTATGGATCTAGCAGCATAATAGGTTACGCGGATGAACCGCTCATTTTCTCGGACACCATTGTGATTGGTCGCGTCGGCGCCTGTGGGTCAGTTCAAGTCGCTAAGGCGCCGTGCTGGGTAAGCGACAATGCGATGTATGTCAGCAACTTGCGACGTGAAATCGACTTCGAGTTCCTGTTCTATCTGCTCGATTACCTGCAGTTGGGGCGTCTCGCTAGTCGCACAATGCAACCTAGCCTTCCGCAGGGTCCAATCTTGGAGCACGAATTCCTGCTTCCTCCCCTCCCAGTCCAGGAGCGGATCGTCCAGATCCTCCAGAAGGCGGATGAGATTCGCCGCAAACGACGGGAGGCGCTTGAACTCGCGGACAAGATTCTGCCAGCCATTTATAAAGAGGCATTCGGCGATCCAATAGGTCAAAATTCGACGTTTCCCAAGGCGCGGCTCGGGGATTGCGCCGATATCAGACGTGGCATTTCTAAAAGGCCCACGCCGAAGGGAACTGTGCCGATTGTTCGCATAAAGAACCTCACTCTCTCGGGCCTTGACCTTTCATGTTTCGAAAGGGTAGAGGCAAACGAACAAGAAGTCGCACGAGCACAACTCGCTGAAGGGGACATTGTTTTCTCCCCGTTGAACGGTAGTATCCATCACCTTGCCAAATCCGATGTCTTCCACGCGCCAGTCGGGGGCAATATTTGGGTTTTGGATTCAAACCTATGTGCATTTAGAGCTAGGCCGGAGATTATACGTCCCACGTTCCTGGCCACCTGGCTTTCGCTTCCCGAGGTTCTGGGCCATCTTCGAACGAAGTTGGCAGTTCGCACCAGTGGAGGCCAGTGGTTACTGAAGAACACGACGCTAGCCTCCATTGAGATTCCACTGCCTTCGCTGTCTCAACAAGATTATTTCGTCACACAAGCGCAGCAGCTACTTCAGGCTAAAAGAGGCTTGGCAAGGGCTTCCAGCGACTCGACTGCTGCGTTTTCGAGCCTGCTTTCTCGCGCCTTCACCGGAGAGCTGACCGCCGAATGGGAAGCAGCCAACGCGGAGTGGATTGCCGCCCAGCAGGCGCTCCATGAGCGCGTGCCGCGGCTAGTGGTTCTCGCCCTGCTCTCGGAGAAGGTGAAACGTACGACTCGGACAGCGGCCCAAGTCCTGGTGACGGCACTCATGAAGTACGCCTTCCTCCTGCAGATGGAGGGCAACGGCGGGCGCAGGAGGATCTACCACTTCGTGCCCTACCACTACGGTCCCTTCGCCAAGGAACTCTACACCGACCTCCAGTCGCTCCAGGAAGAGGGCCTGGTGCGCGTGGATGACGACTCGGAAGAGGACAAGACCAAGATCACGCTGGTCGATCGGGCCAAGGCCGACGAGGCGCTCGCCGCGCTGCCGGATGACCTGCAGGAGGACGCGGCGACGATCATCGAGATCTACGGCGACCTCGATCACAACGCTCTGCTGAAGACCGTCTACGAGAAATATCCCGCCTACGCCAAGAAGAGCCGCCTCCGGCGAGGGCAAGGACGACAATCCCCGAGCTAACTTTGGATGACCACTCACCTGTCCGTGAGATTGGCTTGGCACGACAGAGGCTGGGACGGCCGCGTTTGCGACGCGCCCCACCTCAACGCCCATTGTATCGTCCACCAGCATATCCGCGACTCAAGAGATGACGACAAGGAGCGCAAGGCCGCCGGCGTGCCTCTCGCGGAGCTGGACGGCTGGCTCCCGCCCTGCTCTCGCGATCCGGCCGCCTACGCGGACCGCGGCTTTGTAATCGTTCACCGGGACCCGCTTGAGTTCAGGCAGCTACCGCCTGTTTCGGAGGAGATTCCTCCGTATTCGTCGTGCCCGGCCCCGTACCGCTGGATGCGCGAGGAGTTCTTTCAGGAGGTCTGCGAGGCTGAAGACCTGAGCATTCGGGGCCCCGACCAGTCTCGGAGCAACGGGTGGGTCTTCGAGCCGGATCGGCAGCGGGAACTTCTCAAGCGGTTCTGGGGGAAGTTGGAGGCCGGCCGATCCCTCGTCTTCTACTACTGCAACCATGGGAACCCTCTCGACGAGAACACGCCTCGCGTCATCGTCGGGGTGGGGCGGATCGCCGACGTTGGTCAGCAGCTCTACTTCGGCACGACGCCGAAGTACCAAGACCAATATCCGGTCTGGTCGCGGCGCATCAGCCAAGCCTACGCCAGCCAGGGTGTCCGCATTCCGTATCAGGAGTACTTGCGCGGAGGGCACTCCACGGACGACATCGTCTGTCGAGTGCCCCGGAGCGCACTACTCCCCTTCTCCTACGGCGCGGAGCATGTCTCCGACGATGTCGCCGTCGCCATCCTGGAACGCATCATCCAGTGCGTGGAGCGGGTAAGGGCAGACGGTCACGTCTCGGGCGGTTGAGGAGAAGATAAAAGGGGTCGGGAGTCTTTGCAAAGCGGCGGCTTGATAAAGACTCCCGACCCCTTTCTCTTCGATCCTTTCTCTTCGATGTGGAAATTAAATAGGCGTATCCTCCCCGCAGCTTCAAACCATCGGCCCTGGCAGGGGCCGGCACAAGGAGGAATACGCCTATGGGCAGGGAGTCTACCAGATCGGAGCAGCTGAGAAAAGCCAAAGCGGAGCGACTGATGCAGGCGCTGAGTGAGCCGGATCCGCTGACCGTCGCGCTGCGCGGGAAGATCCGGGAATGCCTCGAAACGTTGGTGACCACCGAACTGACCGAGGCGCTGGCGGCGGTCCGGTAGGCCCGCGGGCCGAGTCGCCAGGGGTCTCGCTATGGGTGGATTCAGCGGACGCTGACCACCGGGCTGGGGCCGACGGCCGTAACCCTGCCGCGGGCGCGCCTGCACCAGGGGCCTAAGACGATCGAATGGCGCAGCCGGCTGATCCCCCGGTATGAGCGGCGGGCGGCCGCGGTCGATGCGGCGATGCTCGGCTGCGCCTGCAGCGGGGCGAATGGCCGGCGGATCCAAGGGGCCCTGGGGCCGTTGCTGCGGGGCGCACCGCTGTCGAAGAGTGCGGTCTCCCAGCTTGTGGGCCAGGTGACCGCGCTGGATGCACACGGGCATCGCCGCGACCTGAAGGCGGAGCGGGTCGTGATCCTGTCCCTGGATGCCATTGCCGTGCGAGTCCGGCTGGATCGCCAGGTGGGCTCGGTCCCGGTGCTGGTCGCGCTGGGCGTCCGCGCCGACGGGCAGAAAGTCGTGCGGGATCTGGAGATGCTGACCAGCGAGTCCACGACGGCCTGGAGCGGGTTCGTGGAGAGCCTGATCGCCCGGGGGCTGTCTCGGCCGCACCTGTGTGTGATCGATGGCAGCCCTGGGCTGCGCGCCGCCGTGGAGACCAGCTGGCCCGGGATCGCCGTGCAGCGGTGCGTCGTGCATAAGCTGCGGAATCTGGAACGCCATGCGCCCCGCCACGCCCGGGAGGAGCTCACGGCGGACTCTCACCGGATCACGGAAGCCGAGTCCGGTGCGCTGGCGCGGCAGGCCTCCCACGCCGTTGTGGCCAAGTGGGAGAAACGCCTGCCCAAGGTGACCGCCAGCTTGCGGGAGGCGGGCGAGGAATGGCTCACGTTCGATCGCCTCCCGGCCAGTCAGTGGAAGTGTGGGCGCAGCACCAACGCCAGTAGCGGCTGAATGAAGCATTCCGCCGCCGGGTCAAGACGCAAGGGGCGCTGCCGACGGCCCAGACGACCGAGCTGCTCGTCTACGGCCTGTTGCTCACGGGACAACTTCGGATGCGGCGCATCGATGGGTGGCGCGAGATCGCAGCGATCCCGGCCGCCGTGGGAACACCGACGGCTGCCTAAGGGGGGATACTGGAGGTCAGGTCGGATGCCGATCGCCTCGGAGAAGCCACATGTTGAGGTCATTGTTCACGTCACATGCGGGGAGAAGCCAATTTCTACAGGAATCGGGACACAACCCAATCAACATAAGACTGATGGAAAGCCTTCGCGACAACAGTGTTCGGCGACAAATCCCCTACAGGAAAACTGGTTTGGTTAAATACGACGAGGTTTATCCGAGAGTGAGCTAGCCCATCATCAACGACAGCGACCGCGTGCTGGCGAAGCACTACGGCTTCACGGACGAGGAACTCGACTTCATCATCAACTACGACACCTGCCTGCCGGCAGGCAGGTCAAGTACCGCATGGGCCAGGATGCGGGGGAAGAAGTATGAAAGCTGGGATGCCAGAACAGGTGTTGCAATCCAGGCTGAACCCTGGGAACATGATGGGAGCGATCTGGGAAGAGAGGAGGCGACCGTGAATTATCAACAGTTCATCGTGCGCGATCCGAAAGTCTGTGGCGGGGAGCCGGTAATCAAAGGCACACGGGTGACCGTGCGGACGGTCTTGGCGAGCCTCGCAGAGGGCGCCAAGGTCGAGGAAATCCTTGAAGACTTTCCGACGCTCAAGGAAGAGGATGTCCGCGCTGTGATCGCCTTCGCTGCCGCATCCGCCGAGGAAGACCTGCCGGTCCAGAGCGTGCCGGACATCCAGTGAGGATCAAGCTAGACGAAAATCTTCCCCTCAGGCTCGTTCGCATTCTGGCCGAACTTGGCCATGAGACCGATACCGTTCCGCAGGAAGGCTTGGCCGGCCAGGATGACGCTCACGTCTGGCAAGCGGCACAAACGGTCGGTCGCTTTTTCATCACGCAGGATTTGGACTTTTCGGACGTGCGCCGATTTGCGCCAGGCACCCACCACGGCCTTCTACTTGTGCGCTTACGGGATCCCGGCCGCAATGCGCTCGTGAGTCGGGTTCGAAGCCTCTTTCAAACAGAAAACGTTGAGGCATGGAAGGGATGCTTTGTCGTGGCGACCGAACACAAGGTTCGGGTCCGGTCGCCCAAGCAACAGAACGATCCGAACAAAGGCTAGCCCATCATCAACGACATCGACCGCGTGCTGGCGAAGCACTACGGCTTCACGGACGAGGAACTCGACTTCATCATTCACCGCGGCATCAATTGCTAAATGGGCCAGGATACAGGCGAGGGTGAGGAGTGAACCGGTCGGATGTTGCCGCGTTGCACTATATAGCGCCCATTGAAAACGTTCCGTCGATTATGGAGCATGGCATCTTGTCAAACCGCCGCGCTGCCAGGTTACCGCACAGGTCTGTTGCTTTGGAAGAAATCCAGGAAAGGCGGCGCGATAGGCAAATCCCGAATGTGCGTCTGTTACACGAATATGTCAACTTGTACTTCGATGCCCCAACCCGATGTTGAGCAAATGCCGAGCCCACAATGACATCATCTGCGTTCTGCGGGCGGGGTCCTGCTGTCATTGACATGCCGGGCGTTATTGTGACAGCGCAGCTCGGTAATCGCTACAGTGCCCAAACGCAGGCAAAAGCTGGCTAGCCCCCATGCGAGGCATACTCGACCAACGCACGCTAGAAACGCTGCTCACGCCCAGCGAGCTCAGCGCGGTCGCGGAGACGCTCCGCGCGGGGAGCTGGTGGGGACTCCCGGTGCCAGGCGATCCGGCCTGGGCGCTCACCGTGGACGAGGGACCGTGCGATCGGTTGCTGGCGCTGGGCATCCACTATTTCACCAGCCGGTATCCGGCTGCGGAGCCGGCCCTCTATGCGATTGCCGCGCAAGTGCTGCACGAGCTGGCGACCGGCTGGGCAGCGGGCTATCCCGTCGAATCGGATCCCCGCTATCAGCGGGCGTGGGCCTGGCTGTTCGCGCTGGCTGGTGGGTATCCCGCGCCGCCAGAGGCGGAAGGAAGGATCGCGTTCACGCTGCCGCTGCATCCAGAGACGCACGAGCCTGATGTGCCTGGTGGCTCCGTCGCGTTCACCCGCTGCGCCGTGGAAGTCCTGGGCCGGCTCCTCTTCGAGAGCGAGGCCTCGGCGCAGGGCCTGGCGGAGGAGTATCTCGCTGAGCATGCGGCGAACCCGTTAGCAGTGCGGGCGGCCACGATCTTTCGCCAGGTGCAGCGCTGGCCAGCTCAGAACGCGAGTGCGGCATCCGTGCGCTGTTTCGACTGTGGCGCGGGGAAGCTGGACCACTGGTACACGAGCGCGCGCGGCGGCTACCATCTCAGTCCCGCGTGTTTCGAGGCCCGGGCAGCCAAGGGCCGGGCACGGCTCGCAGACACGGCCGGCCCAGGGGACGGCGACACGGCACCGGCCTAGACGGAGCCACACGGCCTGCGAGACTGACAGCGGGGCGGCTCGTCGCTGTTCCGCCGAGGGACACAAGCCGCACCTGCCCAGTCTGCGGGCGGGTGTCGGCAGACAACCGGCCCACCCAGGCCCGGTTTGTCTGTGTGTCCTGCGGCGTGGAAGCGCACGCCGACCTGGTTGGTGCCATCAACATCCTCTCCCGCAGGAGGCACAAAGTGCGGGACGAAGGGCAGGACACGTTGCACGCTTGCAGCGGGATGGCGCAAGCCGTCAGCCCGGATGGCCTGTGGATCGAACCTCAGGGGAGGTCGGAAGCAGGAACCCGCCGAAGCGACTCAGGCGTCGCCGGATGCGGCCCCTGAGCGCCGTAGGAATCCCCGTCCTTCAGGGCGGGGAGGATGTCAAAGCTAACAACTCGCTCCAGCCGCGCCGCCGTCGGCGGCGCGGCTGAACTCAGTGCGGCTATGCAGCGCCTGAACCGCATTCGGCCTGACCAAGGGCCGCCAGTTGCCGGGCTTTGCGTTCCAGGTGACCTGTACTGGGTGCTGCGGGACCCAGCCCCGCTTGCCGGAATGAGACTCCCTGGTCCGACTTGGCCCTGGCAAGCCATTCATAAGAGTGGCTTCTCCGATCTAGTCTCCCTGCATCCGTACAGCCTCGATCCAGCACCGCTGACAGTGATCTTTAGGGCTCAGCTTGAAGACCTGGTACACGGTGGCCCGCCGGGCTGTCCAGATCGGGAACTGAGACTCATCCGAGAGGCGGTGCGTGCCACAATCCAATCGCTTCACAAAAAGCGCGGGGTTGTTGTCCATTGCCACGGCGGCCGGGGGCGCACTGGCACGGTTCTCGGCTGCGTCCTGCGTGAACTCGATTATGACGGCGAGGACGTGGTCTCGTATCTGAACGAAATTCACATAGCGCGAGGCAAGTCGGGGTGGCCTGAATCCACGTGGCAGGGTGATGTTGTTCGTCGGTGGCCCGAGGTCTAGCCTCACATTCGATCGGACGACTAGCGCTTTCGCATAGTGCCCGAAGCTATCAACGGGCGAGCGCATGTCACGGAGATGTCGTTCGCAGGTCGCCATACTAGCCATGTGGAAAGTTTGGAGAAGTAAAGAACCAGCCTTCGACATGAGGGACTGCGAAGATTCGTCCGACGTTGTTAACGGTAGATCTCGTTGACGACAGCAAAGGGCTGAGCGTGCGCCCGAGGAATGGGCGACCGAGCCCGCAGGGGAGAGAAGGGACCATCCTCTCGACTTGGTGGGGAGGAGAGGACCGGAACGGTCCGGGGCACGTTCTCCTCGCTGTTGACCGAGGCCCTCTTCATGGGAGGAGTCATGACCGATCATGACGTCAGGGGCTGGCTAGAGGCGGTGATCGTTGCCGCTCAAGATGCGAGATGGTGTACCAAGCCATACTGCACGACGTGCGGGGGCTTGGAATTTCGACGGGCCTTCTGGACTGCGGCAGCTCATCAGGCAGGAGTGGCTCGCGCCCGGCTCAATTCGGCTGGCGACCCCCGTGGTTTGCTTGAAAGCTTGTCCGCCGACGAACGCGAGGCGACGGTCCGAGCCCTGGTTGCCGGTTTGCGTCACTTGCCGCCGGAGTGGTGTAGCACCGATGCGTTCCGCACGATCATCCTTGATCTGGATCCACCGTTGCTGAGGCATGGGGTTCCGGTGGATCTCGCCACCGAGCTCTCTGGTAGTCCGGCCGGCGAGCAGTTGGCACACATGGAGGCTCGTGAGCGAGCAAGACACGCAGAGCGGGAGCGGCGTCAGACCTATGAGAGTCCCCAGGCCGTCGAAGAGCGAAGGCGCCTGAAGCGAGAGGAAAAAGCACGGGCACATGCCATCCGTCTAGCCCAAACGCGAAAAAGGAATGAGGAGCGTAGGGAAATGCTTGCGGTCCTTGCTTCCATGTCCGGAGCCGAACGCCTCTCGCGGTTTGCGACGGATTCGGCGGTGAACCTCGATTCCGTGCCTCCCGAGCTGATCCCGACACAGGAGAGTGAGGTTGCGAACCTGGGGGTCGCGGAGGCGGTGGCCCTCGTTGCTCGGATCGGTCGAAGAAAAGGTGCATGGGGCCGCCTGCGGCGGATGATTGAACACCGGCTGAAGGCGGAGTCTGAGGAACGCTCGTCGGATGGGTAGGAGGAGTGTCGGTGGAGGAATGGACACATATTATGTGGATCCCACACAAAGAGTCGTAGCCGATGGTCCGCCGGATGGTCCAGCGCTGAACCGGGGGCGGTTCGGCGGTCTCGTACCTCGCCGATGAATACAGTCCCGCTCAAACTTCGAGACGGACACCTCTTCCTCGAACTGAACGGTGAGTTCTGGCTTCTTGATACCGGAGCGCCAACCAGCTTTGGTGCCTCCGGCAGTCTTTCGCTGGCTGGCAAGCGGTTCAGCCTCGGTGCCACCTATCTCGGACTTACGGCTTCGACGCTTACGCGCTTCGTCGGCGTCCCGTGTGCCGGGCTTCTCGGCGCAGACGTGTTGGGGTGTTTTGATTATATCTTTGATGTCGCCGGCGGCACGCTCACCGTGTCGACGAACGAGTTGGCGCACAGCGGCCAGACCGTGCCGTTGTCCGAGTGGATGGGGATCCCGATCCTCACGGCGCGGATTACCGGTCGTGAGTATCGGATGTTCTTCGATACCGGCGCGCAGATTTCGTACTGGCAGGATGACGCGCTAGCGGCCTTTCCTGCCGCTGGCCGCGTCACCGATTTCTACCCTGGCATTGGCCAGTTCCAGACCGAGACCTATCAGGTGGAGATTGCGCTCGGAGGCGTCGTGTTGACGCTTCGCTGCGGTCGGTTGCCCGGCTTGCTTGGCGGGACCTTGATGATGGCCGACACCCAGGGCATCGTCGGCAACGAGATCCTCTGTGGTCGTCCCGTGGGCTACTTTCCGCGCCGCCACGCGCTAGTCTTCTGAGCATCGCGGGAATACCGAGACGGGGTTCGATGCCCCTGCGGTCGAGCGGGGTGAGAGGCAGTCGCTCAAGATCGGGCAGAAGGTCGTTGCCATCGGTGCCCCGCAAAGTCCCAAGCTCACGGTATCGAAAGGTGTTATCTCGGGTTTGCGCGACGTGCCTGGCGGGCGCGTGTTGCAAATCAGTGCGCCGCTCTCGCCGGGCTCCAGTGGCGATGAGCTCTTTGATGAGCGAGGCCGGCTGATCGGGCTGTCGACCTCCTTCCTCAGCGGCCGACAGCAGTTGAATTTCGCGGTACCGGTTGAGTGGGTCGCCGCGCTCTCACAACGGAGCACGACGACCAAGCTAGCCGCCCAGCACGCGGTCATGTGGTGTATGACAGCGGGTGTCTGAACGGATGCAGTGGTACATGACAGCTCTTGAGCTGGAGCGCAAGCAGGACTGGCCAGGCCTGCTGGAACATGTGCTGGCCTGGGGTCGGATAAAAGGGGTCGGGAGTCTTTGCACAACGGCGTCTGAATCATAGAAGGACAACGCCATGTTGCTGGAGCAGGCGATTCAAGCCCTGCCGGACACGCTGCGGGAGGTTCTGGTGCTGCGGGAGGTCGAAGGGTTGGAATGCAAGGAGATCTGCACAAGAGTGAAAAGCTCATGGCAAAGAGCTTTGAGCTCTTCGCTGTTCGCTACAGCTATTTGACAGTCAGAACGTATACACCAGCAGCGCGTTGGTCTGGAAGCGAACATACACGGTGGCGATCTGAGTGAAGTCCGCCAGCACTTTGAACAGGAACCGCTGCGGGAGCTTCATCGTGTATGAGGCGTGCGCGTCGCCGCCGACCCGAAAGACCGGGGACTTCACGGCCTCGTCGATGTATTGGATCGCCGGGCCGGCCGCCATATAGAGTTCGCCCTTGTTCTCGGTGATGTAGGTGGCCGCCAGACGCGGGATCTGGTTCACGAAGACGCTGGGGCTGAAATAGCCGCCCGGCAGCGGCTCGACCGCGCTGGGCCGGAAGCCGGACTGGTCCTCGGCGTAGTGGGTGAGGTAGAAGAGGTATTCCGCGTAGACGTCCCAGCGGTCGTCCTGCCAGAACGGCACCGCGATCTTGGCGTCGAGCCCCACCTGGCCGTTGTTGTCGAGGTTTTCGGCCGAGACCCAGCCCACGAACGGCGTCACATCAACCCGCGCCTGGCCGGTTTCGAAGGTGAGGTCCGTGTAAAAGAGTGTCGAACGGGCGAGACCGAGGATGGGACCGGTCTTGCGCGATCCCACCAGGGCGGCGAACGAGTCGTAGCGGTATTCGCGCTTCACGCCCGGCCGGACCGTGAACGCCGCGGCCTCGTGCGTGAACTCGAATTTGTAGGCCAGCCCGTCGCCTCTGGTCACCCCGTGATACTCCAGGAGGGCGTCCAGGCGGTTCGTCGGGTTGAACCGAAGCTGGTTCCCGAGCGACAGATACCCGCCCGACCGGTTCTCCGATGAATCCCAGAAGTGCTCGGCCCCCACTTCCAGCGTGCTCGTGGTGAACGGCGTCAAGTCCATCTTCCCGCGTGAACCGAGGCGGAGCCCGTACAGTTCGAAGGGCCGTTCAGGCTGGACGAGGACGCCCGCCGAGGCTTCCACCGTCGGCTCCCGGCCTTTCATCATCTCGCGGCGCAGCACGGTCATGTCGCCGGGTTCGCGCCGGGAATAGTCGCGGGCCAGGTTGCTGTAATAGAGCGCCTTGTCGTTGTCGCCCAGCCAGGCGTAGGCCTTCGCCAAGCCGCGGTGGGCCTCGACGTTGCGGGGCTCCTTCGCCAGCACCTTTTCATACTGGACGATGGCCTCCTGACTGGTCTCCTTGCGCTTCGCCAGATGGGCCGCGTACTTGAGGCGCATGCGCGGGTCATCCTTCCGTTTTAGCCCCATCCGGTAATACTTCATCATGTCTTTCTCGCGGTAGGCGTAGCGCGACCATTCGAGTGCCTGCGCCTGCTTGAACGCGATCTCCGGATCGTCCTCCCACTTGTCGAGATACCGGTCGAATTGCTCGATCGCTTTGTCCTTCAGGCCCTGCTTCTCATACGCAAGACCCAGGCTGCGCATCGCCTCCCGGTTGTCCGGATTTTTCTCCACCACTTTCTCGAACGCCTCGATCGCCGCCTTGTAGTTGCCGATCTCCATGTTCGCCCGCCCGCGGGACATGTACCAGGACTCGGTGAAGTCGGCGGCCCAGACGGTCGCGCTCCCGAAGACTGCGCACAGCAGGCCTGCGGCAGAAAGCATCTTTCTCAACCACATCATCGTCGTATCCTCATGAATGCGAATGCTGGACGGCGATCGCGAGCGCCGATTGCGGCTCAGGCTCTCGCGAGGTCTGCGCGTCGGCCTGCAAGCCGACACGGCGGAAAAGAATGAGGACGCGGCGCTGGTACACGGGCCGGAACGGCGCGTCGATGTGCGACGGGTTGACGAGTCGCCACGGTTCCTCCGAAAGAATCCGGCGGCCCAGACACCACACGCCGGCGCCGCGCGGGGACCAGTCGCGGACCAGCACCCGCCTCCGGTGCGATCCGATACGGACGTGCGCGAGCCGCCAGGTCTTGCGGCGAACGGTTTGACGGCGAGTCCGTCTGGCTGGTCGAAAGCCGAGCACGATCCCGCGAAAGAAATGCCAGGCCATGAGCAGATTACTCCGCACACGGTCTTCGTGTGCGTTCCGCCAGGTGTTCGGGTCGGCGAACAGATTCAAGATCAATGCCCGGCGGGTCTCCTGGTTCGCCGCCAGAATGGCGAGGCCGCATCGGTATCGGCGGCCGACCCGTTCGTGGTAGACGACCCGGCATCGGCACGTGACGGGGCGCCGGTCGTGCAGTGTGAGTTCGACATAGGGCGGGATCGGGTCACTCGACGGCGTGATGAATGAGATGCCGGCCAGGCTCAGGTCTGCGGTCTGCCCATGAACGCTAAAGGTATCTGCCTGCAGCGTGAACGGCACGGATTTTCTGATCCGCTCCTCCGCGCGCCGTTGCGGTTTCTCCCAGGCGATCAGGAGACCGGCCAGCAGGAACAGCAGGTTCAGCGAAGCCCAACTCAGGTTGAAGAAATAGGCATCCTTTTCGATGCCGAAATAGAAGAACTCGGCCAAGCCCTTGCCGATGGCGATGACCGTCATGACGGTGGCGAGGAGGAGGCCTTTTGACGACCCCCAGTCGAAGGCCCGCCGGTCCGACGTGAGGCCCTTCGGCGTGACCTTGAAGCCAAGCCGTCTGGGGAGCAGCAGGTCGAACATGGATCGAAAGAGAGGGAAGCTGACCGGCATCTCATAGAGCGACGCCCAAAGGAGCCGGGGCCAGCCGGGCAAGAGCGCATAAGACAGCAACGGCAGGATGACGAGAAACGGAAGCAGGTAGGCGACCAGGATCGAAACGTCCGAGAAAATCGGATGGAGATGGAACAGCAGGTAGTAGAGCGGCGTGATCCAGAAGACGACGCGCGCGGCGGGAAAGAAGAAGTAATAAAGGGAGGCGAAATAGCCCAGGCGCTGGCGCAGCGTCAATCCTCGGCAAAGGAGCGGGTTGTCCTTGAAAAAGATTTGCAGGCAGCCGAGCAGCCAGCGCCGCCGTTGGACGAGGTAGGAAGACAGGTTTTCCGCCGTCAGTCCGACGGCGAGATCCTTGTCCACGAACGCCGACCGCCACCCCTTGGCGTGGAGGTGTTGGCTGGTGTGAATGTCCTCGGTGATGCTCATCAGGTTGAAGCCGTTGATCTCGGCGATCGCGCTGCGCCGGAAGACCGCGCCGCTGCCGACGAAGAAGGCGCCGTTCCACGACGCGCGTCCGCCCTGAATGGCGTGGTTGAACAGATCCTGCTCGTTCGGAATCCGCGGCCCGGCGGAGAGCGCGCGCTGGTAAATGTCCTGATTGTAGAAGTGGTGGGGCGTCTGGACGAACGCCACCTTCGGGTCGGCGAAGAAGGGGACGGTCTCCTTGAGAAAGCTCGTGACCGGAATGTGGTCGGTATCGAACACGACCACCAGTTCGCCCAACGTGTGGGTCAACGCATGGTTCAGGTTGCCGGCCTTGGCATGCCGGCGAGGTCCCTTGAGATAAACCGCGCCGTAGTCGGCGGCCAGCTCGGCCACTTCCGGCCGGTGGCCGTCATCCAGGACGTAGAGGCGCTTGTTCGGATACTCGATCGCGCCGGCGCCGATGAGGGTCTTTTCGAGAATGTCGCACGACTCCGTGTAGATCGGAATGAAGATGTCCACGGACGGCGCGAAACCGGGCGGCGCCGGAGGAGGCGCGTGGCGCGGTTGTTTCCTCCCCAGTCCCACCTGCACCAGGAGCAGTACCACCGTCGAGAAGGCATAGAGTTCCGCTGCCCAGAGCGAGAGGCTGATGAACGGGCCGGCGGTCTCCACGAAGTTCAGCGTGTGGGTGAAACGCCACACGAGATAACGGCCGCACAGCGTCAAGCCGCAGACGAGAAACGCAAGCTTCAACAGCGGATGGTACCTGGCGACGAAGTAGAGGCCGATCGTCAGGAAGAACAGTTCCCAGGGGAAGTGGGCTGAGAAGCCTTTGAAGTCGAACGGCCGAAGAAAGCCGAGGAACTCGTCGTAGGTCCGTATGAGATGCAGCTCGAACGCCCGCCCGAACCAGAGCCAGTTGTGGAGATAGTAGGGCGTGTCTTTGCCGGCGAGGGCCTTGTCGTGCAGCGTTCCGAGCTTCGTTTCGCTCAGGACTCGAGCGAGATCGTGGCCTTCCTGAACGGCGAGGGCCTGGACGGTTGCGTAGAGCGGCAGCCCTTCGAAGGCGGAGCGGGGCTCGCCGGTCACGGTGTACTGGTCGAAAAATTTCTTGCGCGCCTGCCATTCTTTCCAAAAGAAGGCCAGCATGTGGCGGCGGAGATCGGCTTCCGCACGGCGGCCGAACCAATTCGCGTCCACCGCCATCCGCCAGAACAACGGCACCGCATCATAACTGAACTGGGCCGACGCGCCGGACTGCGGATGCTTCAGGAGCAGCTCACCGGTGCGCTTGTTGAGGTAGACGATCTCCGGCGGCAGCGGCAGGTTCTTCTCGAAGTAGAGCCACCTGAGGATCGCGTAGGAGCTCTCGATGAGCTGTCTCCACGGATGGCGCCGATCGAGGTTCGCGAAGACTTCGTACGCATAGGGTGCGAGATAGGCCATGTGGATCGTCGGATAGTCTTCCTGCGGCGCCCAGTTGCCGGCGGTCACGTAGGATCGTTGGCCGATCGTCAGGACTTCCGTCTTCCAGATCGCATCCAGAATCGCGAGGGCTTCTTGCTCGTAGGCCGGCTCGTCGAATCGCCGCGACGCCAGGATCAGCGCCAGCGCGATGTCGGTGTCGGCGTCCGTGGCGGAGTTGATCGAGAGGACCTTGCCTTTCCACTTCCAGGCAAAGAGTTTGTCGGGCCGGACCTGCAAGTTCTGTTTCGTCCATGTCCACACGCTGGAAAAAGTCTGGCGGTCGTTCGACCACACGGCCCGCAGCATCGCATAGCTTTGGCCTTCCGAGGTCGTGATCCCGTTCTCGTCCAAGCTGATGACGCGGCCGTTCAGGATGTACTTCTGCTTGTAGAAGCTCCACAGCGCGGAAAGTTCGTCCAACTGCCGGATGTACAGATCGCTGGACGAGCGCGGGACATCGGCCAGTCCCGCAGCCGGCACCGCGAGCGTGAGGAGCAGCGCAAGGCTGCCTTGAGCGACGGAGGCGCGCATGAGTCTCCAATACTGAGTCATAGTCGTAACCTGTGTAACAACCAGAAGCCGGCGTGATTAGCGGGGGTGGAGCGGCGGGAGGGAACGCAGCAAGAAGGAATGTGATCGGCCGGTCGCTGACATGCCGAGGATTAAAGCATATTCAGCGTGGAATCGGCAATGATGCTGAATTGCAGAGGCGCGTCCGCGGGGAGGAAAGAGACCGGGCACCTATTTTGATGGTCTTCTGAATCCTGTGTGGGCAACGGTGTAATCACGGACGCTGGCACAGAGGAGGGGCTGGGTCGGCCTGCGCAGCTCAGGCGCTCCGGCCCGACTGCACGAAGCGTCGCATCTGCTGGCCTGCGGAACTTGCTGGCTTCTGCGCCACGCGCAAACCCAGCTTCGAACAGTCCTCGGCCTGCGCTTCGCGCACCGCATCTGCTCGGCAAGTGCGGGACCCGAGCCTCCGCGCAATTCGCGACGCAGGCCGACCCAGCCCCTGGGTGGAACTGCGTGATCTCCGGAAGAACTCTTTTTTAGACTCATGCCTCCTTTGTTCCCTCTCGACCGTGGTCAGGCTGCATGTAGTCAATGACATACGTTGGCTGATTGCCGTAAAGGCTCAACTCCATGTAGGGGACTCCACGCTCGGTGTGGTAACACTCCAGAGACGCTCTGCTTCCTCTTCGGTGAGATCTTCCAAGCTGGCGAGCAGCCTTTCCGCCAGAGCGGCACGATCACGAACCTCTAAGCTCAGGGCCTCTTTTAAGACCTCGGCTAGGTCTGCCATGGCGACCTCCATTTCCATTAGTTCATTGACTCGTCTCCCCCTGAAGGCTGACGACCAAGCTCAGCCGCGTTGCGTGAGGCAGCGGCTGGAGCGCTTTGTCGGGCGAGATCTGGGGGCTGCCAGCCATTTCCTGAAAGACGACTGGCTCTCACCGGAAGGTTTGCCCGCCAGCAGACCTTCAACACTAACGTCCTCGTCTAGGTCCGCCCAATGCATTCCTTGCCCTTTGCCGATCAACCGCCAGTTCTTGCGCTCCGCAGGCGAAGCATGTAACAACCTCGGAAACCAGGCAAGAGGGACAGAGATGGTCCGTCCGTCGCTGAGATCAACAGTAAGGGTGTCTTCTGTTACCGTGACGCGTTCGGCCTTTGGGCCCTCGATTTCAACCGCGGAAATACTCATCCCAAGCCTTCAATAGTTTGGTGTGGCGCATGTTCAGGAGTTTCTGAATCCGGCTCATCTCTCGCCGGGAAAATCCGCCACTCCGCTGCAACCGGATCGGATCAAGCCAGAACTTTGCAACTTTATCCTCGCGCTCAACATGAACATGCGGCGGTTCATCGCGGTCGCCCGCGTAAAAAAGAAACGAGACAAAATAAGGGGTCAGACCCCCGCTCTAACTTTCTAACGCCGCACTTCCGCGCCAGCCGAGCGGAGCCAGGCCATCCGCTCAAAGTGCTGGTTATGTGTGACGCGGTCCAAACATGATGATGCACATACCCAATATCGCCACGCCTGAGCCGATAAGATCCCATGCTGTGGGCCGTACAGAATCCATCAGCCAGAGCCACAAGATGGCTGCGGCAACGTACACGCCGCCATAGGCAGCATAGACGCGGCCCGCAGCGGTGGGATGAAGCGACAATAGCCACGTGAACAGACAGAGGCTCAACGCGCCCGGCACCAGAAGCCAGGCGGACCCACCTTTCCTCAGCCAGAGGTACGGAAGATAACAGCCGACAATCTCCGCGACTGCGGTCAGGATAAACAAACCGAAGGTCTTCAAAAACTCACTCATGCCTAACGATGGATTATCTGGTTTTCCATATGTCACCGGACCGGTCCAGGGCAGTATAAGCCCTCGCCGGTGTCCTCGCAATGGCGGGACTGCGCAATCGAGCTTATGGAAAAGAAAAGGCAGCGGAGTCTTTTCGCGATCCTTCGCAGCCGAACCGCACGCGATTCTGTCAACAGGCAGCCGAGCTACTCATCCTCAAGCGGAGGAGGAAGCCACAGCACTTGATTGGAAAGGTCAGTGGCTTGGCAACGGAGCAGAAGCGCGCGGAAGCGGAGGATCAGTTCCAGAAGGGGGACTTGGTGCGCCAAGAGGATTCCGGCGTGAGCGCGACGAGCTGAAGACCAGCCGCTTGCCAGACGCAAGAAGCCTCGCGTGTCATGTGTGAACAAGGCGCGGTTCTCACCGGCCTCGAAGGAAAGGTGAAATTCGTCTGCCGCTCCCAGATGTCCAGCTTCTCGGGCTGTGAGAGAGTCAATGCCGTTGGCGGAGGCTGGGGTCGGAGCGAAACAGGTCCGGCTCTGTCTGCTTGAGATCGTCCAGAAACCAATTCTCTTTCAGATGAGTGCCGCTGGGCGTCGGGCGGCCCAGGCGGGCGGCGAGGCGATTGCCGACCCGCTCGCAGAGCGCGCGGTAGGTGGTGAACTTGCCGCCGTAGATGGTGAACAGATTACGCGTGACTTCATCCACCACGGCTTCGCGGGACAACGCGGAGACATCGCGATCCTCCGTGCGGAGATACCAGGGCGACGCAAAGGGCTGGTCGCGCCAGGCGTCCGGCGCCGAATGGGTTTGAAGCTTCACTCTATGGTGGGGAAGGGGAATCGTTCTGATGCCGCAGAAGAATTCCCTGATATGGCGCGCCGGCTCGATGAGGGCGAGATTCCGCTCAGCCGCTCGGAGGAGATAGTCCCGATCGCCCGGCGGGCATTCCCACTTGTCCGGTGTCCCTTCGAGCACCGACTCGGTGGTGCCGAGCAGCCAGTGTCCCTGCCACGGGATGAAAAAGAGCACGCGCCCGTCATCGTGCTGCAAGAGCGTCGCCGCGCAGTCTTCAGAGCGGGCGGCCACGGCCTCCGGTGACAACAGGAGATGGGAGCCTACGTTCAGGAGACAGGGCACCCGCGGGCTGTATCCCCAAATCAATAGGTTGGCGTTCGCCCAGGCTCCCGTCGCGTTCACGATGACCCGGCTCGTCACGACTTGCCGACCTTCCGGGGAAGTGAGGCGCACGCGAAATCCTCCGCCGTGCGGCGCGACCTCTTCCACGCGCGTGTGCTCGGCGTACGTGGCGCCTAAGCGGGTGGCGGCCCGCGCCGCGACGCGCACGATCGCGTCGTCCAGCATCTGGGCATCGTAGTAGAGGAAGCCTGACCGCACGTCCTGTTCGAGGCGCTCGCGGCGGAGGTACGGGGCCATCTGCGCGATCTCGGTCTTGGTGAGACGGCGTGTCTTGGGGAGCCCGCCTTCCCGCGCAAGTCGGTCATAGAGAGCGAGCCCGGCACGGACGAGCCAGGCGGGCCTCCCGCCCGTGACGTTCGGCAGCACGAAGCGAAGAGGCGAGACCAGTTCGGGCAGGTTCCTGAGCAGGAGCACGCGTTCCCGGAGGGCTTCGCGCACCAGGCCCCATTGCGCCGGATGCTCCAGGTACCTCAGCCCGCCGTGCACCAACTTGGTGGTGCGGCTGGACGTGCCCGAGGCCAGCTTGGCCTGTTCGAGCAGGTGGACGCCCTCGATCTTCCGGGTGGCGAGGTCATGCAACAGCCCGACGCCGTGAATGCCTCCGCCGACGATCAGCACATTGAAGTCCATCAGGCCCTGCAGAGGATCACATATGCATGGTCGCAGGCGGACCATGCACGGGCTGGGGGTAGATCACAAGCGCACGCGGTCTTCGCCCGTATGGATAAGAACCGCTTACCGCTAATGATGCCTACGATTCAGACCCGAGAAGGACCGGACGGTAATCTCTCAGGCGCACAATCCGTCCAGCCTTGGCAGCCTTCCGATAGTATCGCTCATCCGCCGTGATGAGCATGGCCTCAGGCTCTGTTAACGCCACCGCATGGTAGAGCGTATCGAAGACGTGCTGGCTGAAGGTGACGGCCAGACTGCAGGCCCTTTGATAAACTTCCAGCCCTCCCGATACAGGGAACTCCAAAGCATAGAGGAGGGGCAGCGCTTCCTTGGCCACGCGGGGCTCCAGGCGTGTCAAGACCGCCGCGACCTCAGCCAACCAATGAGACGGCTGGATGACCGCTAAGCGGGCTTCTTTGATGTGTTGGAGGATTTGAAGGGCCAGGTGGGAGTGAGCTTCTTCAGGTCGATCGGGAAAGATCCATTTGATGATGACGCTGGCATCAAGGACGACCGTGCTCACGGTCGTCCTTGCCTGCGAGCAACCCGGATCGTCCTGTCGCTGACCCGTCGCGCCTTCTTGCGCAGTTGCAGCAAGCGCTCGATCGCGCGCGCCCGCTGGCGCCGTCGCCGCCGCTCCTCCACGGCCTGGCGCATGAGATCGGCTAACACGGCGCTCTTGTTCTGCCCGGCAAACGCCTTGTCAAAGGCTTGCTTGATATCGCTCGGCACGCTGAAGTTCACCGTGGCCATCGCTCGCTCCTTTTGTTGAAATCTTCAACAAGCGTATGGATTCTTTACGGATGTGTCAAGCGCGCTTTCAGCGTGGAGCATGGTACAGCACGCGGTTTTCTCCCGTGTACACGACGAACCGTTTGCCGCGCAGGAAGCCGACGAGCGTGAGGCCGAATTCCCAGGCGAGTTGGACGGCGAGGCTGGAGGGGGCCGAGATACACGCAACGATGGGGACGCCGGCGACGAGGGCCTTCTGGACGATTTCAAAGCTCCCGCGGCCGCTCACGAGCAAGACGGAGTCTTCGAGCGGCAGACGCTGCTCCAGCAGGGCCCAGCCGATCAGCTTGTCCACAGCGTTGTGCCGGCCCACGTCCTCCCGCAAGGCGATCAGCTTGCCCGTGGCGTCGAACAAGCCGGCGGCATGAGGGCCGCCGGTTCGCCCGAACAGGGCTTGAGCGGACCGCAGCGCGTCGGGCAGGAAGCAGAGGGTATCCGGGGAGACGCGCAGGTCCGGATTGGGCCGGGCGATGCCGCGGACCCGCACTGCATCGATGGACGTCTTCCCGCACAGCCCGCAACTGGACGACACGGTGAAGTTGCGCCGCACGCGGGTGGTCGGAACGGACACGCCGCGACGCAGCGTCACGCGGACGACATTGCTTTTGCGGCCCCGCGCAGCGACCTGGCGAAGGCTCGCAATCTGCTCGCGACCGCTGATCACCCCTTCGGTCAACAAAAAGCCGGCGGCCAATTCGAGGTCATGTCCGGGCGTGCGCATCGTCACGCTGATCGGACGACCGCCGAGGCGAATCTCCAGCGGCTCCTCGCCGACCAGGTAATCGTCGAACCGCGAGACCTTGCCTTCCTGCCACTCGGTCACCTGCGTGACGTCCAGAGGGCGGGAGGATGTCTGAGGGGAGGGAGGCACAGAGCCGCCTTGCTTCTGGGAGCGAGTTGGGTGAATCTTCGCGCGCCTGTGCTGCTCGGCCATGTTCTGACTGGCTCCTTGCGGGCGAAAGCCGCAACGCCGACAGCGAATCGCTCTTGATCGCTACTCACTGCCTGCTATTCGCTACCCGCTACTGAGAGCAGACAGGAATGATCTCGACGGTCGCGTTGTAATCCGGCACGCCGCTGGGGTCGAGGCGTCCCGCCGGCACCAGGCCGTTCGCCTCCGGCCAATACACCTGCACCGACCCGGGTTTCACGCGAGCAATGACCACCCGGCCTCGATACTCGCCAAGTTCGTTCCGCAAGACCACCACGTCACCGGTCTCAAGCTTCAAACGTCCGGCATCCTCGGCCGCCATGAGCACGCTGTCGCGGGCCGCGCCGATCAACGGATCCACCTCGGCCCCGACCATACTGTTGAACTGCTTGCCCCGCCGGGTAGTGAGGAAGAATCGTCCGGTCGGGATCGTCTCTTCCGGCAGATCGACCGGGGTGAACCGGCCTTTGCCGTCCGGCGTCCCGAACCGATCGACCAGCAGGCGGGGACCTCCGTACTGGACATGATCGCCTTTCTTGCGGAGGCTCGCGATGCCCCGGTAGGTCGGACAGACCCGCTCGATCTCCTGGCGGATGTGCTGCGTGTCGCGCCAGGGGAACGCCTGGGCCGCGCGTTCCGGATCGAGCCGTCGCGCGACCAGCACGGGGATTTCCCACTCGTCCCGGGCCTCGCCCGGCCGCGGCCCGGGAATCTCCGGACTGTAGATGATCCGCCGTTCGGTGCTTGTCTCCGTCCCGCCCCCGCGCTGCTCATACCTCGTGCGCGACGGCAGCAGGATGACGACATCGGCCGGATCTTCCAGCATGGTGGAGCTGACGACGATATCCTGATGGACGCGCAGGCCGACCCGACTCAAGGCCCGGCGCACCCGGTCCGGTTCGGGCAAGGTCTCCAGGAAATTGCCGCCGCTCTGCCACAGCACGTCGAACTCGCCGCGCTCGGCCGCCAGGATCATGTGCGCGGCACCCAGGCCTTTCCAGGAGGGCGGACGAAAGCCCCAGAACTCCGGCGTGGCGAAGAGGTCGGCGTTGGCGTCGTTGACCGGATAATCCATCGTATAGGCGCCGGGCATGGCGCCCATCTCGGCGCCGCCCTGCACCCCGCTGTGGCCCCGGATCGGCATGAGGCCGGTGTGCGGCCGCCCCACGTTCCCGCGAGCCAACTGCAGATTGACGATCGCCTTGACGTTGTCGGTGCCGTAGCGGTGCTGAGTGACGCCCATGCTCCACACGACGATGGCATGGCGCGCGCGGCCGAACGCCTCCGCGAAGCGAAACATCTCGTTGCGATCCACCCCCGCGCCACGCTCGAGGTCCTCCCAAGACAGGGTTCGCGCCTTCGCTTCAAGCTCATCCCAGCCGGCGGTCCGAGCGGCGATGAAGGCGTGATCGATCCAGTCCCGCTCGATCAGGTGCTTGAGCACGCCGTAGAAGAACGGAATGTCCCCGCCGACGTGGATGTGGAAAAAGGCGTCGGCCAACCGTGTGCCGAACAGGGCGCTTTCGGCGACCGAAGGAATCCAATACCGTTCCATGCCGGGCTCGACATACGGGTTGACCACGAAGATCTTCGTGCCGGCCTTCTTCGCATAGTAGAGGTACTTGAGCGTCACCGGCTGGTTGTTCGCGACGTTGGCCCCGACGAACACCAGGAGATCGGCGCCGATCCAGTCCGTGTAGGAACAGGTGGTCGCCGACCAGCCGACGGTGTCCTTGAGCGCGGCCGTGCTCGGCGCATGGCAGACGCGCGCGCTGGTATCGACGTGATTCGTCCCGATGAAACGGGCGACTTTCTGATGGGCATAGTAGGCTTCGTTGGTCACGCCGCGGGCGGTGAGGAACCAGCCGAACCGATGGGGATCGGTGACGCGAAGGCGGTCGGCGATGAGCCCGATGGCGTCATCCCAGGAGACGCGCCGGAACCCGGTGTCGCCGCGACGCCGGACCATCGGCACGCACAGGCGCCCGAGTTGCCGGAGCGCTTGGCTCTTCAACCGGCGCAGCGGGGCGACGTCCTCGAGCACGCGCCAGTTCATGGCCGGCATCGTGTTCAGCCGCAGCAACTGGAGCCGCACCCAGCACAGGTGGATGTCTTTCATGGTCCAGTCGTGGAGGCCGGTCGTGCCGAGCGAGCAGCCGTCACAACACCCGTCGCGCAGGATGCGGAAGGCGTAGCCGAGGTTGTCCCGGTTCTCCCAGACCGCGGCGAGAATGTCCTTGTAGTTGTTCGGGTGTTGCTGGTCGAGACCGAAAGGAACCCAGCTCACCCAGTGCCGCTGCACTGATCGCTTCAGTGATGCGTGCGGATCACTCATGCTTTGGTGACCTGACATATTTTCGGGTGGGGGCTAGACCTTCCTTCTTGCTTATCGTTCGTGCCAGTTCTTGAAATGCTCTCTTTGCGTCCTGGTCAAAGCCTCAGGGCGGTAATAGCGATCGTAGAACTCCATGTCGAGGTGATTGACCTGAAACCCGAGACTCGTTTTGAGCGGGGAGTGATAGGCCGGGAATCTGCCGTACCGGTGATAGATGTACTCACAATACGCAATGGTTGCTTCGATAGCGCACTCGCTGAGCTTCGGCGAGGCCTTGGCAATGGATGCGGGATGCAACCACGCGCCAGGGGTTGCCCCTTCCCGAAACACGCCTTGGGGACCGAACTTGAGCTCCACAACCGCTCGCACGGCAGCTTCCATGGACGGGTAGTAGGGCGGACAGAACGGCTTCAGGAGGGTGGCACCATCGTGCTCGAGCCCGATGACGTACGGCACCGGTTGATCGCGCCCCAACAGCTTCCCCATTACTCGCTGAAACCGGTTCATTCCCAAAAATTGTGTGGCCTTCATCTCACTCATGCGAAAGCCAAGAGCCTGAAACCAGGCATAGGGATGAGCCGCCCAGTGCGGAAAACCGCCTAGGCCCAGAGCGTGAGACATCAGGGCCAGATTCTGAATCATCAGCCCTTGCTCGACGGTCACAAACTCGTCGACGAGACTCTCAAGTTGCTGGACGGTGACCACCCGATTCTCCCGAGGATCGTCCATGAGATGCCCGCCCTTGCTGCGGCCGAACCGGGCGATGCCTGCGGGATGATAACCGGCGCGCTCGTCTAGAACGAAATAATTGGTGGTCTCGTTGAAGCATTCCAGCAATCCGTTGATGTACATGAACGTGAGTTCATTGACCGGCAGAAAATATGTCGCTGCGGCGTCATACAGCGACCACTGATTGACATTCAAGTTGAACGGCGGGGCCGCCGGAGGCTTGGCACTTCCGTCGCGTATCCTCACCCTGCTGCATCGGTACAGGTCGACGTAGGCTTCCTGCTTGACCAACTGAACGAGCGCATCGTATTCCTCTACGGCAAAATCTTGAGGGCGTTTCATGTAATACGTCGCGTGCGCGTTCATGACGATCAGCGCCACCGTATGGAGAGCGTCACCGCTCGGAATCGTCCGTCCCAGAAAGCTGGCCATCATCGTGCCTCCCTGGCCTCGCTCGTATGCCAGGTCGGCAAGCGCGTAGCCGGTGATACCGCAAGCGGCAAACGCCAGCAAGGCTTCCTCTTCTTCGCTCAAGGGCAGGCCCGGCTTCCCACTGGTGTACGCCAGCGGACCGGCCTGCATGGTCATGCCCAATCCGAAGCGTCGGGACCGTCGTCCGCTGAGAATTTCGAGCAACGCGTACACTAGATCCCGGCCACGTGACGATTCCATCGTGTCACTCTTCAGCCAGTTATTTTCGGATGAGGGTCGGTTGACGCCATTGTAGCACTCCTTTTGAGGCTGTTGGGCAAGCGGATGCGATGCCGGCACGTCCCGGCGACCGTTGCGTCACGTCAGTGGTCTCAGTACTATACAGCGGTTCACGCCAACCATCCGTGAGATTCCGCCGGCTGGTTCGCCTATCGAAGAGGACAACAGGGAGGAGCCGATGAAAACATTCGCGTTTGTCGTGGGCCTCATGCTCGGATTCGTCCAGGCCGCGGGGGCGGACGAGCCGCCGCGAGAGGCGGTGTTGCCGGTCGCGCAGGCGGACAAGGCCGTTCATGCGGCCTTGGAGAAATGCACGAAGGACGGGTACAAGGTCAGCGTCGCGGTGGTGGACCGGGCCGGGGTGCTGCGCGCGCTCATGCGTGGGGATGGCGCGGGGCCGCATACCGTCAGCAGCAGCTCGAAGAAGGCCTTCACAGCGGCGAGCCTGCGGCGGCCGACCAGCGAGTTGGCCGACCTGGCGGCCAAGATGCCGGCGCTGCAAGGCCTGCGCGAGATGGATGACAGGATATTAATTCTAGGCGGCGGTTTGCCGATCGAGATCGGCGGTGAAGTGGTCGGCGGGATCGGGGTCGGCGGCGCCCCCGGGGCCCACCTGGACGACGCCTGCGCGCAGGCCGGATTGGACGCGATCGGCGCGGCGCCAAAAGCGCCGTCGCCCAAGCCGTGATCCCGTCGACTCATGAAATGGATGGGAAGAAGGGCGGGAAACAGTTCTTGAAGGTTCTGTTGCTGGCGGCGGCCGGAGGGATCGTCGGAATTCTCGCGTTGTCCATCGCCTACCGAGTGTCGAAGGCCAAACCGATCCTGAGGCCGGACTTTCCGGACGTGCGGTTTCTCGAGACCTGGCGTTCAGGGCGATCCAATCGAGCGGTGTTCGCCTGGTTGGGAGAGGTAAGATGTTGTCTTTGGGTCGCTGTCACGCACGATCATCTCTGGGTGAGCCCGCATTTCCCGATGAGCCTGCTGTTCATACCCGAGGGACTCCATTTGGATTATCGCATCCCGGGTCACGCGATCCTGGAGATGGAAGAGGTATTACCCAGACATCGAGTGCGCGTCAGGTTCCGGCACGCAACCGGCGAGGAGGACATGGTCGAAGTGGAGCTGAAGGATCCCGAAGCCTTCAAGCAGGCTGTCCGGACGATTCAGAGCGAGGTCCGGTCTTTATCGCCGATCAGCACATGAGGCGTGTCGGACGGCTGTCCTCTCGCTGGGGCGACTACGGCGGGCATCCGCGGATGAACCCTCGCCTCAGTCGCTTTCGATCCACAGGCGCTGAAGGTTGGGAATCAGCCCTTCCGGCTCGTCCAGCAGGCTGTCGAGGAGCGTGAGATCGGGTTTCCCGATCTCGCCGTCAGTGAGGCGGCCGGCTTCGGCGAATGCATTCATCAGGACCAGTCGCTTCTCCAGCCGGCCTGGCGCATGCCCGACGTTGACCGCGGCCCACACGGCCAGTTCTTCCAGCGCGGCCCGTATTTCGTCGTCCATGTCGCGGGCGCCTGTTTACATGATCAATTCGGCCAGGCCATAGAGAGGCCACGTGCGGCCATCATACACCAACTCGCCCTGCACGACGCCCATCGAAAACCCGCCGATGACCCAGTTGGCGATCTTTTTCTGGTCGGACAGACGCAGCGTCATCGAGGCCGGGCCGCGAGTCCCATTCCAGGTGATTCCCCAGGCGGTCGGCCATCGATAGAAGCCGAGCGCCCAGTCGCGGGCCAACACCTCGACGCGCAACTGGTTCATCGGATCGGTCTGTTCGTTGAGAACCGCAAACCCGACGAGCCGGCCGGCCAACGCCGCGAGACGTTCGCTCCGCTGGCTGTGCAGGTAGAGATCGCCGTCCTTGCCGGCCAGCAAATACAAGCCTTGAAAATCGTTCCACAGGCGGAAGTAGGTTCGCGTCAACCGATTGAAGTCCGGCATGACGAGAGACTCATAGATCACGCGGCCGGGAATTGTCCGCCCTTGCCAGGTCAACACGGCCGGCGCCGACCCCATCCAGATCACCGACCGCTCATGCGTGCGGCGGGTCCGTTGCGGAATCGGATCGATCTTGAGCATGAGGTCGTTCGTGGGGCTGGTCACTGTGAGTCCCGTTTCGGGCGTGCCGTCGAACTGAAAGAACGGCGAGTTCGGGATGCGGCCCAGCTCTTTCTGGGCATTGTGGTATCGCCCGTTGCCGGCGACATTCATCCAGCCTTTCCGTTCGTCGTGCAACACGACAAAGTGCTCCGCCTGATAGGCCTCGCCATCCCGCCCTCGATTGTTATCCAACGCAAACGCCACGCGACCCCGCTGATCGGCGCCGACGAAGGAGAAGTAGTCTGACACGTAGATGAGAGCAGTCGCGGGTAGCTCATAGGGTGAAACCGGTTCGGAGCCGAGCTGGGCAGACAATTCCGCCCCGGACAAGACCAAGCAGAGCGACGCCAGGCCGAACAGAAAGATCACGGCGGTTCGGTAAGCCATCGTCCTCTCCGTGCAAGCGACCGAAGATCCAGGAGCCACCAGGAGTGTTGAACAAGTCTGCGGGCTGGCGGACTCCATGAAGAGTGACAGGACATCGAGGAATCAGTAGCCTGACTTGGCGCAAAAGACGGTTCGTGACATGAAGGATCAGGCGCTCGTTGACTATATCAAAAAGGCCGTTCCTGGTCTCATCGCCCTGTACCGCTTCGGCTCCCGGGGCAAGGACGGCGCGCGCCCGGACAGCGACGTCGATCTCGCCGTGCTGGATCGCGAGCCGCTTCCGGACGTCCGCCGGTTCGAGCTCGCACAGGAGTTGGCTGCGCAACTGCATCGAGACGTCGACCTCGTGGATCTGTGCAAGGCCTCGACAGTGATGCGGATGCAGGTGCTGTCGACCGGTTCCTGTCTGGAGGCGCCGGATGATTTGGCGCGCCGGCAATTTGAAATGTATGCCTATGCGGACTATGCGCGCCTCAATGAAGAACGGCGGGAGATCGTCAAAGGGATCGCCGAGCGGGGATTGGTCTATGGCTGACGACGTCGTCTTGAACAAAGCGGCCGGCATCGAGCGCTGTCTTCGGCGCGTCCTGGAGGAATACGCTGGAGACAAGAGTAACCTTTTCGCCAATCAGACCAAACAAGACGCCATCATCCTGAACCTGCAACGGGCATGTGAGACGGCCATCGATCTGGCTATGTATGTGATCAGTCAACGGCGGCTTGGAGTGCCGCAAGAAAGCCGTGATGCTTTCAGCCTTTTGCAAAAGGCGGGAATCCCGCCGGCCGATCTCGCGGCCCGGATGCAACGAATGGTCGGGTTTCGCAACATCGCCGTTCACGAATATGCCAGCCTGAACTTGGATGTGGTCCACGCCATCATCACCAAGCAGTTGGACGATTTCCGTAAGTTCTCCTCGACGGTTGTGAAATTGTTCGCCTAAGCGCATCCCTTGCATGGGCTGGAAAAACAACGGGCTGGGACCCTTCGCGGTCTCCCAGCCCGTTCCCTGTGGCCCACCGTACGTGCCTGGCTTCCTCTATTTGTTGAACCTCACGACGATAGCGCCCATCAGGTCGCCCTTCTTGAAGTCACGCTTCGGGCTACTGGGGTGCGCGTTGTGACAGGCAACGCAGGAATCCACGATCGCGAAATCTGCGGCCAGGCCCTTGAATTGGTTCCCGTCTTCAAAGGTCAGGACCGTCACCTTGGGGTCGGCCAGCATCTTCTTCAGCGCGTCTTCCTCGGCTTTGGTCTTCGGCAGATTGGACTTGTAGATCGGCGTCAATCCGATCAGCCCCAGCTCGAAGTCTTTCAATTCGGCGCCTGCGGCCTTGACGAATTGGGCCGGCAACATGATCGCGTGGTCGTCTTTGGTCCAATTCTCATTCGGCTTGACGCCGGATTTGGAGGCCTGCCCGATGACTTGTTGCACATAGACCGTGCGGAAGGCCTTGACCGTCGCCAAAATGTACCGCGCCGCCGCGTCCCGTGAAAACTCGGCGGCCAACGCCATCGGAATCGCCACTCCCACTGCCAAGAGAAGAGCAAGGACACCCGTCTTGACCCCGATCCTCCGCCTCATAACCCACCTCCCGGGTAAGAGAAATATTGATCGGAACCGGCTATGAACGGACGCTACCGTGCGCCTCCTCGGCGGCCTTGTCAAGCGGGTTTTTTAGTGTAGAAAATGGGCGCGGGGCCAGAGGCGCGGGGCCAGAGGCGCGGGGCCAGAGCCCAGGAGTTGACCCCCTTGCCCCTCGCCTCTCGCCGCCCCTCGCCTCTCGCCCAGTCGCAATTTTCATGATGCGTGGGTGAGCCAAGGGTTCATGAATTACTGGTATGAAAATGCGGGGCCTGTCACCGACCAGCCGGGTACCCGTTGCTCCTCTCCGATTGCAACGGGTGCAAGCTCACACCCCGCCCACACCCGCCAGGCGGGTACCCGAGGGACCCCGCTGCGCGCGGACAGGCGCCCAGGTCGGTGCCACCCGCATTTTCATGCTCCAGGGTGGCCACTTGGTGGCCATGCATTACTGCTTGGGAATGGAGAGACGAAGGGAGACCAGCCTGATGTTTAGGCGGTTATCCGAGGTCGGGGCCGGACGACACGGTTTCCGGACGGGGACCGGCTGGGTTTCGGACCGGAGAACCGGCGATCCCGCCACGCACACACCAGGGGAGGTGCGATTGATTTTTGCGATGCGGGGCCAAATCGCCGGCCCGGAAATCCACGGCATAGGCCCGTTGAGGGTCGTCGGGGAGTGGGGTGCTCGTCCAGTAGGCTGAGGCTTTCACCCCATGGAACGGATGATCTGCGGGCAAGGTGGGCATAGCGGCAACGCCGTGCGCCGAGGGTTGCACCAGCGTCATCAGCTCTAAGAACGATGGCAGCCGCCAGCCCCGGCGACCGCCGGTTGATGTGAGCGCGCAGTGCGTCGGCGCGGTGGCCCACGCCGTGCCGGTGGAACTCGGGGTACGCTCCCAGATCAATTGGGTTTCCTGATCGAGCACGGCTTCGTCCTGGAATTCAGCCAAGATCCGGAATCTGGCGGACTGCATGTCCTCGGCCGATCGCGGCGCCGGCGGCACGGTGGCATCAATCATGCCCAGGGCGACAAGCGCTCCCAGTGCGATCACCGCTCTGCGCCGAAAGGCGATCAGGTCTTGCGTTCTCATGGAACCTCTCATCGCGAAAGCAGGCTGTTGACGGAGCGTCAGCAAGACCTGGGCCTTTCCGCGCCGGGACAACGACCGGTACGGCAGGAGTCCGGCTGTCGAGAGAAAGACGCGGGCTTAAGTACATGAGATCAATGGGTTTTGCTCCCGTTGCGGGCCGCGCAGTTCGGACCGAAGCGGTCAGGAGATCTTGCGGAGAAGACGGAGGCTTGTTCTAATTTGTGCCGATCGTGACGGTTTTGGTCCGATGCAGACAGGTCGATCGACCGAAGGAGATGCCCGACAGGTCAGGTGAAGCGCCATGAATCTCATACGGTGGAATTCCGAGACGGATGGAACGCTCTCCGAATCGGCGCTGCGGCGGAAGCTTGAACGCTTGGGCTACTCGGTGACGAGGTATGTCTATCCCCCGGGAACGTACTTTCCGGATCACACGCACAGTGTGGATAAGATGGATGCGGTGATTTCCGGACGGTTTCGCCTGATCGTCGAAGGGGAAGAGGCGATCCTGGGAGCAGGCGATACCCTTGAGGTTCCGCGCGGCGCCGTCCACTCCGCGGAAGTCGTCGGCGATGAGCCGGTGGTCAGCCTCGACGCGGTGAGGTCGTCGGCATCCTGTCCTTGAAACTCCATCCGGCACTCATGAAGGTGATCGCCGTCGCCGCGTGACGCCGGGTGCCGATGGCAATGGCCGCCCCGATACGTGGTTATGGAACGAACGATCCTCGGATTTCATCAGGATGAGCATGGTGACTGGGTCGCAGATCTGGCCTGCGGCCACGGACAGCACGTGCGCCATCAGCCGCCGTTCGTGAACCGGCCGTGGGTCCTGACGGAAGAAAGCCGCACGCGACAGCTTGGACAGACGCTGGTTTGCAAGACATGCGATGGCGAGAAATCGCGAGCGGGTATTACTCGATGATCGTCACGTCGAGACCGGCGTCGGTCGTCACCCCCAGGCCGGATTCCTGCCAGGGCTGCAGGCGCGGACCGTCGTAGCGATACCCGCCTTTGACCGGGTCGTCGGTGAGCAGGAGCGGTGTGTCGAGGTCGAGCACATCGAACCCGCCTAAGCCCAACACGATTCCGAACGAGCAGCCCATCGCGATCCGCGTCTCCACCATCCCGCCAATCATCAGTCGTAACCCGGCCCCGCGGGCAAAGGCGGCGATGTCCAGCGCCTGGATGACGCCGGTCTTCATGATCTTGATGTTGATGTAATCGGCCGCTTGCTGCTCCAGGACGCTCCGCGCGTCCTCCAGCGAACGGACCGATTCATCGGCGGCCACCGGGATGCCCGTCAGATGGCGCAGCGCCAGCAGACCGTCGAGGTCGTCCCGCGCGACCGGCTGTTCCAACAGGACCAGGCGCCCGCCGAACCGCTTCACGCCGTTCACAAACGCGATGCACTCGTCGCGGCTGAAGCCTTGATTGGCGTCCCCGATGAACGCGATGTCGGGAAGCGCCCGGTGCACGGCCTCCAGTCGGCGAACGTCGCCGTCCACGTCCCTCCCGACCTTCATCTTGAACAGCCGGAATCCTCGGGCATGCCATCCGCGCGCCAGCTCGACCGTGCGGTCGAGATCGGCGATCGGAATGGTGATGTCCGTCTCGCGTGCGCGCACGTCGGCGCCGCCCCACAGGGCCCAGAACGGGATCCCCGCGGCCCGACTGAAGGCATCGAGCGCCGCCGTCTCCAACCCGCAGCGCGCGGCCGGGTGCGAGGGCGCCAGGTCCTGCAGCATGCCGGCCCAGCGTCTATACTGCGCCGCGGACTGCCCCAGCAGCGTCTTCCCGAGTTGGATGGCCACGGAGAGGCAAGTCGCACGATCCTCCCCGCCGACTTCCGGGAACGGCGCCATCTCGCCGTACCCCTGCGCGCCGCCCTGCAAGGTGATCCGCACGAACACGTTCTGCGCGACGACACGGCTGCCGGTCGCGACGACGAACGGGTCGGTGATGGGCACATCCACCGGCCAGAGTTCGACTTTGGTGATCGCGTCGGGATGTGTGCAGATGAGCGTCACGCGTCGTGAGGTGCAGAGAAAGGTGGTGCTTCCGGCGATCGAGAGCGCTGGAGGACCATGCTCATCCGTACCGGTCGTTCTGCCACGGCAGGGCGGTGTTCGAATAGCCGCGCACTTCCCAGAAGCCCTTCCGGTCGCGATCGGAGAACGTGATCTCCTTGATCCACTTCGCGCCCTTCCAGGCGTAGCGCTTGGGCACGATCATCCGGACCGGCCCGCCGTGTTCCTTCGTGAGCGGTCGGCCGTTCCAGGTGTAGGCCAGCAGCACGTCGTCATCGTCGCAGGCGTCGAGCGGCAGGTTGGTGGTATAGTCGTCGTACGATTTGAACAGCACGAACTTGGCCAGGGACAGGGGCCTCACCACTTCGATGAGCCGCTTGAAGTTCACGCCCTCCCACTCGTTGTCGAACCGGCTCCAGGAAGTGACACAGTGAAAGTCCGAGACCGACTTGAAGGTCGCTTCTGCGAGAAACTGCTCCCAGGTCCAGATGATCGGGTTGGCGACAAAGCCGTTGACCGTGAGTGTCCATTCTGAGAGCGCGATCTCGGGCTTGTAACCCAAGTCGAGCACGGGCCAGGTCTCGACGAGGTGCTGGCCCGGCGGCAGGCGATCGTTACCCGTCTCGAAGACCTCCCGCTCCTCGCCGCCGCGGCGCGCCCGCGCCCAGTTCTCTTTGGCTTTGATCAGCCGCTCGTTCGTGTCCATCGGAAAAGCCTCTTATCCCAAGAGTAGAGCAAAGCCCGGTGGGCTTACAAGGTCTTTCGCACCGGGCTCCGCCAGCGCGGGGACGTCGATCGGTGGGCACCGAGATGTAAGGCCTTCCGCGTGGGTGCGACTAAGGAGCGGAAGGAGGCCGTCGCCATGCAGAGCACCCGGCAGAGGTTAAGCCCGGAGCAATTGCGAAAAGAAGAGGCGGCGACGCTGACCAGCCCGCCGGCGCCGTACGGCCTCTTAGCGAGGATCCTGTTCGGCGTGATGGGCCTTTTGTACGGCCGCGGCCGCAGTTGGAGCAAATTCAAGGTGCTGGAGCTGATCGCGCGGGTGCCTTACCAAGCCTGGGAGCATGTGGCCTACATCGCCATCACGCACACGTACGAGCACGAGGACTTCGCCCGCCGCATCTTCGACCGCTTCGATGCGATGGCCGACGTCATCCGGCAGATCGGCATCGACGAGCGGAGACATAAGGAAGACAGCATGGGGCGGATGGCGATGGCGCGATTCGAATGAGCAGGATCCATCCCCTCCAAAGGAACCACGATCAGGAAAGCGAGGAGCAGGTGCTATGAAAGCTGTAGCCGTGTTTCCCGGTAAGCCCGACTCGATTCATCTCGCCGAACTGCCCAAGCCTTCGGTCGGCGACATCCCGAACGGGCGAGGCGTGCTCGTGCAAGTGTTGCGGATCGGTGTGGACGGGACGGATAAGGAGATCAACGCGGCGGAATATGGCCAGGCGCCTCCCGGCTGCGACTTTCTCGTGATCGGTCACGAGTGTTTCGGGCGGGTGGTGGAGATCGGACCGAACGTGGCGGAGCTGGCGCCGGGCGATTACGTCGTGCCGACGGTCCGGCGGCCGGGCGGCAGCTTCTACGACACAATCGGCCAATACGACATGACAACCGAGGATACGTACTACGAGCGGGGGATCAACCTCCGCCACGGATATTTGACCGAGCTGTTCGTGGAAGATCCGGAGTATCTCGTAAAGGTCCCTCAAGGCCTGAAGCACGTCGGCGTGCTGCTCGAGCCGACGTCGGTGATCGAAAAGGGAATCATGCAAGCCTATGAGGCTCAGCGGCGCCTGAAGATTTGGCGACCCCGGCGCGCGGCGGTGTTCGGGGCCGGCACGATCGGGCTGCTGGCGGCCATGTCGCTCCGGATGCGGGGCCTGGAGGTGACAAGTTTTGGCCGGAGCCCCGCGCCATATCTCAACTCCGATCTGCTGCAAGAGATCGGCGTGCGGTATGTCTCGACGGAACAGATGTCAGTCAAGGACGCGGCCGTGAAGTACGGGCCCTTCGATCTGATGTTTGAAGCCACGGGCTATTCGCCGCTGGTGTTCGAAGCGATGGCGTGCCTGGGGAAAAACGGCGTATTAATTCTCTCCAGCGTCACGGGAGGCAACCGGTCGATTCCGGTGCCGGCCGACATGATCAACCTGGGATTCGTGCTCGGGAACAAGGTGGTCGTCGGGACGGTCAACGCGAATCGGGAATACTTCGAGGCGGGCGTCTATGACCTGTGCCGGGCGGAGCTGGAATTTCCCGGCTGGTTGTCGAAGTTCCTGACGCACCCGGTGGACGGGCTCGACAATTACCGGGAGATGATGCGGCTGCTCATGCAGGCCAAGGGTGCGATCAAGGTCTTCGTGAACGTGGCGCCGGAGTAAAACCGTCAACCGTCAACTGTAAAGAGAGACAGATCGTCTGTCCTCCCGATTGACGATTGACGCATGACGGACAGCCAGTTTGTGGAGGCATCATGAAGGTACCGGTGACCATCGCAACTTTGACGGCCGCGCTGTGCCTCGTCTGCTCAGCGGCCATAGCCGGCGAGTTCTACGAGAGAGACGGCGCGGCGATCGGAGGCTACGACCCGGTCAGGTACTTCACCGAACGGAAGCCGATCAAAGGTTCCGAGCGTTACACGGCGGAATACAAAGGCTCGACGTTCCGCTTCGCTTCAGCCGCCAACCGCGAAGCATTCGTCGCTCATCCCGACAAGTACGCGCCCCAATACGGCGGTTTCTGCGCCTTCGGCATGGCCAAGGGCTATAAGGCGGCCACTGACCCGGCTGCATTCACGGTCGTCGGCGACAAGCTGTATCTGAACTACAATGAGGACGTACGAACCAGGTGGCAAAAAGACATCCCTGGCTATGTGAACAAGGCCGACCGACACTGGCCGGAGGTGCGAAAGACCACGAGGGTCATTGAATAAAAACGATCCTGTCGTTCTACCCGTGCGTCTTCGTGCCGCTGCTTGGCGAACAGGCTTAGTTGGGTCTTTACTGCATTCCTGCTGGTCGATCTGAGGCGGCTGGCTTGCCAAGCTGTAAGACGCTCCCTGCTCGCGCAATCTTCCCCGATTTGGTCACAAGAAAGGCTTCCGAGTCTTCACCGTAACTCGCCGCCATCAGCACATGATCCACCGGTTCGCCGTCGATCGGCGGGAACAGACCGGCGAGTTGCGGAAGAGTGAAGGTCCCGAAGGCATTCAACAGACTCACTTGGCCGGTAGGAAGCGTCACGTTGGCCGTGTAGGTCGCGCTGGCAAACGTCCCGCCGGGCACGGCCGACGCTGTCACGGTGCTGGGTGAGCCGGACCGGGGAACAACCTTCACGGTAAAGCTGGACGGAAACGGCGTGTTGGTCACGGCCAGCGTCACCTGCACAGGGTTGGCTGTGCCACCCGGGAGGACGACATCTGCGGTGCTGTAAGATCCTGTGGGGGTGGCGGGGGTGGTGAGACCGCCCACCTGGGTGATCCGCAGCGTTGGGAGATTGATTAATCCCGGATTGCCGGCTGGCGTGACCGGGCCCGGTGCGGTCGAGAACGACGTCGAAGGAATCACATCCAGCGGCAAAGCGGGCCCGGTGAACCCGACGGTGAAGGATTCAATTCTGATGCGGCCGGTCCCAGCGGCAGCTCCCGTCCCCGAACCAAACCCGCCGTTGGCGCTGAGCGTCCCCGTGCCGGTAACCATGGGCGCCACTAATCGGATGGCCCCGCCGCTGCCGCCGCCTGCGTTGAAGGCTGTCCCGCCGACCCCGAACCCGCCGCTCCCACCGTTGGCAGTGACACTGCCGGTGCCGGCGATGGTAATACGCGTGGAAGAGGCGATCACAATGGCTCCGCCTCCACCCCCACCGCCTGCAGACGAAATCGCGTTCACGAGCCCTCCGCCACCGCCGGAGCCGCCGAACAGAGGGAGCAACGAGACAAACGACGCCGGTGCGCCATAGTCGGCATTTCCGCTGGCCGCGCCCCCGCCTGGTCCTGAGCCGGCGGTCGGCGTGCTGCCCGGCAGCCCGCCGGTAAATCCGCCAGGGCCGCCCAGCGCTGGGGTACTTGCCGGATTCGCACCATTGCTGCCGTTGACGCTGATGGTCCCGGCAATCGTGACATCACCGGTGGCAAGCAGAATGACCGGCGTATTGGCGGCATTTCGCTGAAACGTCACGGTGACCCCCGCTGGAATGTTGACTGTCGTGTAGTTCAGCACACCGTCAGGCGGGAGCGTCACGGTCGTGTTCGTCGTGGGGTTGAAGGCTCCAAGGGTGCCGGTGCTGCCGCTGCTGTACGTTTGGGCCGGAAGCGGTTCGATTCCGCCTAAGAGCAGCGTCAACGTCAGACTGATGATCCATCCAGAAACGTACGACCTGTTCATGTCGGCTCAGTAGTGATACGTCCCCCGCGCGGAGAAGGTGCGTCTTCGCTACCTCCCCTGCACCCACGTCTCTGTGGCCTGGGCGGTCTTACCTGATCGAGTGCGAAATGTGACAGTCGCCGGCTCGCCGAACGCTGCGGCGATGAGCACCTGCTCGACCGGCTCGCCGTCGATGAGCGGCCAGAGCGCCGCGCTTTGCGTCGGCACGGTGAAACTCGCAAAGGCTACCAACTGGGTGACCTCGCCTATCGGCAAGGTCACCAGCGCCGTGGCCGTCGAACCAGTCAAGGTTCCGGTGACGGTCGTCGGCCCGGAGAGTTGCGGAATGACTTTGATGGTAAACGGGGTCGGGAAGGGGAGCCCGCTGGCAGTCAGCAGGACGGGCACGGGATTTGTGGTGCCCTGCGGCAGTGACATATCAGCCACTGTATAGGCACCGGTGGGCGTCACCGGCGCGGCGATGCTGCCGACCGAGGTGATCGTCAGCGTCGGCAGGTTCACCAGTGGTGGTGTACTGGCCGGGGTCACCGGACCAAGCGTTGTGGAGACCGAAGCCGTCGGGTTACTGATACCCGTAAAGGTGCCGGTCGCGGATTCGATGCGGATGCGACCGGATCCGGCGGGCACGCCGGTTGGGGTGCCTGGGCCACCAGTAGCCTGCAACTGTCCCGCTCCCGTCACCTGCGGCGCAACCAATCGGATCGCGCCTCCACTACCTCCCCCTGCATTAAAACTCGTGCCAGCGGCACTGGTCGCCCCGCCGCCGCCGTTCGCGGTAATCATCCCGGTGACAGTGATCTTCGTAGATGAGGCGATCACGATCGCGCCGCCTCCGCCCCCGCCCCCGGCGGCGCTGAGGGTCGAGGCAACACCCCCGCCTCCTCCCGAGCCGCCAACCAACGGCACGAGCGAGGCGAAGGAGATCGGAGCCCCATAGGTCGCATTGCTACTTGCCGTCGAGTCGCCAGGCGCGCCGCCGCCCGGCCCGGCTCCGCCGACCGGCGCGTACCCCGTAATGGTGACTGCGCCTCCGACTCCACCGGGGAAGCCACCTGGACCGCCTGGCGCGGCTATACCTCCCTGCGACGGCCCATTCGTGCCATCAACTCTGACCGCGCCGGCGATCGTCACGTCGCCGGTGGCCAGGAGCGTCACCGGCGTATTGGCCGTATTCCGCTGAAAGGTCACGGTCACCCCGGACGGAATGGTCACGGTGGTGTAGTTGAGAATGCCGTCGGGCGGCAGGATGACCGTCGTGTTGGCCGTGGGATTGAAAGCTCCGAGCGCGCCGGTGCTCCCGCTGTTGAACGTCTGAGCCCATCCAAGGCTCGAAGCGCTCAGCACGACCGTGAATCCCAGGACTCTAGGAAGAGCTGCTCGTTTACCCTTGCTCACGGACCACCTCTCTCACACACCATGACGCGTCACGCATCACGCATCACGCGTCACGGCCTCTTACGGCATCGACACACTCACTGGCGGCGCCACGCTCATGCTGCTCCCCGTCGGCGGCGTCTGCGCCGGAAAGGGGAAGAACACGCTGCCTTTGTTGAGGCTGAAGGACGGGACCGGCGGGGTGACCATCACGGTCACCGTGCCGCTCTGGGCCGTACCCGCCGGGCTGACGACGGAAAACGGATAGGATCCCGGCGGCACCGCCGCGCCGACCGCCAAGGTGATCGGCAAGCTATTCGCAGTGGCCCCACCCAACACCGTGGCGGAGAGCCCCGCCTGGGTGAACGTCACGGCGGTGGCATCCGCCAGATTGAAGCCACCGATGACGAGTTGGCTCGTGGTCCCTTGTGCCGCTCGATGGGGGGTGATCCCGGTCACGATTGGCGGCACCAGCACGGTAAACGGATGCGGGCTCGTCGCGGTCCCGTTCACGTTCGTCACGGTCACTGGACCCGACGTGGCCCCGCTGGGGACGGATGCGATGATCGTGGTCGGCGTGGAAGACACGACGGTCGCCGTCGTCCCATTGAATGCCACCTGATTGTTCCCGGGCGTCGGGTCGAAGCCGAACCCCTGAATCTGGACGTTGGCGCCGGCGAGCGCGCGGGTCGGGGCAAGCAGAAAGATGCCGACGCCGGTGCCGGCCGGCGTGAACCGCTCGATCGAGAGCAAGTTGCCCACGGGGTCGTAGTGATACACCGCCACGTTACCGGTACCATCGACGACCCCACTGAGCCGGCCGAGTTCGTCGTAGAAGTATTGGGCTTGGTCGGCAGACGGAGTGGCCGGCCAGGCCAGGAACCCGGCCATCACGATGACGATCACCGAACAGACGAGGTTTCGGAACAACGCGTTCACGTTCACCCTTACTCTGTCTTCACCACATACTTCACGTGATCTCTTAACGCGCCTGCGGCAAGCCACTTGCCCAACCCGATGAGAAACGTCTTCACGGTTCAGTGCCGCACCACGGCGGACAGCCGGACGGGACATTCACATGAATCTGCTTCGAGTGTTCAGCAATCAACATCGAAAATCCTGTTGGGTCATTTCTCCGTCCGCAGCTCAGGCCCCCCTTTGCCCGACATGCGGACGGGACACCTTACTCTGCGAGATCATTCGTACCGGATGACGGCCAGAATGTTCCCGGTTTCCTTGTCAACGAAGATGGTCAGTCCACCGCCTCGAATCATTGGATCCTTAGGGCCATAGGTAATGGCCCAATACATTCGACCTCTGATCCTCGCAGCCGCGTTCGGATAGTGCTCAAGCAATCGAGGATTTCGATTGCGAAAGAGCTCCCATGTTCTATCAACATCCATCTCAAGACGATCAAGAGCTCTACCTAATCTCTTTACCTCTTGATTGGCAATCATGATGGCCTGCTGCTCTGTAATCGTCTCCCTTTCTGCTCCTGATAACCAGGTGGAGAAAATGATGTTCCCGGTAATGGATATCAAGATCATGAACTCTGTCAGCGTCTTCATGGGCAGCCGTCGCATTTCCCGCTCCACTTTCGCGTTACTTCCGACACGGCTTTTCCATTCGTGCAGACGGTTGTGTCACGTCGACGACTTCATTCGTTTTGGGATTGTATTCCAGAATCCTCTCAGCAGCGATACCGGCAACTGGGATACCGACATAATCGCACAGCTTATGCGCTGCAGCACCAGCCTTGTCGAAGTCAGACATATCTTCCAGAGTTACATGTGTGTGGTATCCCGCTACAGCATTAGGTGAAATTTGTTGACCCGGTTCGACGAGACCAACCCTATCGGGGAGCATGTCGGTTCTCGCTTCAGTGTATGAATACAGCCCATCCGGCCTTTGATAAATAATCCCGCCGTACTCCCATCGGTTAACACTGGTCTGCCCGCGCACATCCGCAATAGCATCCCTGGCCGCCGCAGCACGGGTAGGATAAGAATCGCCCGGTCTCAATCCTAGAGGATCTCTTAACCTCAGGGGATTATTTTTGACATAAGCATAGCGGTTCATCCCTCCCGCCAACCCAATCGGATCTTGGGATATGAATCGCTGAAGAGTGGCAATGTAGTATCTCGCTCTGTAGTAGTACAGCGTACCTCCAGGCTCTCTCTCACGCCCTGTATAGGCAAAAGGGCTTGCGCTGCCAGCCCCTTCGACTGTTGTGCGGCCGAATGGTTCATACGCATAGGAAGTTGTTTCGGCACCTGCCATGTCCGTTAGGGCAAGGACAGATCCCAGCGCATCCAGATGGTAATACTCCTGTGCACCGCTGGATTGCCGAACGAACGGTTCATCAATGGCCAGGCTACGAATATAGATGGCGCGCACAGCTTGGGCGAGGAGTTCGGCGACAAGATCAGGCCCGTCATACAGGTACTGCAGGGTCACGCCATCGATCGTTTTAGCCACGCGCCGGTTCTGGGCGTCGTAGGCGAACCCAATGCTCATACCGCCGATCTGATTGATTGTCACCAATCGATTTCTAGCATCCCACGTGTAGGTATTCGTGCCGTCGTTGGTGAGGTTGCCGTTTTGATCGTAGGTCAGCGTGGCCCCACCGAACTGGGTCTGTTGATTGGTGGCGTCGTACGTTGCCAAGGTGACCGCGCTCGGCAAGAGTGAGGCGGCGCCGTTCGCCCGTATGAGGCTCGTCCGATTCCCGGCTGTGTCGTAGATATAGGTGAGCCCTTCAAGGAGTCCACTTGGTCCGATGTGGGTGATGTCTGTCAGTCTCGAAGCAGCATCATAGGCGTAGCTCGCACTGGTGCCGTTGGGATAGGTCAGCGAGGTCCGCCGGTTCGCGTTGTCATAGCCCAAACCCACCGCGAGTGCGCCTTGCGCGATCTGAATCAAGCGGGACGCGGCATCGTACTGGTAACTCACCGGCGCCTGGCCTGCCACGGTCATTTTCGTCCGGCGGCTGATGGCGTCGTATTGATAGGTCAGGGCGCCTAAGCTCGTTAGCTCTAACGTCAACCGATCCAAGGTGTCGTAGGCAAAGTCGATGGAACCTGAAAGCGAGTCCGTCGTCCGACTTAATCTGCCCACGGCATCGTAGATAAACGACACCGTGCTCCCGTCTTGATAGCTCGCGCTCGTCCGCCGATTCAAGGCGTCGTAGGTAAACTGGCTCACTTGGCTCTTCCTGTCCGTGAACTCCGTCAGATTCCCCATCGAGTCGTACTGATAGCTTTCGCTCCGATTCAACGCGTCTTTTCTCGTCGCCAGCCGATCCATGGTGTCGTACGTGTAGGTGGTCGTCTGGTTCTTCGCATCCGTGACCGTGAGCAAGTTGCCGTTGCCATCGTAGGTGAACTTGGTCACGCCGTGCGCGGCATCGGCGATCTCGGTGACGCGATTCAGCGGGTCGTAGCGAAATTGGGTGGCGAAGCCGCGGGGATCGGTGAGTCTGGTCAGACGACTGACGAGATCAGAGGCTCGGGTGGTTGTGTTGCCGAGCGGATCGGTCGTGGTGATCAGATTGCCGTTCGGGTCATAGCTGAACGTGGTCGGGGGCTCCGTCGGAATCGGGCCTTGCACGGAAGTCGGCTGGCCAAAGGCGTTGTAGCCGATGGTCGTCGTGTGGGTGAGCGGATCGGTGACGGTCACGCGGTTGCCGTTCGCGGGATCGTAGGCAAAGGTTGTCGTCAAGGTGGTGGTCGGGGTGCGGATCTGATCGATCCGCGTCACTCGGTTGAAGGTGGGGTCATACTCAAATGCCGTGACCTGTGACGCGTGATCCGTGATGCGAGTGACGTTGCCCGCCGTATCGTACTCGAATGTGGTGGTCAGGCCTGCAGGATGGATGGGGGCGGTATAAATAAGAAACACCCATCGGATCTCGATGTGAGTTGCTCGACATGTCCCGTTGGCATCGGCAGTCTCGTTCACGACACGATCAGGCAAGCGATCGAATGAGTCATGATCAAACGGAGGTGGGTCGGCATGAGTCGGGGCGGGCAACGCCAGGAGAGCTACGAGCAGCAGCGAGAGCCGCCAACTTCTGAATTGAATCGTTGTCATCTTGCCTGTCCGCGCATGACAACCAACTTCCCGTCCGGCCCATCCAGCCATCTGCCGGACACGCGGACGGGACAATCTCGTGAATCACAGGTCGCTTTTCTGTTTAAGACGTTTGAAAAATGCATACCCATAAAGAATTGAGCCCAGAAGACCAATAGTCCAACCAACCATCCCAAGCCAGTAATCGAGCCGGTAAAAGCCTGAAGAAATCAAAAATGCGTCGACAGCTGCGCTAACGAGCAGCGTTATGCCGATTCCCATCAGGAGATAGCTGGCTTTTAGGATCCGGTTGGTCATGCTCTCCGAACAGCTTTACCAGGGTCAACATCTCTCGCATTTCTTCGGCGAATTGACGCATCTATTTACTTTCGCGTAGCAGACGTCTACTCCGGCCGAAATTCCGGCTCCCCAATTCGGTCCCCACGAATAACCGCCGCCTATGGCACCATCGAGACCGATTCCGATGCTCCCCCCGATTCCGCCTGGGGCAGGAGGCGGCTCTGGCACTATGATGTCCCCAGCTAGCGAGAAACTAAATCCGCCCAGGTTCCTTCCACAATGTGCTCCTCCCAACGTTGCCTGGAACTTTCCGCCAACACCGAGGATGAGGCTAAGTCCAGGTCTGAGGCATCCGATGGTGTAAGTGCACATCTCGCCGGTTGCCGTGTTAATTGCTAGAATCCCTTGCGCTAAATTGAATGCGAATGGGCCGGCACCTATGATCCCGCCCGTCTCATATGCCGTCCAAGCATCCATGCCGTTCGGGTCAAAGAAGTTCGTTGGCTTATTGAATACATACGAGTACAAGTTCACGCCACCTCGAAGACCGATTGGATCGCGCCGCACAAACCTAGAGAATTGTGGCTGATAGTACCTTGCTCGGTAGTAATGCAGCCCAGTCCCGTCGCTCTCTCTTCCTGTGTACTGAAAGGGATTAGATGAAGCCCCTGTACTCGTCGTTTTGCCGAACGGTTCATAGTTATAGGTGACCGCTGATACTCCGGTGACATTGCTCAACACTAGCGTGCTGCCCAGGGCATCAGCGTGATAGTACTCGTTGCTGGTTACCTGTCGCACAAACGGTTCATCAATGTTCAGGCTCCTGATATAGGTCGCACCGAGCGTACTCCCGCTGGTCTCCTGCACGATATCTTGGCCGTCATAGACGAACTGCGTCGTCGAGCCACTGATCGTCTTGCTGATCCGCCGGCCAAGAGAGTCATAGCTAAAGCTCGCGGTTACGCCGCCGCTGATCCCCACGAGTCGGTTCCGGGCATCCCACGTGTAGGTATTCGTGCCGTCGTTGGTGAGGTTGCCGTTTTGATCGTAGGTCAGCGTGGCCCCACCGAACTGGGTCTGTTGATTGGCGGCGTCGTACGTTGCCAAGGTGACCGCGCTCGGCAAGAGTGAGGCGGCGCCGTTCGCCCGTATGAGGCTCGTCCGATTCCCGGCTGTGTCGTAGATATAGGTGAGCCCTTCAAGGAGTCCACTTGGTCCGATGTGGGTGATGTCTGTCAGTCTCGAAGCAGCATCATAGGCGTAGCTCGCACTGGTGCCGTTGGGATAGGTCAGCGAGGTCCGCCGGTTCGCGTTGTCATAGCCCAAACCCACCGCGAGTGCGCCTTGCGCGATCTGAATCAAGCGGGACGCGGCATCGTACTGGTAACTCACCGGCGCCTGGCCTGCCACGGTCATTTTCGTCCGGCGGCTGATGGCGTCGTATTGATAGGTCAGGGCGCCTAAGCTCGTTAGCTCTAACGTCAACCGATCCAAGGTGTCGTAGGCAAAGTCGATGGAACCTGAAAGCGAGTCCGTCGTCCGACTTAATCTGCCCACGGCATCGTAGATAAACGACACCGTGCTCCCGTCTTGATAGCTCGCGCTCGTCCGCCGATTCAAGGCGTCGTAGGTAAACTGGCTCACTTGGCTCTTCCTGTCCGTGAACTCCGTCAGATTCCCCATCGAGTCGTACTGATAGCTTTCGCTCCGATTCAACGCGTCTTTTCTCGTCGCCAGCCGATCCATGGTGTCGTACGTGTAGGTGGTCGTCTGGTTCTTCGCATCCGTGACCGTGAGCAAGTTGCCGTTGCCATCGTAGGTGAACTTGGTCACGCCGTGCGCGGCATCGGCGATCTCGGTGACGCGATTCAGCGGGTCGTAGCGAAATTGGGTGGCGAAGCCGCGGGGATCGGTGAGTCTGGTCAGACGACTGACGAGATCAGAGGCTCGGGTGGTTGTGTTGCCGAGCGGATCGGTCGTGGTGATCAGATTGCCGTTCGGGTCATAGCTGAACGTGGTCGGGGGCTCCGTCGGAATCGGGCCTTGCACGGAAGTCGGCTGGCCAAAGGCGTTGTAGCCGATGGTCGTCGTGTGGGTGAGCGGATCGGTGACGGTCACGCGGTTGCCGTTCGCGGGATCGTAGGCAAAGGTTGTCGTCAAGGTGGTGGTCGGGGTGAGGATCTGATCGATCCGCGTCACTCGGTTGAAGGTCGGCTCATACTCGAAGCGAGTCACCTGGCTGTTCGGATCCGTGATCTTCGTCACGTTGCCCACGGCGTCGTACTCAAACCTGGTGGTGCGTCCCAATGGGTCGATGGTGGCGATGACTCGATTGCGGGTATCGCGGGTGAAGGCGGTCATCTGTCCAAACCCATCGGTCTGACTGAGGAGGTAGCCGCGCCCATTGAAGCGATAGGCCGTCGTGTTGCCCCGCGGGTCAATGACCGTGGTCTGTGTGATCACGCTCCCCGCCGTCGTATAGGCAAACTCCCAAACGCCGCCGTCAGCCTGGGTCTGGCGGCTCACGCGCCCGGCACTGTCATACTGGTTGGTGAGAAACACGATACCGCGCGGGTCGGTGATGGTCAGCATCCGGCCAGCCGCGTCGTAGGTGTAGCGGGTCACGCCGCCGGTGGGATCGGTGACGGTGGCGAGCCGGCCGGCGTTATCGTAGGCATAGCGAATAATGCGGCCTAGCGGGTCCTGGATGGCCGTGATCCGGTTGTTGGCATCGTAAGTCAAGTTAAGCTGCCGCCCCGACGGGGCGGTGATCGTCGTGAGGTTCTGCGCCGTCCCGCTGCGCGTGAGCGTGATCGTGTTGTCGTTGCGATCGCGTTGGCTCGTCAGGAACAAGGCCCCGGGCACCGGGGCTCCGAACGTCCACCTTCGGCCGTCCTTGAAGCGTAGGATCGGGCCGCTGGGGATGTCCGTGAAGACGGCCCCTTGCATCGAGGGATCGTTGCTATTGCGATAAGTGCCGTCCGGTTGCTTCGGAAACAGGGCGCGTGCTCCGTTGGGCAGCACTAGCGTCCAGAGGTTGGCCTGTACGAGCAGCCGCGTCTCGAACGAATGGCCGGTTCCCGGTCCGAAGGGACCGGGCACGGAGCTGTTGGTCTGGTAGGTCCTGGTGAAGGTCACGGGAAGCCGATCCGGCAAGACGAGGTCCGTCTTCTCCAGGGTAAAGAGGCCGGTGGCGAGATCAACCGGCTCCCCGCTTGTAGTCCCGCTCATCGAGGGGCTTGGTGGGACTACGGCGTTCCTCTGGGGATTCAGCATGGCCAGATACACGGCTCCGCAGCAGAAGCGTGGCTGGCCGAACGGCTGCCCCGTGCTGGGATCGGTATCGGGCACGACCTGGCTCCCATCGGCCGTGACCGTCCCGGTCCCGTATTGGACCCATTGATTGGGGCGCGTCCCATCGGGCGCCTCGTCGAAGTACCACAGCTCCACTTGCGTCCCCGGGGGCACATCCAGGTCGTTGGGGAACGTGATTGGAATCGGGGCCGAGGGTGTGCCGCCACCCTGCTTGCCGAAATAATCCATGTAAAGTGCAGGGACGTACCGGTCTGCCGGGAAGGGCGGCAGCGGCACTCGGTCGATCGGGACGCGGCGGATGGAAATCTGCGTGTTCGGCTGCCCGTCCCAGCCGGTGATCGTCACGCCGGCTGGAATCGTCATTTGGAATCCCGGCAGGTCCGGATCGGTGACGACGCGCTGGACCGCGCTGTCAGAAATGTCCACCAAGCCGGTCGTCTTCTGGAAGTGCAGATGGGGCGTGAAGCCGAGCGTATTGGCCTGGCCGGCGACAATGGTGACTTTATACGGGACAATGGGCAGGCTGTGCTGCGGGGTGGAGGCCGGGCCGCCGTCGATGAGCAGTAGTTGATCGGCGCCGGCTGGCGGATTGAGCAGCAGGAAGTTCCCGCCGTCGTCCGTTGAAACCTGCAACGCGCCCAGCTTGACCAGCACGCCCTTCACGGGCCTGGCGTCTTCATCCAGCACCTGCCCGGTGAGACTGGTCACGCCGGGAGCTTGGACTTCGATGGTGACGGGCACGGAGCGCACGGTTGAGACACCGTCCACGGGGCCGACGGCCGTCACCGTCAGCGGATAGGTCCCGGCCGGTGTCGTCCCACTGGTGGTGAGCGTCAACAAGGTCAACTGGCCGGCGGTGAGCGTGGCACGCCTGAAGGCTGCGGTCGTCCCGGTGGGGAGCCCGGTGACAGCCAGCGTCGCCAGGTTCGTGAACCCGCCGCTGCCGGTGAGGCTCACGGCATACGACGCCTGGCCGCTCGCGGGGATCACCAGCGTAGACGGGGCGGCGCCTATCTGGAAATCCGGCGTGGGCAGCACGACGAAATGGCCGGTCGAGGTGGCGGTACCGCCGGGCGTGGTCACCGCGAGGGGACCTGTCGTCGCGCCCGCCGGCACCACGGCGGTGAGCGTCGTGGCGTTCGGCACGGTGACGGTGGTCGCAGCGGTGCCGTTGAAGGTCACCGACGACACGTTGACGAAATTGGTCCCGATGACGGCGACCGTGGTGCCGACTCTGGCGTTCGTCGGCGTGAAGCTCGTGATGGTGGGCGGTTGCACCGTCACGATCGTCGCGTCGAATCGGGCATTCCGTGTCGTCGCGTCGAAGTACAGGCGCAGCCCGACCGCGTTGTTGTGGCCCGGGCATTTCGTGTCGTCGGGATTCGTGCCGATGCGGGTGAGGATCTTCAGCGAGAGGGTGTCGGTGGAGCCGTTGAATTCGGTCGGGGAGACGGTCCCGAAGGAGACCGTGGCCTCTTTCGCATTGGCCGGGTTGCGCGTGATCCCGGTGATGCAGCGGGTCAAGCCGGACGCGAGCACCGTGCTGTTCTTGTAGATCTCGGCGCGCAGATCGAATTGCGTACCCTGATCGTCGCTGTTCTTCAGGCCCAGCCAGACATGCAGATCGCTCAGCGCGTTGAGCGTGCCGCCCGTGAGCGCCGAGGCGGCCGGCCAGGTGCCGATCTCCTTCCACGGATTGCCGCCGCTGAAGTTGACGCTGGTTGAGTCCCGGAACTTCGCGGTGCCGGCCGTGGGCGCGGTCGTGTCGAGGAACAGGGTGGGCGGATTGTTGTCCGGGCCGATGCCGTGCAGGAAGAAGTCCGTGGGGCTTTGCGCGTGCGACAGCCCGGCCCCGGCCAGGGTTAGAAGACCGAAGACCATCGTCAACAGAACTGGTCGCCGACGGGCCGCCATGCGCGCGTTCTCGGTGCCGTATGAGGTTGCGATGAGGCCGAGTGTAGAGAATTACCTCTGCCCGGTCACCTGGCGACTCTGCCAGGTGACATCGCCAGTGAGGATCTCGGACAATGCCTGAAAAATACTTCCATTTTTCTTTCCTCTTGGCATTCTCCTCCGCTGCGAACCAACTACAAAAAATTTCGTCACACGCATGCGATGGCTTGAAGTGGGCGGATCTTTGGGCAAGGATGGTGGCCATGGGCCAAACCTGGGATCCCGAACGGTACGCCGCGCATGCCTGGTTCGTCTCGGACCTGGGTGCGCCGGTGATGGAGTTGCTGGCGCCGAACCCGGACGAGGCTATTCTGGCCCACATTGTTCACGAGGGTTCGTGACGGAACCGCGCAGACGCGTCGTGAGACGGGCAAGCGCAGCCGCGAAGGAGGAAGGCATACTTGCAACAGTATGTCGCCCGACTGAGCGTCGAGCACGCCCGTCGGAACAGCGTATCCGCGGTTGGAGTAGAAGCCTTCGTGAACAATGCTGGCCAAATCTCGGTTGCGGCGACGGAGCGCTGAAAGAAACTCGTCTAGGCCGGCTGCCGCGCGGTTGATGTAGACGGCAACCATCAGCAGCTCGAAGCGGTGTGACGTTCGCTGCACCGTTTCCCCGTCCGACGCCGCTGCCTGGCGACTTTGCCGGCAGCTTGACCGCCCCGATGCCGGTCGTCGAACGGGCCGGCTTTCTCACCGAGATGTGCGAACCGGTGAAGTCGCGGCTCTGTGCTGCAGAAGGCCGCTGGATCGTCGGCTATGTGCGCTTGTGGTTCGCAGCGACAAAACGACGGGAACATCGTCAGTCATAGGGGGAAGCGATGAGGCTCAAAAGCAGGCATGGGAACCGGCTCGTGGCCGGGATGCTGTTGCTGTTGAATCTGTTGGTCGTCTTGTGGGCGGTTTATACGACATCTGCCCAGGAGCCCAAGCGGTTCCAGTACAAAGTCGTCGATTCAACCGCGGATACGCAGACTCTGCAGGCGATCTTGAACGACTACGGCAATGCCGGCTGGGAGCTGGTGGCCGTGGCGATCGGCGACATTCAGATGCCGCGGTTGATCTTCAAGAAGTGAGCGGTCCGCCGCAGCCGGAGCAGTTCGGTCGAAGAGACTCGGCGGCGGTCGTTTGTGTCCGCTGTGAAGCGGTTGCCTCGGGCGATCCCGGCGCCGCAGCGAGGAACAGGCGCGCCCACCAGGCGTGGGGATGGCGCAGGACCAGTTTGGGAGCGAGCAGGAGGGCTGCCACGACTAAGCCGCCGGTGAGGATCAGCGTCCACCGGGCGGACACGACCGAGCTGCCGAAGTAGGTGAAGGCGAAGGTCGGCGGGGCCATGCCGATCAAGGTCGCCAAGGCGAACGTCATGACCGACATGTTGGTCAAGCCGGCGCCGTAGCTGACCACGTCGAAAGAGACGATGGGGAGCAACCTCGCCAAGACGAGCACCGTGACCAAGTGCCGGTCCGAGCATTTCTCGCAGAAGCGGATGTCCAGTCGCAGCAATTGATAGAGCCACGCCCGCCCCAGCGCCCGCGAGATCAAGAAACTCACCACCGCGCCGATTTCGGCCCCGATCACGGCATAGGTCGCGCCCCACGCCGGTCCATATGCCGCGCCTGCGGCCAGGTCGATTGGTAGACTGGGAATAGGGCTGACCACAACCGCGGTCGCCATGCTGAACATCAAGATGAGAGGGCCGAAGGGGCCGGCGGACTGGAAGAGGCCAACGAGCCGTTCAGTGGTCAGCAGGTCGCTCAGATCGAAGCCTTGCCAAAGCCACACGAACCCAACGACACCGAGGACGATCATCCCCAAGCCGGCAAGTCGACGGTGAGTTCGGCCAGGAATCCAACCGGCCTCGACTGGTTGCATGACTCTTCCTCCAGATGGTCGTGAGTCGCGCGACCTCGTCCGACATTACACGGCGGGTCGGATCACCGTCGTTCAGGAGCGGCCTTTCGCGGCTCGCTGTATGCCTGCTACACTTGATGTCTGAGATCCGGCATTGTACAGAAGTCATTCATGGCCGCAAGACGGCCCATTCTGGGGCATGAGAAAGAAGAGCCACCAGGCAGCAGCGAATCGCCAATAGCGAATAACTCAGAGCTGTTTGCTGCTCGCTGCCGTCTACGCGCTATTTTTAGACCGGCTTTCAATGACCCCTTTCAAATGGCGGACATGGGGAGCGATCGTTGCAGCGGCGGCCCTTGGGCTTGTCGTTTCAGGCTCCTGTGATTGGGGTCTGGCGAAGGAGCGGCAATCCCGGTCCAGTGCTTCCAAGCTGAAGAAGAAAGAGAAGGCAGTCCGTGGGAAGACCTCCGTCTCATCCGTTCAGCGGATTGTCGAGCCCCCGGAACGCTTCAGCCGCCGCGTGGATTGGAACCGGGATGGGCAGATCGATCCTCTTGAGAAAGCCGTGGCCTTCGACCACTTCCGCCAATTGGATCGGAACCATGACGGGATGGTGGATCCAATGGAGCGCGCCCTCGCGCGCCTCGATATCGAGTATGACGGGCCGGTCGCGCCTAGAGAGGCCGAGTGGGTACAGGCTCAACTTCAGCGCGCCGCTTCACGTGACGGCTATGCACGCGAACGAGGCGGATCGCTCAAGGCCACCAAACGGCCCAGCCATCCCAAGCCGGTGAAACGGAAAGGCAGTCGATCGGCAACCTCGCCTCCCACCCGCTGACGACTCGTTACCATATCCCGGCCAACATCGCCCCTGATCGTTCCTGTAAGATTTCTCAGCGAGCCGTGACCAAAAAGCGATTGCGGAGTTCTGCGGCTGGGGCAGCAACCGGGTCTTCACCGCCGGATTGGTCGCACCGAGCGTTTGCGGGAGAAAGAAGGATAAAGTAGAGAAAATGTGAGCCGGCTGACAGCATTGACAGCCCGAAGAGGAGATACCATGATACGCAAACAGGTCACGATGACGACGAACGTCCAGGCACCTTCGCGGGCAAACGGGTTTAATACCGGCAAGTTCGTCGTTGCGGTGTTCTTCGGATTGGCCATCGGCGCGTTTTTCTACTTCGATCTCGGCCATTACCTGACGCTGGAGGCGCTGAAAGCCAACCGCGATCGGCTGCTCGCCTTCACCGACGCCAACTTCGCCGCGGCCGTCGGCATTTTCATCGCGACCTACTGCGTGGTGACCGGGCTGTCCTTGCCTGGCGCGGCGATTCTGACATTGGCCGGCGGATTTCTCTTCGGCAGCGTGCTAGGGACGGTGTTGGTGAATATCGCCGCCACGACCGGCGCCACCCTGGCGTTCCTGGCGGCGCGGTATCTCCTGCGGGACTGGGTCGAACAGAAATTCGGCGACCGGCTGGGGCCGATCCAAGAGGGCTTCTCGAAGAACGCGTTCAGCTATCTCATGACGTTGCGGCTCATCCCGTTGTTTCCGTTCTTCTTGGTCAACATGGTGTCCGGCCTCACGCGCATGAGCGTCTCGACCTATGTCGCGGCCACGGCCATCGGGATCATTCCCGGCAGCTTCGTGTACGCCTATGCCGGGCGCCAACTGGGCACGATCAATTCGCTCAAGGAAATCGCCTCGCCTAACGTGCTTCTGGCTTTTACTCTGCTCGGGCTGCTGGCCTTGGCGCCGATCCTTTATCGGAAATTTGCCGGCAGGAAGGCATGAGCAGGACGCCGCGACCAGAGAGCGTCCCCAACCACGGAAGCGCAAACCATGGTGACTCAACCGACAGTGAGGGTTCAGCCGATGAACACGCATGAGGGCGTCCTGGTGCTCCCGAACGACGAGCATAATCAACGGCTGGTCGAGAACGTACATCCGAGTCAATGGGTCAACCCCGAACCCTCCGGCCGGTACAACATGGTCGTGATCGGCGCGGGAACCGCGGGCCTGGTGACCGCGGCCATTGCGGCCGGGATCGGCGCGAAGGTGGCGTTGATCGAGAAGCATCTCATGGGAGGCGACTGCCTGAACGTCGGGTGCGTGCCGTCGAAAGGCATCATCCGAGCTTCGCGGGCCTGGGCGGACCTTCGGCGGGCGGAGGAATTCGGTCTCCATATCCCGCCCGGCGTCAAATACGATTTCGGCGCGGCGATGGCGCGCATGAGACGATTGCGGGCTCGGATCAGCCATACGGATTCGGCGCACCGGTATAAGGGGTTGGGCGTGGATGTGTACATCGGCAGCGGCCGGTTCACGGGACCGGGCACGATTCAGGTGGAAGGGCCGGCCGGGAACCGGACATTGCGCTTCGCGAAGGCGGCCCTCTGCACCGGGGCCCGGGCGGCTGCGCCGCCCACGCCCGGATTGGAAGAGGCGGGGTATCTGACCAACGAGACCGTCTTCTGGCTGACCGAACTGCCCCAACGACTGGCCGTGATCGGCGCCGGCCCGATCGGATGTGAACTGGCTCAGAGCTTCGCCCGCTTCGGCAGCCGGGTGTACCTCATCGAAGCCCTGCACGGCATCATGCCGAACGAAGACCGCGACGCGGCGGACATCGTCCTGGCGTCCATGCTCCGCGACGGTATCACGCTTCTGTGTTGCGGCAAGGATCTGAAGGTGGAGAAAACGGACGGCGGCAAGCGCCTGACGGTCGATTCGCATGGTCAGCGCTACGACATCACGGTCGATGAAATCCTGGTCGGCGTCGGCCGCGCCCCGAACGTGGAAGGGCTCGGCCTGGAAGCGGTCGGCGTCGAGTACGACAAGACCGGCGTCAAGGTGAACAGCCGGCTCCAGACCACCAATCCCCGGATCTACGCCGCCGGAGATGTCTGTTCGCGATTCAAATTCACGCACGCCGCCGACGCGATGGCGCAGATTGTGATTCAGAACGCGCTGTTCCCGCATCCGTTCGGCCTCGCCTACGCGAGCACCGACTCGCTCATGATTCCGTGGTGCACGTACACGGAGCCGGAGATCGCGCACGTCGGGATGTATGAGGCGGAGGCGAAAGCGAAGGGACTCCAGGTCGAAACCTACACCTACCGGCTGGATGAGGTGGATCGCGCGATCCTCGACGGCGAGGATGAGGGCTTCGCCCGCGTCCATATTCAGAAGGGCGCCGACAAGATCCTGGGCGCCACGATCGTGGCGGCTCATGCCGGCGATCTGATCAGCGAATTCACCGCGCTGATGAAAGCGGGCGCCGGCGCCAAGACCTTGGCCGGGACGATTCATCCCTACCCGACGCAAGCCGAGGTGAACAAGAAGGTCGTGAACTTGTGGCGGAAGGCGCATTTTACGGAGGGGCAGAAGCGGATGTTGAGGAAGTGGTTTGAATGGACGAGATGATTGGTAGAGGCGGGTCCTGTCGTCGAACAGCCCAGCCGTGCTCGCACCCCGCCCGGTGTGGGGCCCCGCTGCGCGCGCCTGGGCGTCCGTTCGACGCCACCCGCCTCGGGATTGAAACTCTAGGTGTATGTTTTTTGGTGCTAGTGGGTCTGACGCTAACCCCTTCCAATGGGAATGGTGAAGAGGTCTCCAGAATTTTGGAGGTCGGGAAGTTTTCGGCGGCGAAGGAGGGGCAGGCGCTCCCGGACGGGTGGAAGCCGCTGACGTTCAAAAAGATCGAACGGCACACGAAGTATGAATTGGTCAGAGACGAGGATCGGGTGGTGGTGAAGGCGACAAGCGAGGCGGGGTCGGCCGGATTGACGAAAGAGATCAGGATCGATCCGAAAGAATATCCGATCGTCTCGTGGCGGTGGAAAGTGACCAATGTGTACAAAAAGGGCGATGTGACCAAGAAAGAAGGCGATGATTATCCGGCCCGGCTCTATATCACCTTTGAGTACGACTCCTCGCGTGTCGGCTTGCTCGAAAAGGCCCAGTATGAAGCCGTCAGGCTGCTCTACGGGCAGTATCCGCCGCTCGGCGCGCTGAACTACATCTGGGAAAGCAAGGCGCTGAAAGGCACGATTGTCCCCAATCCCTACACCGACAAAGTCAAGATGATCGTCGTGGAAAGCGGCACGGAGCGGCTGAATCAATGGATCGACGAGGAACGCAACGTGTACGAAGACTACAAGAAGGCCTTCGGCGAGGAACCGCCGATGATCTCCGGGGTGGCCATCATGACCGATACGGACAATACGCTCGAATCGGCCACGGCGTACTACGGCGACATTGCGTTCAAGAAAGCCGCGCCGTGAAGCCGACACTCCTCTCAACCTTGGCCTTAGCCTCAACCTTGCTTCTCTCCGGCTGCCTCTCTCCGATCGCCATGCACCGCGCGGTCATCGAATACGACCGTACCGTCAGCTACGTCGAAGCGGATCTGCTCCTGTTGAACATCGCCCGCGCGCGGCATCACCGGCCCGTTCATTTCACCGCGGTCTCCAGCGTCGCCGCCACGTTCGATTTCCGCGTCAACGCCGGCATCACCGGGGGCCTCGGCCGGGCGACGGACGCCGCCGAGCGTCCCGTGTCATTGGAATATTCCACCAGCGTCTCGGAGAATCCGACGATCACGATCGTGCCGATCACGGGCGAGGAATTCACCAAACGCGTCTTGCGGCCGCTGGATGAGGATAAGTTCGAGTTTCTCGTCCGGCAGGGTTACGACATCGACATGGTGTTGCGCCTCATGGCGCGGGGCATTGCGCTCGACGGGGAGGACGGGCCGAGCATCTTGTTCAATACGCCGTCTCAAGGGGAAGGGTATAGGGAGTTTCGCCGGCGGCTCTTACACCTGGCGTGGCTGGATACGGAACGGAAATTGTTCATCGGGCCGATTCTGTTCGAGGAGAGTCAGACGGTGCGGACGAACCGCCCTCCCAATCCCGACGAAGTCGTAGCGGCGCTCGAAAAGGGGTTTCGGTGGGAAGGCGACGGCGAGGGTAAGGTCCATACGGTGCGGCGCAAGGCCGTCGGGCGGTTGCTGGTCTCGAACTACGACCCGAGCCGTCTGCCGAACGACGAGCGCCGCCGTTTGCACGAGGAAGCGCAACGCTTTCCTCCGGACTATGTGCTCGTCGATATCCGGGCCGGCTTTCCCGGCGGGGACTATCCCTTGCACGGCTCGATCCTCCTCCGCAGCATGAACGCCATTATCGGGTTTGTGGCGCGCAGCATCGGCGAAGAGGCGGAGTTTCACGTGGACCCCGATCCTCGGACGAAGGCCGTCGCGCGCAACCCGGTCCGGACGCTGGAAATCGAGGAATCCGCGAGCAAGCCGTCTGATTCTGAATTCTCCGTGGAATTCGACAAGCGGTATTACTCGATCAGGAAATTCCCCGTGAGCGAAGGCATGTCGCCGAGTTGGAACCAGGAAGCCTTCGCCGTGCTGTCGAACCTTTTCCAGATGACGGTCACCGACCTGACCCGCTTCCCGACGCCGGCCATCGCGATCGCCAAGTGAAAGATTTTTCCGGGCCCCATTGACAGCGGAAAACTTGTCGGATAGGATTTGACCGTTCGGTCAAGTCAGAGGATTTGTCATGAATGCCGCTGCCGACACCAGGGAAAAGCTCATCAACAGCGCTCTCGATCTCATTTATGCCCGCAGCTATGCGGGGGTCGGTGTGCAGGAGCTCTGCGAGCGCGCCGGGGTGAACAAGGGCAGCTTCTACCACTTCTTCCCGTCGAAACTGGACCTGATATTGGCCGCGCTTGATCGCCAATGGGACATGGCGCGGGCGAAGATCTTCGAGCCGGCTTTTGCTCGAGATGTGCCGCCGTTGAAGCGGATCGAGCGCTGCTTCGATCTGTTCTACGAGAGTCAATGCGATGTGAAGGAGAAAACGGGAAAGGTCTTCGGCTGTCCATTCGGAAACCTGGCGCTCGAACTGAGCACACAGGAAACGGCGATTCGACGGCGGGTGGAGAAGATTTTTGCCGAGATGACCGGGTATTTCGAACGGGCGCTGCAGGAGGCTGTCACCGAGGGCGAGATTGCCGAGCAGGATGCGACGAAGACTGCGCAGGCGGTCGTGGCGTTTAAGCAAGGTGTCTTGCTGATGGCGAAAACGAGGAATGAGCCGGAACTCATCAGCCGGCTCGGCAGGGAGTTCCTCGGGCGCTTGGCGGCGAATGTGGGCGAACAAGCCAGTGCGAACCCGAGATCGAGGGCGTAGTTTTTTTGACCTGAAAATTGACCGACCGGTCAACTCCTCGGGGGTGCATATGACCTGCGCGCCGTGCATGGGGCTCATGGTTCTGGATCAGTTTTATGACTTTCGTGACGACCAACACGAGTTCGAGTTCACCGGGTGGCATTGCCCGAATTGCGGAGAGATTCTCGATCCCGTTCTTGTTGAGAACCGGCGGACCTCAGGGACCTCGGATGAGGCCCCTCACATCCAATCGTTGGACAGGGGGCTCGAAAATCTTGTCGCGGAAGACAGGTTGATCGAAGTGTCCCTGAAGCACGGTTGAAGGAAGAAGAGTTGGTGTTCACTCACATCATCACGGAGGAAACGATCATGCAACGAATCACCGCGATCGATCCTGAAGCCGCGACCGGAAAGGCCAAGGACCTTATGGAGAAGGTCCGGACCAGCCTTAGAGCCATACCCAACCTTGTTCGAACCATGGCCGCCTCGCCGGCTGTGCTGGAAGCCTATCTCGGCTTCGGCCAGGCGCTGAGCAAGGGGATGCTAAGCGCAAGACTTCGCGAACAGATCGCCCTGGTGGTCGCGGAAACCAACGGATGCGCCTATTGCCTGGCGGCGCATACCGCCATCGGCAAGAAAATCGGACTCAGTGAGGACACCTTGATCGGAAGTCGCCGCGCCGACTCGGAAAACAGCAAGGACAGAGCGGCGCTTCAGTTTGCGCGGACCGTCGTCCGGACGCGCGGCGAGGTGCGGGATCAGGATATCGATCATTTGCGGACGCTGGGGTTCACCGACGGCGAGATCGCCGAAGTTGTCGCGAATGTTGCGCTCAATCTGTTCACCAACTATTTCAACCATGTGGCCCGGACCGAGGTGGATTTCCCTGCGGCGCCGGCGCTGTCGAACGAGCCTGCTTGTTCCTGCTGAACAAGGAGAGGGCGAACGCATTCTTTCAGCCCGATCCTGCTCTTGTCCAAGCATTGAACGAAGCGAGCACGGGGAAAGAGACAAGTTATGAATTCCAGGATTGCGGTCATCGTGTTGCCGGTTCCTCGGGAGCAGGTATTTCGATATCTGGCGTCCATTCGGAATTTGCCCCGCTGGGCGACCGAGTTTTGCAGCGAACTCAAACAGGTCGACGGCAAGCACAAGGTCGTGACCTGCGCGGCGCTCGGCAAGCAGGAGCTGCTTTTTGAGATACGCGCGGATGAGAAGACGGGGGTGATCGATATGATTACGGGGCCGAGTGAAGACCAAATGGCCCTGTTTTCATGCCGAGTTGTCGAATTGCGGGGCGGCTCGACCGCGTTCCTGTTCACCATGTTTCAATTCCCGGAAACCGACGATGAGCACTTTGAGAGGCAATACCAGAGTCTTGAGAGAGAGTTTGAAAACGTCAAAAAAGCGCTGCTGGGAAGCGAGAAACCTCCCACACAGGTGGTGGCCGACTTGTAAGAACTCACTCGACCGGACGACCAGCTATGGAGGGATTATCATGAAAAGCCTGATTGTTGCTATCGTGCTAGCGCTCACGCTCCTTGGCTTGACGGGGGTGCCCGCTTGCGTAGGACGGATGGAAAGCGGAAAAGAAATGATGGTCGAAAAAGATGTCATGAGCACAGGGCGGTCCATGACGGAGCCGAGTCTGGCTGACTCCAAGGACACCTCGGTTGCGGTGATGGAGAAAGGGCAACGCGGGAATATGATAAGGATAGCGAAGCTACAGGGTTCTGAGAGCCACCATGCAACCGGCACGGTCGTGCTCACAACCGACCGGAACGGGATCGCCACATTGCAATTCAAAGACATGACGGTGGACAAGGTGCCCGATGGACGAGTGTATCTGGCGAGGAACGGGGACTACCGCAACGGGGTGGAACTCGGCAAGCTCACGCAATTTTCCGGAACGGTCACCCTTCCCATTCCGGCCGGGATCAACGGCGAGGACTTCGACAGCGTCGTGATCTGGTGCAAGAAATTCAATGTCGTGATCGGCCGAGGATCCTTTGAGAAGAGAACGATGTAGTCGATTCTCAAAAGTTAAAGTCACCGTCATACGGAGAGGATCTGCATGGCACAACGAATCTTTACGGCGGTGGGAGCCGTTGTACTGGGTCTTTTCATGACTCCAGTCGTTGCCATTGCCGGGATAGGCCTGCCGGCGCCGGAGATCGCGAACGAGACATGGCTGAACGCTTCACCGACCCGCATGGCGGATCTCAGGGGCAAGGTTGTCATGGTGGAGTTTTGGACGTTCGGCTGCTACAACTGTCGCAACGTCGAACCCTATGTGAAGGCGTGGCACAGGAAGTATCGGGACCAAGGCTTCGTCGTGATCGGAGTCCATTCTCCGGAATTCAACTACGAGCGCGACGTTGAGAAGGTGCGGCGCTACTTGCAAGATCACGGAATCGACTACCCGGTTCCCATCGACAACGACTTCACGACTTGGAGCCGGTACGGCAATCGCTATTGGCCGGCCATGTATCTGATCGATAAGCGAGGCATCGTCCGCTACGTGCGAATCGGCGAAGGTGGGTACCGGGAGACCGAGCGGCTGATCCAGCGGTTGTTGGCGGAGGGCGAATAAGCCCGGCGGCGAGTGGCGATAGGCCAGGGGCGATGGGGCAGAGAGGGAAGGAAGAATGCTAAGCATTCGACCGTTGTCGCGGCGGGAGGTGCTCAGGGTCGCGGGCGTCGCCGCGATGGCGTCGCTCGTTCAACCGCTTCCGGCGGTCTCCGGGGTGTTGGACCGTCTTCTCGGCTCGGCGCTGGAAGCCAAACCGACGCCGCCTATCACGCCGAACGAGGAGTTCTACATCACGTCCTATCGCAGCCCCCCGTCGGTCCGATTGGAGAACTGGCAATTGTTCGTGAAAGGGTTGGTCGAGCGCCCGATGACGCTGACGTACGCCGACCTGCTGGCTCGACCGAGGGTCGCGGAGATCGTCACCCTGGAATGCGTCGGCAACACGGTGGGCGGGGAGTTTATCAGCACGGCCGCGTGGGAGGGGGTACCGCTGAGGCAGCTTCTTGAGGACGTTCGGGTCTCCCCGAGCGCCTTCGACGTGGTCTTTCGAGCGGCCGACGGCTACTCGGACAGCATCCGGATCGAACGGGCGATGGCGGGAGACGTGCTTGTCGCTTATCGGATGAACGGAGTGCCCTTGCCCCAGGCACATGGATTCCCGGCGCGAATCATCGTGCCGGGGATCTACGGCATGAAGAGCGTCCAGTGGTTGACCGACATCGAGGTTGTGGACTTCGATTATCAAGGATACTACCAGAAAAAAGGCTGGTCGGACGACGCGACCGTCAAGACCATGTCGCGCATCGATGTGCCGGGTCACGGCGCCGTCCTGCAGGGACGTCGGCAGATCGTGCAAGGGTTGGCGTTCGCCGGCACTCGCGGGATTAGGCAAGTGGAGGTCAGCACGGACGGCGGCGGCACCTGGGCGCCCGCGAAGCTGGATGTCCCGCTATCTCCCTATGCCTGGGTGTTCTGGTCGTATGAGTGGGCTGTGGCGACTATCGGGCGTCATTCGTTGGCGGTTCGGGCCACCGATGGACTGGGGAAACTGCAGACATCGTTTGAGCAGGACCCGGCCCCCGATGGGGCCAGCGGTCTGCACCAGATCACCGTAACCGTGGAAACATAAGGGGGAAAGTTGGGCGAAACCGGTCTCCACAAACGAAATGGGCCGACCGCCGACCGGTCAGCCCATCGTGGGACACAGTCCTATCCGCGCGGGTTCGCGGGGTCTGTCCTATTGAATGGAGTTCGCGAAGCCGCCGCGGGTGATTTCCGCGCGGACTGTGTCCCCCACCTTCTTGTTCCCGCGAAGCTTTTTGGTGTCTTTTCCTACGTACAACCGGACTTCGTTCCCGTTGTAGTCTTCGACCACGTAAATGTCCCCGTCGATCTTGTTCAGCTTGCCCTCGACCATCTGGAAGGCCGGCCCGGGCTTGGTGTCCATCTTCATCGGAGCCGGCTTGGATGCAACCTTCGGGGGCGGGGTGGACTTCGAAGATTTTTTCGAACCGGCGGCGTCGGCCAAGCCGGCGATCAGGCATCCCGCGACCACGACCAGGGCGACGATGCCGATGGTCTTCTTCTTTTTCTTCTTCATGATGGTAGCCCTCCCTCGTCTCTGGTTAAAAGGCCGATGACGTGGGCCTCGGCCCTCGTTCATTTCGTTCGTCGGAACAGACCGGAGGGCTCAGCAAACGTTATGCCGTACACTTCACAGCGTGAATCGCGCGATTTCTCAGGAAGTTAGGCGGCACATTGCAGGAGGAGCTGAGTGTGCTGATGGGGAACGGGAGAAAAATCGTCCGTGAGTGTGCAATTCTGTTCTGAAAACAGCGAGCAGAAACAGCTCCGAGCTATTCGCGATTGGTTCTTCGCTCCCGGCTGAAACCTATTTCATCCTGCCGAATGGTCGAAGGGTCGGGATGACCGCTCAGAAAAAGCATAATTGAGCGTGAAACGAGGATGGTGACGTGACCCTGCGCCCTCTCGGCAATCTCCTGTGCGGGCGGCCGATCCTGGCCGTCTTCGAAGTCTGCTTGCGCTGCAATTCCGCCTGCGGCTATTGCAATCTCCCGCTCAATGTCGGCCGGTACGAGATGACGCGTGAGGAAATCCGGCGGGTCTTTTCCAGCCTGTACCGGGATGGCCTTCGCTTTCTGTTCATCCAGGGAGGCGAGCCGCTGCTGCGACGTGATCTGCCGGAGGTTCTTGACGACCTGGCGGCAATCGGGTTCGCCCTGACGCTGATCACGAACGGCACCCGGTTGACTCCGAACCTGGTCGCCGCGTTGGCTCGCCTCAAGATCAGCGTCTCGGTGAGTCTGGACACGCTGGATCGCGAGCGCTATCGACAAATCAGAGGGGCGGATCAGTTGGACCAAGTGCTGAAGGGGATCGAATTGCTCGCCGATTTTCCCCGCGCCAAGTACCTGACGTGCATCGTGAGCGAGGTCAACCGAGGCGATGTCCTCGATGTCGTCCGGTTCGCGCGGGCGCGCGGATTTGTGCCGGTCGTGGGCGCCTATCACTGGGGCATCGAGCGGTATGGGAAGGTGGAGCCGGCGCTCCTCTACGAACGGCAGGTCGCGCGGGCCGTCTTCTCGCAGGTGCTCGAATTGGGGTTGGTGCCGCCGGGGTATTTCCGGCGGTATCTGCGCGACAACGTCCGCTGGCTGGGTGGAGAGTCGTTGGAGCCGTGCGACGCCGGCCGCTACAGCATCGCGATCGATGCGTCGGGCAATGTCGCGCCCTGCTTGGCGTTGAAGCCGGCCGGCAATCTGCTGGAATCGTCGCTCGACGACATCCTGACGCGCTTCGACGGAGAAGCGATCCAGGCCTGCTCCGACCGGTCGTCCTGCAACATGCTCTGCAGCCGTGTGGTCGGGTCGGCGCTCCGGCATCCGGTCTCGGCGCTGTTGACGCCCCGATCGATCAAGCCAACGGTGACCCGATGAAGCGATTCGGTATCCTGGCCGTTGCAGTCGCATTCCTGGCCGGCTGCTCCGCGGTTCCCAAGTCCTTCAGCCCGCCCGACCCCATCGCTCCGCGCGACTTTTCCCACCGAGTCTTCGACGAACTCCTGCGGGCGCATGTGAGGGACGGTCAGGTGAATTACCCCGGCATTCAGTCGGATGAGCGGTTGACGACCTATTTGAGGCAGCTCGATCGCGTCGATCCGAACGCCTTGCCGACGCGCGAAGATCGCCTGGCCTTCTGGATCAACGCCTACAACGCCTTCGCGATCAAAGGCATTCTGGACCGCCTGTCGCCGGCGACGCTCTGGGGGCGCTACCGCTACTTTATCGCGCGCGACTACCGGGTCGGCGGAAGAACGATCAATCTCTACGATCTGGAACGCAAGCTTCTGATTCCGGATTTTCGCGAGCCGCGCGTGCACTTCGCGATCGTGTGCGCGTCGGCTTCGTGCCCCAAGCTGCAATCCTGGGCGTACAGCGGCGAACGTCTGAACGAGCAACTGGACCGGGCCGCAGCGGAATTTATCAACGATCCGACGCGGAATCGGTTCGACCGCCGGCGCCGGGTCGCCTCTCTGTCCATGATCTTCAAGTGGTTCCGCGAGGACTTTGAGACCCAGGCCGGGTCCCTCCTGGCATATGTGGCGCGTTATGCGGCCGCCGCCGACCTGGCGAAAGATCTGACCGACGCCCCCTACACCGTCGAGTTTCTGGAGTACGACTGGAGTTTGAACGGCCCCGAGCCGACCATGGAGGAACGCCATGCTGGTTCGCCCTGACGAACGGACACCGATAGCCCGGTTGCTCACCTTCCTCGAGCGTGGGGAACGTCTGGCGCAGGAGTGCGCCGGCCGGCAGGCTCTGCTGGCGGCGGATTCCGGATCACAACGGTTTCTCACCAGCCAGGCTCGGCAGGAGGCCGGACATGCGCTGGTCTTTCAGGGCGCCATCGCCTGGCTCGGGCCCAAGCATCTGGGCGACGCGCCTTTTCTGCCGCCGCTCGAAGCCTATCGGAAGATGCTCGACACCGCGCTGGATCGGCAGGATCTGCTCGAAACCGTGTTGGCCGAACAGGTGATTTTGGAAGGGCTGGGCGAAGCGATCCTGACGCGCATTGAAGAGGGGTTGGCCAAACGCGCGGCTCCGTTCGGACGGCTCAGGCGCATCCTCTTGCGCCAGGAGGAAGCCCATCACGGATTCGGCTGCCGCCTGCTCGAACGGGCCATGGCGGAGGGCCGGATCGATGCGGCGACACTCCGGCTTCGGGCGCAGGAATATCTGCTGCTCGCCGATCGGATGGTGTTGACGCTCGGCGACTTGTTCGAGTCGATCGCCGAAGATCCAGCCGCCTGGGCGAACGATACGAGAAAGTTTCTGCCGGAATGGCTGACCGGGGAAGGCTAGGGGCATGAGGCTAAGGGCGAGTCGGTGACGGAATATACATGCTCGGCTTCATAGCCTCTCGCCGCTCGCCATCGTACGCGATATGGTTTCCGTCGTCATTCCCACTTACAACGAAGAAACCGCGCTACCGGCGACCCTCCGGCACCTGCTCGACCAGCCGGGCGACTACGAAGTCATCGTCGTCGACGGCGGCAGCACGGATCGCACGCTCGACATCGTGGCTTCGCACGTGGGCAAAGGGCAAGAGGCGAGAGGCAAGAGGCCCGAAATCCCTGCCCATTGCCAGGCGCCTCGTGCCCCGCGCCTGATCTCGATCGTCGCTCCTAAGGGCCGCGCCTCCCAAATGAACGCCGGCGCAAGGTACGCGATCGGCGAATGGCTGCTTTTTCTGCACGCCGATACCGTCTTGCCGGCCGGCGCCATTCAACGGCTCAATGCGCTGGAAGCGGATCGCGCCGTCCAGGCCGGAGGATTCCTGCACCGGTTCTCCGGTGACGATTGGCGGCTCAAACTGATTTCGGGTCTCGACAACTTCCGCTGCTCGCGCAGCCGCATCATTTACGGCGACCAGGCCCTGTTCGTCCGCCGCTCGCTGTTCGATCGTCTCGGAGGCTTCCCCGATCGGCCGATGCTCGAAGACGTGGCGTTCGGCGAGCGGTTGCTGGCCTACACCAGGCCCATCCTGCTCTCACCGCCGGTCGTGACCGATTCCCGAAAGTTCGTGAAGATGGGGGTGTGGCGCAGCTTCGTCCGCGTCCTCCTTATCATCCTCCATGCGCAGTTCCGCCTGCCGACCCTCCCCCGCGCGTTCTTTCAGGATATCCGCTGAGCATTGCTAACTTTCGGTGGTTCAAGCCAAAACTCTCCGTTTACAAACTCCGTCACGCTTCGTCTAATTTCATGACGGTCGTCATGAGCCTTCGGCTCACGCTGCAGGAGGAAAATGACGGTTTGGTGAGAGGCACGGGGCTCGGGGCGAGGGGGGAACAGTCTCCGACCTCTAGCGCGCATAATTCATGAACGCTTCTGCTGCAATGGCGGATTCGCCGCTGCGACAAGCCGGCATGCACCTGAACGGCATGCCGGCGGGCAGGCTCGCCCCGCGCGGCCTCAACGTACTGTTGCAAGTACGCCTCAGCCTCGTGGGGCTCCGCGTGCCAGTCTCGCTTGGCGACTGCCGGGTACCCGTTGCTCTTCTCGATGCAACGGGTGTAACGCGACGAACCGTCATGAATTATGCGCGCTAGCCTCGGGCCGCTAGCCTCGCGCCTATTTTCAAAACAGGCCAGTTCGAGAGGAGGATCCATATGGAGCGGCCATCTCGCGCCTTGCGGTGGTTGTCGCTCGGCGTTGCGTGTGCGTTCTTTCTGTCCGGGTGTTCGACGACGCTGGTGCGGGACGATGTCAAACGGGCGACGATCGCGGAGGCGCATTGCTCCGGAGGAGAGTGGGTGGACGATTCGTCGATCGCCGTCCTGCCTGTGCCGGTGGTCGCCTTTTTCGTGCCGCACGTGGACCTGAACGAGATCAAGGGCGCGGAGTATCTGAAACGGTGCGGCGAGGCGGCCCGGGTGATCAATCGGGACGTCAGGGTCAACCGAACTGCCTGCATCCCGGCCGGGCTGACCCGCATCATCACGTTGGGCGTCTGGCAGTGGTGTCCGGCCTATGTGTCGTGGACGGCGGACGTCAAGGCGGCGGGCGAGGCATCGGGTGACAGGCATTCGGCGGTGAAGGAGGGAGTGAACTTATGAAGACATCGACGGCGACACGAGCGGTGTGGTCGGCGGCGGTTCTGCTGTCGTTAGGGGGAATGGCGTCCGAGCCGATCTTCGCGCAATCATCGGATGAGGCGACGCTCCGCGGCGCGTTCCCGCGAACGCCGAGCGGCACGGTGGACCTGGCGCAAGTGCGCGAGGCCGTCGCCGGTCAACTCGCGCAGGGAATCAAAGACGTCCAGTTCCGTGACTTCACGCTCGACGTTGAGGAAAGCCGGAGTCTGCTCCTCAGCGTCGAGCGCAACCAGAACCTGCTGGCTCACATCGGCGACTCGTTGCCGGCCGACGGCGTCGAGCGGACCGTGACGTTCCGCGGCGTGGTCGACGGCCGGCAGGTGGAAGCTCGGGTGCAGCGCCAGGAAGACGGAACGTTGCGCGCGCGGATCGAAGGCATCAACATCGGGACCCTGAACGAGGTCGACCGTGAGCAACTGGTTCGGCGTCTGAGTCAACAAACGGGATTCGAGCGCGTTCGTCTGGAAGGTGTTGACGCCGGCGGCAACCGTGTCCGGACGGAATTCCGCGTGGATAAAGGTCTCGTGAGAAACGAAGTGAAGGGTGAAGGCCGCGGCCGGCCCGATGCCGGGCCGGCGCGAGGGGATGTGCGCCAAGAGGACAGACGGGACGATCGCCGGCTGGATCGGCGGCTTGACCGGCGCGACGAACGAATCGTTGACCGGCGCGAGGACCGACGAATCGATCGGCGAGGCGATGGACGAGTCGAGCGCATCGAGCGGAACCAGCGGGTCGAACGGGTTGAGCGGATCGAACGGATCGAGCGACCGGATCGGTCGGGGCGACCCGAACGGCCGGAACGGCCGGACCGATCCGGGCGCCGATAACGAGCCATTGGTACAGGACCGGTCACCGTGTATCCTTGAAGGCAGCTTCGCGGATCAACATGTTGGGCGCGTAGGCGCGTGAAAATGGCCATGACAGAGACAGAGGAGGTGCGGAATGACGATGAAGCGGGTATCGATTCTATTCGGATTGGCCCTGGCGATCCTCTGCGCCGGCGGGCCGGTCTTCGCTCAGTCCGACGCCGACGAGGCGCGGATGCAGGCGATGCAACGGGAAGCGGAGGAGGATGCGGCCAAACGGGGACAAAAGACGCAGGCTGAACTTCTGGCCAGGCAGTTCCAACTGCCCGTCGGCGAGGTCGAGAAGTTACGGAACGCGGGGCAAGGATGGGGAGAGATCACGATCCGGCTGGCGCTGGCCGATCAGCTCGTCAAGACCTCCACGACGGAGCCTAAACTCACGTTCGCGGAGGCGTTGGAACGAGTCGCAGCGTTGCGCAGCGACGGGAAGGGCTGGGGTCAAATCGCCAAAGAACTGGGCTTCAAGCTCGGGCCGGTCGTCAGCGACATCAGGCGGTCGTTGAACGATCTGCGGCGGGACCTGCGCACCGGCCAGGCCGGACCGGACCGGATCGACAAGGCCGACAATCGTGGCGACGTGAAACGCGAGGCGAGGGCCGAACGGGTCGAGCGAATGCAACGGCCGGAACGGCCGGAGCGGCCTCAGCGGCCGGAGCGACCGGAAAAGCCGGAACGTGGCAATCGGTAGCACAAGGCGCGAACAGTGCTATGCTCAATGGGGAGGAAGCGAGCGCAACAGAGGCGAGGTGGAACGTGGCAATCGATAACAACAAGGAGGCACTATGAGACCGAGGAACCTGTTCATCATCTTGTGTCTGATCGTGGCGCTGTCGTTCTCGGGCGGGATCAGCGTTGCCCAGGCCCAGGAGGAGCCGACCATTCCGCCGGGCGATTCGGAACGGAGCAATCGAAGCGGGCTACGCGGGCTCGACCGCGCGGACCAGGCGGCAGGTGAGGCGGGCCAGCACGGCCGCGACATCGCGCGGGAGAACGTGCTCAAAGGAGGAGACAGACCGGAACGGTTCAATCGGCCGGAGCGTCCTCAACGGCCGGAGCGGCCCCAGCTTCCCGACCGGGCGGATCGACCGGAACGGCTTGGCCGGTAGGCTGAGGGCACTTCGAACCGGATGATGATCGATTCGTAGGTGGATGGAGCATGACAGTCGAGGCGGCGTCGGGTGAAGTCCCGGCGCCGCCTTGCTGCGTCCTGAGACAAGAGTCAAAGTTTGCCGGAGGAGAGGAACGATGTCGGGCAGAGGATTCAGATTCATGGCCGCCATTGCGGGAGTGCTCGTTGCGCTGGTCGATTCGGTCGCGGGCGTCGCAGCCGAACAGAAGAACGGCCAGGAGGCGCCGAATTGGCAGGTCAGTTTCTCGCCGACCTATTCGAGCGGCAAGTATGGCACGGATACGACGACCGATATCGCCTATCTGCCGCTGTCGATTCGCCGCCTCTTTGACGACGGCGATGTCACCTTTACGATCCCCTACATCTGCATCAGCAGCACCGGCGCGGTGACGCTGCTCAGCGGGGTGCCCAACCGGGTGAGCAGCAGCGGCAGCAGCGGGTCAGGCAGCAGCGGGTCGGGGGGCGGGCCTCCGGGCGGCATTCCCGGCGGCAGCAGCGGGCCGGGGAGCGGAAGAGGCAAAAGTCCCGGCAGTGTCGAACCGACCGCATCCACCGATTGCGGGATCGGCGACCTGATTCTTCGGGGCCGCTATTACCTGGTGGACGAGCGGGATTGGATTCCCACGATCGCGGTGACGGGGCGGATCAAGTTTCCCACCGCGGACGAGAATCGAGGCCTGGGCACCGGCGAGTTCGATGAAGGCTTCGGCGTCGAGGTGAGCAAGACGCTGGTCGGCAACTGGTTGGGGTTCGTGGATTTCGGCTACATCTTCATCGGCGATCCGCCGGGGGTGGACCTGCGGAACCAGTGGTACTACGATTTCGGCGTCGGATACAACGCCACCAAGAATCTCTTACTCAGCGCGTACTACGAGGAGTATCGGGCGCTGATTCCGAACCTCTCCAACCCTCGCGACTTCCTCTTCGCCTTGAATTACAAAGCCACTTCCGCGCTCCGGTTCAACGCCTCGCTCCTGGTCGGGCTCTCCGACGGCGCGCCGGCCTACGGCCTGACCGGCGGGATCAGTTGGCGATTTTAGCCCCCCGCGGTGCTGTCCATGGGGCGCGCGAAGCGGCGCCGCGTTACCACGCTCAGGAGATTCCTGTACAATCCGTTTACCGCGGCGGCCGGGAACCGTCTAATGTCATTAGGGAAGACTCGGGCTACGCGGGGGCGCAGGCACGCAGCCGGATGTGGATGGACCGATGGGAGCAGGCAGAACGGCCCCCGATGAACACGAACTGCTGGCCCGCAGCCTCCGCCGGGACTCGGACGCGTTCGGGCAACTGGTCGAGCGGTACGCGTCCTCCATCGTGAGCCTGGCCTATCGGATGGTGGGGGAGCGGGCCGACGCCGAGGACGTGGCGCAAGAAACCTTTCTCGCCGCCTTCAAGGCCTTGCCCACGTTCCGGGCGGATGCCGGATTCTCGACCTGGCTGTATCGGATCGCGATGAACAAGTGCAAAGACTGGCTCCGCGCGCGCCGAGCGCGGCAGGATTCCATCGAGGAGGAGGCCCAAGAAGCCTGGGCAGAACTGGCGGTGGACCGGGTCACCCCGGAACGGGCGCTCACGCAGAAGCAGGTCGCCGATCATCTGGAGCGCGCCATTCAGAAGCTGCCGCCCCTGTACCGCGAGGCGTTCGTGCTCAAGCATGTCGAGGGGCTCGACTACGAAGAGATGGAACAGATCGTCGGCGTGAATCGCGATACCCTGAAGATGCGGGTCTACAAGGCGCGGACTCGACTCTGCCGGGCGCTGGGCGCGTTGCAGGGGACCGGATGATGTGCGGAAGGAACAGTGGTATGAAAATGCGGGTCCCATCACCGCCCAGCCGGGTACCCGTTGCTCTTTTCCGATTGCAACGGGTGCAAGCTCGCACCCCGCCCGGTGTAGGGACCCCGCTGCGCACGGCCGGGCGCCCAGGTCGGCGCCACCCGCATTTTCATGCTCCAGGGTGAGCCCACGGCTCATGAATTACTGTGGGAGGGAACGGTGATGGATGAATTCGAACTGCTGCTCCAACGGTTCGTGGACAACGACCTGACGCCGGACGAGCGCGTCCGCGTGTTGACCGCGCTCGACCAGGACGCGGTCTTGCGGCGGCGGTTGTTGGAGATCGAGCTGCTCGTCGCGGAGGCCGGACGGCTGCCGAGATTGGCGCCGTCGAGCCGATTTCTCGCACAGGTCCGAGCCCGCGTGCGTGAGTCCAACGCGACGAGATGGAGCCGAATCGCGGACTGGCTGCTCACGCCGCGCGCGCTGCACTGGAGGCCGGCCGGGGCGCTGGCTGCCGCGGTCTTTGCGCTGGCGGTGGTGATCGGGGTCGCCCGTGTCGCGATCGATCGGTCCGCGCCGCCCGCGATGCTCCAGGCCTCAACCGAACCGACCGTGCTGGTGCGGCTGGTGTTGCTGGAGCCGCAGGCGCGCTCGGTCGCGGTGGCCGGCGATTTCAACGGCTGGAATCCGGAGCGGACGCCGCTCTCCCGCGTCGATGGCGGCGTCTGGACCGCGACGATCCCGCTCAAGCCCGGTCGCTACCATTATATGTACGTGGTGGACGGCACGCAGTGGGTCGCGGATCCCTTCGCGCGCGAGGAAAGTCTGGACGGATTCGGCTCGCGCAATGCGGTGCTGGACATCGAACCGCCGTTGTAAGCCGGCGCCGCCCATGCTTGCGCCGCTCTGAGAGGCTGCGGTACCCTCTCGCCGAGCATGTGCTCGGGGAGAGGGATGGCGGATCGGCTTCGAAAAATCGGCCCGGCCTTCGCACTGGGACTGGTCCTGGCGACCTGCGCCGCGCCGGTGTCGCAAATGCCGCGGGCCGGAGCCGACGGTGTCCGGTTCACGGTCGTGGCGCCGTCGGCGCGCTCGGTCGCGGTGGCGGGCGACTTCAACGGATGGTCGCCGACGGCCCATCCGCTGAAGCCCGCCGGGCGCGATGGAGTGTGGAGCGGGGTCGTGGCGATTCCGGAGGGCGAGTATCGGTTCATGTACGTCATCGACGGCAAGCGGTGGCTCACGCCGCCGGCGGCGGACGACTTCGTGCGGGATGGATTCGGGAATCTCAATGGCGTGGTGGTAGTGCCGTAAGACCATGGAAGGAAGCCGGCTCATACTGTCGTCCTCGCCGCGATCGACGCTCGTGCGTCTGGTTGCGGTGGCCGGACTGTGGCTGGGCGGCGCCGGGACGGCTTTCGGGCAATCCGTTCTGCCGCAAGACTTGGAGGACATCGCCCGTTTGAGCGCGGCGCAGGGCCGTTCCGCCGAAGAGGTCAAGCCGCTGGTCGAGCTGGCGAACAAAGCCGGCGAGCGAGGTCTCCCGCCCGGACCGCTCGTCAACAAGATCAAGGAGGGACTGGCCAAGGGTGTCGAGCCCGCGCGCATCGAACCGGTGCTTCGCGAGATGGCCGGCCGTTTGGAGACGGCGCAGGAGACATTGAAAGATCTGAGCGGGCGAGGCCTGGTCGATGCCGGGAGCAGCGGACGCCAGCGGGCGGTCGAGGTGCTGGCCGAGGCGTTGGCGCGCGGCGCATCGCCTGACGAGGTGAGGGAGATCGGGCGGCTCGCGCAGCAAGGCAAGCCGCGTCTCACGCAAGACGCGCTCGCCTCCGGCGCGAAGAGCCTGGCGGTCATGAAGGAAGGCGGGGTCCCCTCGGGCGAAGGACTGTCACTCGTCACCGAGGCGCTGCGGCAAGGGTTTCGCCCCTCGGAGCTGGCCGATCTGGGCCGCGAGCTCAAGCGACGCGGGCGCGAAGGGGGCCTCCCGCTGCAGGCCGTGCAAGACGCGGTCAAACGCGGCAACCGGCCGGATCAGATCTTCCGCGATCGTGGTGACCGGCGCGGCCAGGGCGGCGGCGGAGGCGACCGGCTGGACCGCAGCGGTCGCGGAGAACGACTCAGAGAAGATCGCGGCTCTCGCGGCGAAGGCCGACCGGAGCGGCTCGAACACGTTGAACGGCCCGAGCGGGTCGACCGTTCCGGCCCCTCCGAACGACCCGAGCGGCCTGAACGGCCCGACCGATCCGGCAGCGGGCGGTAGATTGGCTACGGGCGAAGTTTAACGGAATTGATAGCACTGCCAAATCTGCGCTTCGCAAGCACGAGGGTCCCGCAAGATTTGTCGTCCCCAGAACACCAACACCTTCCAACCCATCGCCTGCAAGAGATTCCGTTTATGCGCGTCACTTTCCAGGGTGTCTCGGTTACCGTGATAAGCGAACCCGTCACAATAAATCGCGATGCGACGATCCGGGTAGGCAAAGTCTGGCACGGTAATGGGCTTCTGGCTGTGATCACAGACCGGGTATTGAGGCACTGGCTCCGGAAGCCGATCACCTGCACGGATCGCGTGAAGCAACGCCTGTTCGATGGCCGTTTCGGATGTGGGCTGCGCTGGCCGATCCGTCTTCAGATGTTCCAACCATTCGAGTGATGAAGCTCGGCCTCCATGCGCCCGCCCGACGTGCGGTGCCGCTCTTGGCTCAACCATGCTCAGTTGGAAGAGAAAGCTTCGCACCAGCTCTTTATTCAGCAAGGCATGGTCGAACTGGTTGCGAGCGGTTTTAAGGCAGCGGTAACACGCTCGCTCGCAGTCATGGTTGTACAGGCGGTCGTAAGACGCTTTTGCCCAGCCGCGAAGGTCCTGAGCAAGCTGTTCCAGGTACCCAGCGCCGCCGGGTGCAGTCTCGTAGAACACTAAAGTCCAGCCTCCTGCCCCATCTGGATGCTGGAAATAGGCGATTTCGTCCTGCTCAATCTCGAGCCGCTCTTGTGCCCCGACCACCAGCGCCTTACCGAGCGTCCGGCAGAATGCAATGGCTTCATCGTTGTCCGCGGGGGCAATCCCTGGAATAAGAGGAAAGAGCAGCACGTCAGCGAAGAATTCATAGCCGAGGATGAATGGTCGCGGATCTCCGCTGCAGATGCCTCGATGGTTCTCATCCCACCGAGCCAGTCGTCTCCCTGTCAGCCCGTGCGGCCGGTGGCGACCACAGATCGGACACAAATCGAATTGCTCGCCTCGATCAGTCTCACGGCTCTGCCTCCCCCAATTCGTGACCAGGAGGTTGGCATGGTTACGGAACTCGAGCGTCACGAATTCATACGGATAAAGCCGTGCCTCTCGATGCGCAGCGTCCAGCAAGTGTTCTTGACGCTTGAAGGTCAGGCGCTGCCGACTGTCCTCCGCCGAGGTAATCTGGGTATGTTCCTCCGCTTCAAATGCATCGATCAATGCGACTTCGGCCTGGTCGGTCATCCGGTGGCCGCACTGCGGGCAGTTGTTCACGACCTCTTTAGCGGCAAAGCCGCACTGATTGCAGAAGCAAAACCGCTCGACGCGGCCGGTCTGGTCGGCACCGTGATCGCCAGGACCGGAGCGCCGGCCACCTTCGAAAAAGGCCCGGATGCTTTTGAGCTTGTGCCCGTTGGCATAGACCATGTTGCCCGGCGCAAATTCGAAGAGGGCGATCCAGGCGGGTCTCCGCAGCGTCGGTGTGTCGCCCACGCCGGGATCCAGCGAGAACGTATCGGTCGGAAATTGGTACGAGGGAAGGACGCCTTCTTCCGCAAAATACGAGAGCACGAAGGCTTTTTCTCGGTCCGTCGTCAATTCCCGATAGGCGCGTTCGCGCGCTCTTCGCTTCTGCTCCGATTCACGGGTCGAGACGATGCGTGCGTACGCGTGGAATTCGCGGTGTAGACGTATCACCCGCTCGTGCCATCTCGCTACTGTGCGTTCGAACTCGTCCGGAAAGTCGTTCACGACGTTCGCGACATGGACCTTGTGTCCGAACACGTCGATTGCCTTGGCACTGACCTCTGCGCTGTGCGCCCGCAATGCCTCGAGAAGGTGGGCATAACGATCGCGCTTGAGCACGGCCGGATTCTGGATGTCTTCAAGCAATTCGCCCATGAGCCAGGAAAAGTCTTCGTTCAACTCTTCCAGTGCAAAAGAACGCGCATGCCGCGCGAGGATTTTCTCATTCGCCAGGCGAACGACGGGCGGTTTGAATTCACCACGGACCAACCAGGCCGGATCTTCAAAGCAATGGCGATCATGTGGACCAGCGCCACAGAAGGTAGTCACGAATCCGATACGAAGTCGTCGGCCTGCACGGCCCGCGCGCTGGACATAGTTGGCCGGCGTATGCGGTGCGTTGCGAAGAAGCACGCTGTAGAGGGAGCCGATATCCACACCGAGTTCCAGTGTTGGGCTGCATACCAGAGCTTCGATCTTGCCGTCCTTGAATTCCTGCTCGCGCTTGGCCCGGGTGTCCTGATCGATCTGTGCGGTGTGCTCAAGCGCGCGCAGCCGCCGCGGACGGTCGGCGGTGTAGAGCTGCACGTAATAGTTGCCCGGGTCGGCACTGCTCAGTTGGAGGTCCTCATTGACCCCAGAACATCCGGTTGAGGCCAGGCAGACATCGATCCGGTAGGGTCGCCAGATCGAGCATTTGCGACATCGCCACCCCTGTTCGGCTTTCACGAGGCGCACGATCCGTTTGGCAAGTTGCAGGGGCCGCTGCCCGTGCAAATGTCGTCTCACTGGCTCGGGCACAACCGGCGGAGGCTCGAGCATCTCGTACTCACTCAGTAGAGCGATCACTCGCCGGACCCATTCGTCGGCGATCGTGTTGTCGAGTCCTGCCTTGTCGCACACGAGCTTGGCGATGCCTCCCGCAGCGCCGCGATCCGTGTCTTTGACCAGCGGCTCGAGCTTGATGCCGGAGACCGATCGGCTGCGCAGCGCTTCAGGCCGGTCGAGCATGAAGAACACAGCACCGCGCTCATGCTCGGGGATGGCCAGTCCATAGGGGTCATCTGTCAGCCAACTCCATGGTGTTTTCTTCGGATCGAGAAACGATTGGTAGAAATCGAACGAGACGGCGCGCTTGCGGCGCATGAAATCGAGCATCGCGCGGAGAAGCACCGCGCCCTTTTCCACCTCGAGATTTGCGCGCCGGCAACAATCGAGAAAACGAGGATCGGTGACGAGCCGGTCCAGAAATTCATACTGCACCTCGACCAGCGCGAGATTCTCCAGCGTGATGCGCTGGTGGGAGGCACGGCAAAACTCGCCGGCGATCTCATATTCCAGCGTGCGGCGCCAGGACGCTTCCTCATCTCGGGTGAGGATCCGTTTTACCAGCCCAATGTTCTGGAAAATTTCTCGCACGCGGTTCGGCAAATCCTGCAGCGCGATGCCGGACGGTCCAGCTTCTCGGACCGCCGCCTCAACCGCGTGCCGCAGTGCGAACTGGCGGTGCCGGTCGCTCATATAACCCGCCTGGTGCGCCGCATCCTGCCGGTTATCGGCGAAGATGAGCAGCTTCCGTTCGTCTTCCGGTACACGGTCGAGGTGATGGGTGCCCAGCACCGACACGCTGGAGGCCACGCCGGTTCGTAACAACGTCAACACATCACCGCGAGTATAGCGGCTGTTACAAACCGGACAGGTCGAGCCCCGTCCACGCAGCACATGCTGAATGCTCAGATTTTCCTTGGGCACACCGTCAGGTTCGACGGGGAAGACGATCCCGCGAACATGATCCACATAGAACTGTTTGAGCCGCTTCTCGGCCGCGGTTTGACGGCGACGGCGCGGTCGGGGCTCCTCGTCCTCCGGCTCACCCCCATTGGTGTCGTCGTCCGAATCGGCGCGTTCGCCGATGAGGAAGGGCGTGATGAAGGCGGTCTCTTCGTCACTGAGGAACTCCTCGTTGGGGATCGTCTGTTCCTGGTGATCGGGATCGAAGCGAACCTTCACGAAATCCTGCCCGCAGGTGCGGCACAGCACCGCCGGACGGACAGCACCGCCACAAGAACGACAACGATCGGACCCATCGGTAGCCAGCGTCCGGCACGCCGGGTTCATGCAGAGCCCGACGTCGTACACGCCGTGGAAAAAGGTGTGTAATTTGGGGCGGAGCAAGGGTGGGTGCTCGTCGTCACCGTAACTTCCGAGCAAGAGATACGCTTCGATGAGCCGGACCACTGCCTCCCGCGACAGTTGACCGTACGAGGGGACCGTCTTGCGGAGGACGTCGGCCAGCTCATCGAACGTCTGCGGCAAAGCAGCCGCTAACTGGAGGGTCGAGACCGCACGATTGCCGGCCAAGAGTGCGAGGAGTTTCCGGTGTGTCGAGCCAGAGGCCGGAGCCTGACGCCCGCAGAGGTATTCCGCGAGCCTTACCAGTTTGTTCTGGTCCGCCTGAGACAACGTTCGCAGGTCTTCTTCGGACAATTGGACGGCCGGCGGGTCGTAGGGTGGTCCAGAAGCAGGGGTGTCGCGGTAGCGCTCTCCGATGATGTCCGCAGGCTCGAACAATTCGTCGAACAGCTCTGTCGCAAAGCGAGCCAGTGCGGCATCGCCGCCCGCATCCTGCGAAACTGTGGCCGACGTGCCGATTGCGTGCAGATCGCCTCGCTTGAGACCACATCGCGCCTTCAACCGGCGCAGGAGGCAGGCAATCTCCGTGGCCAACGCCCCCCGGTAGCTATGGAGTTCGTCGAGCACGACATACCGGAGCGACGGCGTGAACAGCGAACGGTCAGCCTTTCGGACCAATAGGAACTCGAGCTGCTTGTAGTTGGTCAGCAGGATGTCGGGTGGGTTGTGCCGGATGTCCTCCCGCCGAGTGAGCTCATGGCGGGCCAGCGGTTCGCCCAGCGCCGACGTCACGGTCTCGCTGTCGCCGGTATAGAGGGCAAACGTGATGCCCGTGTTCGAGTCGCGCAGGAGGTTCCGCAGGCGCAGCAACTGGTCGTTGGCCAGCGCGTTCATCGGATACAGCAGGATGGCCTTTGTTCCCCGGATTCCTTGCTCCTTCAGCCGCAGCACCCCGGAGAGCACAGGCAGGAGAAACGCTTCGGTCTTCCCACTGCCGGTCCCCGTCTTGACGATGACATTTCGGCCGCCCTCGACCGCGCGCAGCGCGTCCTCCTGGTGGGCATACAGGGCCATCGCGCCGAACGGCCAGTGGAGACATGCGAGTGCTGGGTGGCCGCAGCCCGAGGCGAGAAGCTGATCGAGCCGTTCCCCCTCGGCGAAGTCACGCGCGAGGGTTACGTACGGTCCCTTGACGAGTACCTCGGCACGGTTCACGTGTTTCTCGAACTGGGCACGCAGGTGTGGATCGGCAAGCCTGTACGAGCTCTTGATGAAGCTGCGGTACTGCTCGATCAGGTGCCGGACGCTTTCGATGACAGAAAAACGCGTCATGTGAGTCCCCGTTCCAGCAACGCAGCCGTACGCCATTCGGACAGGCGCTGGCTCCTGAACTGCGACTTCAAATGCTTGAGCGCCGGTTTTGCCCCCGCATGGTTGGCCAATTCCTCAAGCGCCACGAGGCGATCTGCCCATCCGAGCCGGACAGCGGCGTTGACGGCCGCGCGATCGCAGCAACAGCCGTGCCAGTCGTCATGACGTCCGAGAGCATGGGCCCACAAGTGGCGCTCTCCGTCATCCAGCCGGAAACTGTCGGGATCGCGCAAGACAAGGTTCGCCAGTTCGGTGTCGGAGACCGCGTGCACGGTTAGCCTGGCCTGCAGATCTCCTTCGCTCACCTGAACATAACCCGGTCGGTGCAGATCTCCAGTGCGGGCCTCTTCGCAGCATTTCGGCACCGTCTCAACGCGAAAGTGGTTTGTCAGAGCGGTCCAGCAGCCGACCCGGACAGCTTCGATGATGATGTTTGTATCCACGAGGATGACTTGTCCGGGCTTCACACCAACTTTCTCGCCTCATAAGTCAAATGGAACGGGAAGCCCGTAGTCTTTGAAGAGGCCGGCGAGGTCTTCGATGGTCATTTCCAAAAGAGATGCGGCACGCCGGACCGAAAGCGCGCCCTTGGCCAACGCTTCTTGCAGACGATGCACAAATTCTTCGCTGAACAACTTTGGTGTCGGCAACGGCTTCCGCGGGCGGCCGTTAGCCGTCAGGCGCGTATCACGAATCTCCAAGAGGTCCGCCTTGGTCAGCCAGCCGAGTTGCACCAGCCGCCATTTGAGGGCCACCGCTGTGACCATGAGTTCGGTCGCTACGGTATTGAGCCAAGCATGAATATCGGACTGACCACGGGCTTGCCAGCGAGGGGCCAGCGTACGTTCCGGCATGAGGAGAGCGGAGGCGAAGGTATCCGCCAACTGTTCCACACGGCCTCCCTTGCCGCCTCGCGGAATGTCGCCCTCGCGGTGTTCGGGAGGCATCTGCTCCCAGGTGAGCAAGTGAAAGACTTCGTGCGCCAGATCGTAATGTCGCCGGCCTTCGGGTTCTTTGCGATTGATCAAGATCGCATTAAGGCCAGGCACCTGGCAGGCCGCGCCGGAAATGCTCTTAGGCGCATCGACATACAGCACCAGTGCCCCAAGCTTTTCCCGCACACGATCCGCGAGGCGCAGAGCGGGGATTTGTCCCAAATCCCACTCGCGACCCAGGGCCTCGGCAGCCGTGCGCGCCTCTTCATACGTGCTGCTTGCTCTGAGCGGCAGGCGCGGCTGCAGCGGGCCTCCCGCAACGGCTTTGCCCTGCCCCAGTTGCCGATAGAGGGCAATCCAGCGCCCAGCCTTCTCCTCGAAAGAATCGAGAAGGCCTGCCGTGGCCTCTTTGGACGTGCGCCAGGAGAACGAGCCCTCCCCGACCAAGCGAAAACGATCGGTGAAGAAGTCCACGTCCACGTGCAAAACCTGCATCGCGCGAACGAGTTCTTCGGCGCTGAGTTTCCGCTGACCCGCCTCGATCGCCGCGACGGTCTGGCGGTCCTTGAAGCCGAGCATCTGGGAGAGTCGGGTTTGGGTGAGACCAGCTCGCTCGCGCGCCAACCGAAAGCGCCGGGATATCAAGTCATTCATTGTGGGTTCCAGTGTGAGCCGCATAAATCGTCAGCCTCAGCTCGCTTTCGTCGAGGAGGGTGTATTCCGGCAACTTGCCTGACAACTTTCGGCTTTCTTCGAGTATGATCGGCACCCCTTCGCCGCGTTTGTCCATCAACCGTCCCCGTCCGACGTCGAGATCCACGGCAACCGGGCACTTCGCTAACAAGCTCGCGATCAGTTCGTTGCGTGTAGCCTGACGCAACGGGAGACTATCCACAGTCAGCGTATTCGCGAGTGCCCCCGGCGAGTACAGTTCGAGCCGATCAGGAAACATGAAAAGCCGAATCTTGGAGCCGTGCATCGAATAATCCCGGTGAGCCACAGCATTGACGACCGCCTCGAAGACGGCGCGCAGGCTGTACTGCGGAATCTCCACGCGGCCTGGCGATTTGACAGCGGCGATGCGCATGTTACGCTGCACGAACGCCAGGGCTTCCCGGATTTGGGCATCGAGCGGCCCGGTGATCGTACGGGCATCCTCCTGATAATTGCTGTCAGGTCGCTCGCTTCGATAATGAACCGCCTCGATACACGCACCCGGGAGCCATTGCTCGGGCTGGTCCGAGCACAGCAACACGCCACCTACCGTTGCTCGCCAAGCCCCACGCTCGTCTTTGGTGATCAGCTTGAGCTTGCTGAGAAGAACCAAGGGATCGTCCCGCAGTTCTGCAGCAAAGCGCTCCCAAAGCTCCTTCACAAGCGTGTCCGGCGTCGTCTGAGGAACCGCTTGTTCGTCGAAGCGAATGATGCGGGCCTGGCTGCGCTGCTGGAATAGGCGTGCCAGTTTTTCAGGCGACATCTCGCGTTTCGAACTCCCGATCCGCTCGAAGTACCCTCCGGGGCTCTTGTGGACGAACAAGCTGTGGGGGACCTCCACCTTAATGACCGCACGCTCTGTTCCAACCGAATCGGGCAAGGTCATGCGCACGATCTGCGCGGTCAGGGGAGGTTTGAGCGAGTCGTTGCAGATCTCCCGCAAAACCGCCTCGACTGCATCGAGGCGCTCGATCGGAATTCCCTCCACGTCACGTGTCTTGGCGTCGACGCCAAGCAGAAGCACTCCGCCGGCCGTATTGGAAAAGGCGGCCAACTCGTCCGCAAGGTCGTCGCGCTTGGGCTCCGCCAACTTCTGACCACGGAACCGAACGGACTTCAGTTCGAACACCGAATCCTCGCCAAGTCGGATCTTCTCGATCAGTTCCTCCTTCGTATCAAGCATGGCCGCCCCCTTCCACGAGGCGGCGGTACCGCTGCCGGAAGGCCTGCTCCCCGCCCTCCATGACCCGGCAGATCTCGGCGCGCACCTCTTGCTCCTGCAGGCAACCGCTTTGAACCGCACGGCATTGGCCGTGACGAAAGTCCATCACTGTCACCAACTCCGCATCGCCGTTGACCACGATGTTCGGGTTATGCGTCACCACGACGAGTTGCCTGCGCAGCTTGTTTTCGCGAATCTGCCGCACGATGAGGTCGTAGATGAGATGGTTATCCAGATCATCTTCCGGCTGGTCGAGCACCATGGGCTCTTCGCCGTACGCAAGCAAAAAGGCGAGCATGGCCGCTGTGCGCTGGCCTGGCGAACCCTGTTGAATCGGCGTGAAGTCTTGTCCGTCTCCTCGAACGCTGTAGGCAGCGGAGAGTCCATCTTCCGGGAACCAGATCTCGAGGCGGTCGAGGGTCTCAGGCTTGAGACCACGCAGGTACTTGATAAACCATCCGCCGAAACTCGAGGAATCCTCCCCGCGCGCAACTGCGATCAACTTCCGCTTCAGCATTGCCAGTCGCTTCTCGATTTCCCTTGCTGCTTCCGCTCGGTCTTGAGGCAGATTGCGATAGAGATCGGCGATTACGCCTTTCGAGCCGTCTTGGCTCAGAATGTCGTCTTCGAGCCGCTCGTCGGTGCGACCGATCAATTCCCGAAAGCTCCTCTCGGCCTCCTCCGGCGTACACTGATAGGGCCGCACGTCGATGCGCACAAAGGGGTTGTCGCGCAGCGCCGTGGCCAAGAAGGCGCCTCGGTCCTCCGTCAGCTTGCCCCGGAGCGAGAGCATCTCATCGCGAACCTGTGCGGCCTCGATCTGTACTTGCTGGATGGTCTCTTTGAGCCGTTCCAACGCTTTGATCTCCTGTTCCACCACCTGCCGGCGCTGCACGAGCTGGCCGAATTGCGCGGGGTCGGCTACGCCCTGGCTGCGCAGCTTCTCCACCCATTGGTGATAGCGTGCTTCGACGGCGGCCAGCTCTTTTTTCCACTTCGATTGTGCGAGGGCTTCGCGCCAGGTCCTGCCTGCCGACGTGACCCTGTTCTTCAATGTCGCGATCTCGCGTTGTACGCTCGCGATGGCGTCTTTGACTCTGTCCAGCTCGGCAAGCACCTCCCGATCGCTCGGGTCCTTCTCATCGAAAAGGGAGATATCCAGTGCGCTCAGCGCGGCCTCCTCCCGGGCACGATCCAATGTCTCCACGATTCGTGCGACATCTTCCACGACATGGGCCAGCTCGCGGTTTTGACGTTGCCGGCGTTGATAGGCCTTGAGCGTCGCGGCATGGTCGGCACTTGCGAAGACAGCGAGCTTGCGCGTGAGATCGGCCAGTTCCCCCTGCAGCCTGGAAACGGCCTTACGCCTCTCGGTCAGCTCCCGTTCCTTGGCGCGCAGGGCGAGAAACCGCACCTCGAACTCGCGCCAGCGACGGTCCCACTCGGAGCGATTCACCTCGCGCGCTTCGTCCACGATGCGTCGCAGCCCCGCCTCGTTCTCGGAGAGAGAGAACACCTGCTTTTGGCTGAAGATGCGTACCGGAAAGCGCTGAATGATATCGCCGGCTTCGGCCTGCCAGCCGCCATTCGGCTGCTCGCTCTCGATCGGGGCCAGCGTCCCCGCCTGATTCCACTGCAGCCGAAAGCGCGTGCCGTCTTTCAAATAAAAAACGCGAACCTCGGTCTGATCGGTCAAGGCGCCGCGGTCGTCACGGCTGCGCGGCACGCGGTAGAAATCTTCAAAATCTTTGGCCACATTGCCTGTGAGTTCCTTGTCCCGACGCAATCCGATTCGCAGGAACTCGACGATTGTGGATTTCCCGGTTCCACGTCCGCCAATCAGTGTGTTCAGCCAGGGATTAAAGCGAAGAATGAGCGGCGCTCCGCGTCCGCAGACTCGTGCATTGGAAATCTCGACTCCTTCGATGAGCTGCTCGGCGTGCCGGTCGGGATCGGCCGGCTGCCGATCGCTGCGCCGAATGGACAGCGGGGCTCCATCGAGCAAGGCGAGCCGAAGTCCTTCGAACGAAGGGGTCCCCATCTTGATCCAAGTGAAATGTGAGCCCGGAAACCGTGCGCCGGCTTGGCCGTTCGGATGATGGGAGTCCGAACCAAGGACTTCGGACAAATGGAGACTATTCCGAAGACCGCCAGGCTTTGGAGCCATCGGATCGCAGATTTCAACTCCGATCAGCTCGGAGGAACAGAGCAGTTGATCGAGCGAGAGGCCTTGCAGAACACTGAACGCACCTTTCGGCCCGTCCGCATGAGCGAGGATCGGTAAGCCACCTTCAGCCGCGATGGCCTTGATCACCTCGAGTGATGACAGTGGAGAAACCGCGTTGGACGTGCCCTCTGTCCCTTGCGGAAATTTGATCGCCCCGAGCAGATGGGTGACAGTGTTGCTGCTGGCATTTAAATCGAAGATCGCAAGGATGTGCACGCCGCCGTTGGCGGCCACTTCCACTCCTGGGAACAGAAACAGGGGGCGGTACTCTGGATGGTGGTGCTGTTGAAGCTCCTCAAGCGCCTGCTTGAGGCGATCGATCCAGGCGCCGCTGTTGTGATCGGTCACAGCGACGCAATCAATTCCTGCCCGCATAAAGCCAAGGAGCCAGTCCTCCGGCGTGAGGTTTCGCAAGGCGGCCTGGTTGTTCCCCCTGCCGTAATCATCGGAGGCAGGGGTGTGGGTATGAAAATCAAACTTCCACCAGCGGGCGCCTGGAAAGTTCCATGTCATCGCGGAGCCTCATGGGGTAAATGGTGAACCGCTTTGGTTATTGTTCTCGCATTATCCTCTTGCATATGATGAAATGCAAGATTTAATTGCTGCGTGGTCAGGCAGGGACGGTCGACTCGAAAACCAGTTCAGAAATGGCCGAACTCGGTTCACTGACCCAACGCGGCATCCCCGCACCTACGTCAACCTTTGGAACTGCGATCCCTTCCATAGTGACCCGTGTTTTCGGCCGCTCGCGGGAGCGATGTCTCCGATTCCGGGATCGAATATTTCTGTTGTTCGACGGCGCCCGTTTCCTGGTTCCATTCCGTCACGCGTTGCTGAAGATACGCGTAAAACGCCGGGCGTTTGCGGGCGAAGACGGGAAAGGTGGAGAGGATGTAGGCGAGGTCGTCAGCGGTGAGGCCATAGGCTTGGGCGACGGCCCTATTGGCCTGCCAGACAGCCTCGAAGTACGCGGGATCGCTGGTCCAGTCAGTGCCGCCGTCGGCGGAAGGGGTGGCGATTGCGGGGATTGACCGGCAGTCGGCGAGCGGTGGAACCGCGACGCGGGAAACATGGGATAAGCTGACGGTAGAACTTACACGAAACCTCAGCAAAAAATCGAAGGCGATGGAATTCAGTACGGAGCATGCAACTTCCAATGAAAAATCATCGAAATTGCTGATAAAAAGCTTGTGATTAGCGCACGATTTTGCCGGGAGAATAGCGGCAATGCAGGTGCGCATGTCGGTGTTACGGGCGACTTCCCGGAAGACGAGCTTGGGGCCAGGGCTCGGCGGCTTGCCGTATTTCTTCTCCACCGCTTCGAGGCTGACCCATCGCTCAACGGGCTTCAAGTCCACGATGAACTGCTCAATCTGCTTGCCTTCGTAGAGCGGCCAGAAACCCTTCTCGGCCATGGCCGCCCGTACGTCGGCAAAGGGGATGGACCGATTCGCCGGCCAGTCGAGGCCGCAGACTTCACGCGGCGTGTACAGTCTTCCATCCGGCCTCGTCCACAGGTCTCGGTCGTTGGTCATATTAAACTCGGTGTAGAACCGCACGTTCCAGGCGCCGGGGCCCTGGTCGCCGAGGAGGGGGCGGGGCGTTTGCCCGGGGAGCAGGCCGTACATCTTGAGCACCAGCTCCCGGTCGCGCTCGCCGCGGTATTCCAGCAAGGCGAGGGTGCCGGGGGAAAGCCGCTCGATCTCCAAACGGCGGATGAGCACTGCCACGCCCGACGGCGGGCCGGAATCGAGTTCGTCCAGATCGTGGCGCATGAAGGTGGCGAGAAATTCGCTGTCCCCAGGGGCTGCCGCGCGCTTCTCCGCCACCAGGCAGACAAACTTGTAGCTGGAGTGAATGTTGAAAATCTTTTTCCGGTTCTCAAACCCATAGAACCGCTCGATCGTCATCGCGTCGAGCAGAAGATACCGCAACCCCGTGCAGCCTTCGTTGTTGTAGATCGCGCTCGGCACGAGATACCCGAGCCTCCCGCCGGGCTTGAGCACCTGCGTGGCCCGTTCGACGAAGAACTTGAAAAGGTCCTGGTGCCCCCCAGTAGTACGTCCGTTAATTTCCCATTCTGCATAGTGGAAGTCACCGCCTGCCTTCAAACACTGTGCAAGCGTTTTCAATCTCTCGCTATACTTCTCGAATTCGCTCTCGAGCGTAGGCTGCGCGCCGTGCAACTCGCGAATCCGGACATCGAGTTCGCCACCGGTGTAAGCCCGGATGAGCACATCGGCCCGGCCGTAGAACTCTTTCCGATCCGGCAGGACCTTCTCCCACGGCGGGTTGCCCAGCACGCAGTCGAAGCCTCCACCCCCACCCTTATCCTCCCCCGCTGGGCGAGGGAGGGATGAGGCTGAGGCAAACACCTCGGGGAACTCCAGTTCCCAATGGAAAAAGCGCTCGCGCTCGCGGACCCGCTGGAACTCCGCCCACCAGGGGAACGTTCGGGCGTCGGCCTCCAGGTCGGCTGACGACATGAGGATGGGGAATGCTGCCCAAATCTCCGGGATGAAGGCCGCTGCCGAGCGGAGATCGAGCAGCAACCGCGCCGTCTGTGTCGCTGCGTCGGCTCGCCGCAGCCGATCTTCCTTGTAGGCGAACTCCTCCGGCGTGTCCGCCCTGACCTCCGGCGGAAGCGGGGCATCGATCAGTGTGCGCTCTGCCAACGCTTCGGCGAGTCGCCGTTTCAGTTCCGATTCAAAGAGCCCCAACGTGCGCCGGTCGGAGGCCTTGCCCAGCTTGGGATGCGGGGGCTGGGCAAAGTTCGCCAGGGAGCTGCCGAGCAGAGAGTTTCCGCAGCGGATGTGGTGGGCGAAGAACGAGAGCGGCCGGTCTCCGGCGAGCGACTCGATCCAGAGCGCCACTTGCGCCAGTTGCACCGCGGCGGGATTGAGATCCACGCCATAGAGGCAATGCTCGACGATGCGTCGCTTGCACCAGGCCGGGCCTTCCTCTTCCCACCGCCGGCGCACCTCGCCCGAGAGCCTCCGGTCCGGATAGAAGGCCGGAGGGGGATCGCCGTGGCCCTCGCGACAATAGGCCTCGAAGAGATATCGACCGAGAAACCGGGCCGCTCCGACCAGGAAGTGTGCCGAGCCGCAGGCGAGATCGATCACTCGGAGCTGCTCGATGTCCGCCGCCGTCTTCCCGGTTACCAGGGGCGTGAGGGCTTCGCGGACGAGATAGTCCACGATCGGCGTGGGTGTATAGTACGATCCGCTCGCCTTGCGGGCCGAGCCTGGCTTGAAGAAGAAGTCCCCGGCTTCGAGGCGGCGCAGAAGCTTGAGAACCGCGCCGCGTTTGACGCCTTTCTCGGCTTCTTCCTCGCGGTCTTCGTCTTCATCCTCGGTGGCTTCCTCTTCGCCTTCCTCGCCGTCCTCACTCGCACTCTCCTCATCCTCCGACGCCATGTCCGGGTGCAGCCGTGCGGCCTCCGTGCCCTCCACGATCGCCGCGTCACCCTTGACTGTGAGCGATTTCGTCTCGACGAGCCGGACCACTTCGGCCGGGGCCAGAACAAAATCCCGACCTTGGACCCGGCACTCGATCATCGTGTCGGTAGCCTCGGCCGGCTCATATTCCAGAAGCCCCTGGTATACGTTGCCGAGTTGTTCGATGTCGAGTTCGCGGAACGAGACCCGCTCACGTCCCACGCCTCGTCGCGGGGTAGTGGTCGCGAGGGCGAGCAGGACGTGAGCAGTCGCGCGATCGTCGAGCCTCAATCGTCGCAACAGACGGCCTTCTGGGGTCTCCTCGCTGAAGAGGTGGCCGCCGCGTGGCGGCATGTTGTCCAACTCCGGGAGGTGCGGCGCAATGCCTTCGTTGAAGATGCGAAAGAGGGCGAGGAGTTGCGCCCAGAGGCCGTACCGGTTGGCGGGAAGCGCCTCAATCGGCGCGCGCAGTACCCGCGTGATCATGCTGTCGAGCGAATAGTGTTTTTGATAGAACTGGTGCTGGGACAGTCGCTCGTCGCGCGCTTCGGCATAGAGGATGAAGAGCAACCGGTAAAGCGCCAGAAACCCGGCATCCCGGAGATCCGGCAGCGAGGGCTGAGCGGTGAACGCCGCGGGCCTCGTGCGCACATCGGTGAGAAAGCCACCGACGATCCGCTCGGCCGCCTCGAAGACAGCCTGTTTCAGGTCATCGGAGACTGTGGCGCTGTGGCGACGGCTCTCGGCTTCGAGCCGATCGATCGGTCGCGTGCCGTCCGCGCCGCATAGGAAATTCGGCGCGGACAGGAGGCGGTGCAGGACCTGGAGCGAGTCCACGTCTTCCTGCTCGACCAACGTAGCCAAGTGTACGTCCAGAGCTGCCCCGCGCGCGCCCAGGCCGGGACGGCGGATCAGTCGTAACACCTCCGGCGTGAGCACGAAGCCATAGTCTGCTCGCCACCGCCCGAGCGCCTCTTCAAGGGCGCGCCGAGTTCGTGATTCGTCGAGCTGTTCGTGCTCGGGAAGGAGATAGACCGTCGCAACGACCACCGCTTCCGTTCCCTGACCGGCAGCGAGCGGCCGCAGGCGAGGCTCCTCGTTGTTCTCTCTCAGGGCAAAGCCCAAGACCTCTTCGAGCAGGGGCCTGGCGAAGCGCTCGCGGAAGCGTGTGATCTCCGGTGCCTCCCAGCCATTGACCGCTTCCACCAACCGGCGCAGGCGATCCAGGAGTTTTCGCGCTTGTGACGGGGTGAGTCGCGTACTGTCCCGCCCACAGCCGGCCGACAGTGTGCCGAGCCAGTAGTCGGAGAAGAATCCTCGCCGATTGTGGATCGAAACCAGAGCCATCGTCAGACCCGGGGAAATACAAGCAGCACGCCAAGCGCCTGCGGCTCGGCCGGCTCGGGCACAGTGGCGAAGCGGGTGATTTCTTCGAGTCGTTGCCGATAATGCGTTTCCACCGCTGCGCGCCTGGCCTGCCAGTTCGTCGCTGCGTGGCGGAACAGCTCCGTCTGCGCTCGCGCACCAGCTCGCTCCTCCTGTTCCTGCTCGAGAATTTCGGCCAACCGGTCCGTTCGATACTTCTCGGCTTCTTCCCGGAGCACTTGTGCGAGGTGGGCTCGCTTAGTCTGTTCCCGAGCCACCACCTGGCGGATATAGCGGCGCGCCTCCTCCGTGGCTTGTCCTTGCAAGGCCGCAAAGTTGTGCGCGAAGACTTGCTCGCAGTCGTTCCAGGGTACTTCGCCGGCCGGCGTGTCCTCCCGATCGTCAAGCAATGTTCGCGCAATGGTCTGGTCGAGCACCTCGCCTGCTGCCGTGATCGCGATGCCGAAGACCGCTCCCTTCGGATGGCTCTGGCGTTCGTGAAAGGTGAACAGGGCCAGCGGCGTGGTGGCGATGGGATGGCGGCGGACCGCGATCCGCGCGGCGAAGTGGTTACGCGTGGGTTCGAGGGTCAGCTCCTGCCAAGCGTGCTCAGCGATAGCCTGCGCCAGCGGATGCAACCGATGGACGAACTCGACTTGATCGGCGGGATATCGCACGGCGACGGAACGCCGGAAGGTGGCGCAGTCGTAGCGGGGCGCCACACCCGGTCCTTGCAAGTGGCGCGGGACGTCAATCCTCCAGGTGTCAGGGATCGTGCTGGGCCGGAGATGGGGGCGAAGCACCTCGCGTATCACCCGTTCGAAGGCGAGGTCGTCTTCGATCAAGGGATCGGCCGACACCGTATCGGCACAGGGCAGCGTGGGCTCGTCCGGCGCCTGTCCCAGCAGGAGCGGTGCGAGCTGGGTGCTGAATTCGTGCTGCTTGGTTTCGAAGAGGCGCATCAGGGTATCCCCCTTGCGTGCGCCGTCTTCGGCCGAGGCGATGCTCCCGAGCAGCTCCTCGAGACGGCTGCCTTCGAGAATGCCCAGAATGTCGGGCGTGGAGACGCGATCGTCGTGCATGGCCGCGATGCGCTGGACCAGCCGGTCGAGCACTCGGTCTTCGGGCGAGTCGGGGTAGAAGAGATAGCGAATGATCGGCGCTCTGGTCTGGCCGTGGCGATCGATGCGACCATTCCTCTGCTCCAGGCGGTTGGGATTCCACGGAAGCTCGACATGGTAGAGACGGCAGCAGCGCTCCTGCAGATTCAGGCCTTCGCTTGCGGCATCAGTGGCCAGCAAGACCCGACAGCCCGGTTCACGAAAGCGGGCGATGCGTTGCCTGCGCTGACGAGCACTGAGATCGCCGACCAGGACTGCGTAGGCATTTTGCAGCAGAGGATGAGCGTCGAACGCCTCCTGCAATGCGGCAAGTGTGTCACGGTACTCGGTAAACACGATGGCCTTTTCGCCTGGAACAGGGAGCACGTCGCGTTCGAGGTCGGCGATGAGCGCCACGATCTTGGGATCCGGTCGGCTAGCGACACGATCGAGCAGGTTCTCAATAGTCTTGAGTTGCCGTTTCTCCGCGTTGCGCCGACGCGCATCGCGCGAGAGCGCTGTCCGCAGAACACGCAGGGCCGTGCGCTCGGCCTGGCTCTCCGCCAGGGGTAGATCGCTCTGGAGTTCGCGCAGCTCCGAAGGCTTGGGCGGGTCTTCGTGTTGTCTTGCTGCAAGGGCCTTCAGCCGGTTTGCCACCGTCTGTTTCAGCGCGGCACGACTTGACAGCATGCGTTTCTTCACAATCTGCATCGCGAACGATACAAGGTCGGCTTCCTCTGAGCCCTCGGCGGATTTGATCGTTTTCGCACAGTACTCCGTCACGAGGCGGAACATGTCGCGTTCCTCGTCAGTGAGATTTCTCACCTCGATTCGGCCCACAGGGTGGCGCACCGGGAAGGCGGGCACGACCCTGCCATCCGAGGTCGTTTTGACGATTTGCGGCTTGAGACGACGGATCATCGTGCGTGCGATACGCCGCTGCACGTCCTCGGTGCGACCGTGGAGGGTGGCTTCGGCGGGCTCGACGAGTTCCAAGAGCGAGCGGAAGCTGTGTCGATACCCGTTGTGGGGAGTGGCCGTGAGCAGGAGCAGCGTGCGCGAGGCGTTTCGCAGGTTGGGACCCAGACGGGTGCGCGCCGTCGAATAGGGATTCGCGGGGGTGCCGGATTCCGCAAGGTAATGTGCCTCGTCCACTACAATGACATCCCACGGATGGGCCAGCGCCGCTGCATGCACATCGCGGCGCTTCAGATATTCGGTCGAGGTGATGACACGGTCGAAATAGGCCCAAGGCTGCACGCCCTCCGACACTGCGGTTTGGGCACGGTCGAGCGCCGCCGAGTTCTCGATGGGTTGGAACTCCAACCCGAATTTGTCCCACATTTCGTCCAGCCACTGGGGAATCAGCCCGGGAGGGACCACGAGGAGAATCCGTTTGCCGATCCCACGGGCGATCAGTTCCAGCAGGCAAATCCCCGCTTCGACGGTCTTGCCGAGGCCGACATCGTCAGCGATCAGCAAACCGCGCCGTGGTCCGGCGAGCAGCCGCGCAAGCGGCGCGAACTGATAGGGCTCCGGTGAAATCCGTGCGGCAACAAACGCCGCATACTGCCCTGGGGGTGGAGATTGGAGGGTGAGCGCGTGATGAAGCGTCAGCCAGTGACTGAACGGGGTGAGGGAGCGGCGATCGAGCGTCGGCTCTGGCTCAATAAGTGGTTCAAACTCGTCCGGTGGGCACAGTGCTTCGATGGTCTCTCCGCTCGCAGGATCTTCTAATCGGAGCAAGATACGGTCACCAAGAACGGCATTGCTGCGCACACACCATCTGGAACCACGAAGATAGACGGATGTCATGGGGACTCGATTATCTGTGACCCATCAGAGGAGATGACCAGGTCTTTTTCATCAACGCGGTTTGAGCTTTAACGGATGTTGGAGCGAATCCGTAGTTTAGAGAAGCCGGCGATCCGAGTCTATACGGTCACAATGTCGGCCTTCTGCTATCCGATGCCACAGCCGAGGGCATCACGGGTGTACGCACGGGGACCCCTATGTTCCTGGCTTAGTGCTACTGCGCCATCTCTGTGGGGCCTAAGAAGGTGGTTCCTTTTCGCGAACGTTCTTTCCAGGGATGGGTTCAGCGTGCTACAAACATCTGGAGACTCGTTGTCAACCGATCGCGCGGCTGCGCGTTTGACAGGGCAGCAGTCGGAGCAGTCCACCCCTAACCAGGAGGCAATCATGAAGAGTCTGATTGTGGGCGTGTCGGCGGGGTTGGTGTTGGTCGGATCGGTGGCCTTTGCGGAGAGCGAGACACCGGGGATCGACCGGCGGCAGGCCAATCAGGAACAGCGGATCGACCAAGGCGTCGCCAGCGGGCAATTGACCGAGCGCGAGGCGGCCAGGTTGGAACGGCAGCAGGATCGGATCAATCGCATGGAGGACAGGGCCAAGTCCGATGGGGTCGTGACCAAAAGGGAGCGCGCCCGGATCAAGGCCGCGCAGGACCGCGCGTCCCGCGACATTTTCCGCGAGAAGCACGACCGCCAAGGTGCTCGGCATCGGTAATGGAAAATAATGTGGAATGAGGAATTCCTCATCCGTCGGCGCTCATGACTTGAGTCACGAGCGCCGACTTGTTTTCTAGCCTGCAGTATTCACGAGGATTCGTGACGTTCCACCCGTTGCAACGGGAGCGCACTGGGTACCGGATACCCGGTAGATGCGTCGTGAGACGGGCAAGCGCAGTCACGAGGGAGGGAAGCGTACCGGGGACCCGTTGCCAAGCTTCATGCAACGGGTGGTCAATACGTTGACCGACTGAGTGGCGAGCACGCCCGTCGGAACAGCGTATCGGGGTGCTCATTGCCCTGCTGTTGCAATGGGCCGAAGCCGTAGAAGCGTTCGTGAATAATCCGGGCTAGGCTTCCCGCGTCGCTTCCCGTCTCCTGTCGATATTGTTAGAATCCCTTGCGTGGATGTCGTCACCACCCACCTCAACGCCGATTTCGACGGCATGGCCTCTATGGTCGCCGCGCGCAAGCTCTATCCCGGCGCGGCGTTGGTCCTGCCCGGCGGCGCGCAGGAAACGGTCCGCAGTTTCCTCGCGGTGCATGATCTCGGCGTGACCCGCTTGAAAGATCTCGACCTGACGCAGGTCACGCGGCTGATCCTGGTCGATACGCAGGATCCGGAACGGATCGGTCCGCTGAAGGACCTCTGTGCGAAGTCGGAGGTCGAAGTGCACTGCTACGACCATCACGAAGCGGGAATCGACGACGCATCGGACACAGAAAAAGCGTTCCAGGCCCGGGTCGGACTGCGGGTCGTCGAGCCGGTCGGCGCGACGACGACCCTCATGATCGAGCAACTCCGAGCCAGGAATCTTCCGCTCACGCCGTTCGAAGCCACCGTGCTGGCGTTGGGCCTGTATGAAGAGACCGGCTCGCTGGCCTTTGTCTCCACGACGCCGCGCGATCTGGAAGCGGCGGCCTATGTCTTGCGGGCTGGCGCGGACCTGAACGTGGTGTCGGATACGCTGCGGCGCCCGTTGGACCCGGACCAGATCGCGCTGCTCAATGATCTGTTGCGTTCGAGCGAAACTTACTATCTGGAAGGCCGCAAGATCCTGGTCGCATCCAGCGCCTATGACCGGTACCGGGGCGATCTGGCCGGGCTGGTGCACAAGCTGGCGGAGTTGGAGGGGTTGGACGCGGTGGTCGCGGCCTTCGCGATGGAGGACAAGGTCCAGGTGATCGGCCGCAGCCGACGCCCGGAGATCGACGTGAGTTGGATCGCCCGGGAGTTCGGCGGGGGCGGACACGCGGTCGCCGCCGCGGCGAGCGTCAAAGGCAAGACCTTGATCGAGGTGAGGGAGCGGATCGTCCAGTTGCTCGCCGAGCGGTATCGCCCCACCCTGTTGGCGAAAGACGTGATGACCAAGCCGGTCAAGTCGATCGGCATGGACGCCACGATCGCCGAAACCGAGACGCGCATGACCAAGTACGGCGTCAACGTGCTGCCCGTGCTGGACGGAAAGGACCACTATCGGGGGCTGATCAGCCGGGAGATCGTGCAGAAAGCGCTGTTCCACGGATTGGCGGACGCCCGGGTCGAACAGCTCATGCAACCCGACGCCTATGCCGCTTCGCCGGACACGCCGTTCCACGAGATTCAGACCCGCATGATCGAGCAGAACCAACGATTTGTGCCGATCCTGTCAGGCAGCAAGGTGGTCGGAGTGATCACCAGAACGGACCTGCTGCGCGCGCTCCACGACGACGTCCTCGCCGGCGCGAGGCCCAGGGCGAAGGACGGAGAGCAGGCCATTGTCGGGACGATGCGCCGACGAAACGTCGGCGGGATGTTGCGAGCCAAGCTGCCGGCTCGTCTGGTGTCGTTGCTGAAGGAGGCCGGGGAACTGGCCGACCGGCTGGATGTGTCGGCCTACGTGGTCGGCGGGTTCGTCCGGGACCTGCTGCTCGGCATCGAGAACCTCGACGTAGACCTGGTCGTCGAAGGCGACGGCATCGCGTTCGCCCGCGCGCTGGCCCGCGCGAGCAGCGGCCGGGTCAAGGCGCACGAGCGATTCGGCACCGCCGTGGTGGTCCTGCCGGACGGGTTCAAGGTCGATGTCGCGACGGCTCGGACGGAATATTACGAATATCCGACGGCGTTGCCCACGGTCGAGCAGAGCTCGATCAAGAAGGACCTCTATCGGCGGGACTTCACGATCAACACCCTGGCGATCCGGCTCAATTCCCGCTCTTTCGGCCAGTTGATCGATTTCTACGGCGGCCAGCGCGACTTGAAGGAGAAGACGATCCGGGTTCTGCACGGCTTGAGTTTCGTCGAAGACCCGACGCGCGTCTTCCGCGCGATCCGGTTCGAACTGCGGTTCGGATTTCACCTGGGGAAAGAAACATCGGCGCTCATCAAGGGCGCGGTGAAGATGGACCTGTTCCACCGACTGTCCGGCCATCGGCTGCTCGACGAACTCAAATTGCTGTTCTCCGAACGGGAGCCGCGCCGCGCGGTGAGTCGGATGGCCGAATTGGATCTGCTGCGCTTCATCCACCCCAAGCTCGTCTGGTCCCCGCGGCTGGAGGAGTTGCTCGCCGGCGTGGAAGAAGCGCTGGATTGGTACCGGCTGCTCTATCTGGATCGACCGATGCACTCCTGGCTGGTGTCGATGATGGCGCTCCTGGAGGTGCTGCCGGCCCGCGCGGTCCGGGACCTGCTCAAGCGTTTCCCGTTCACGGAACAGGAAACCGAGAAGCTGAAAGCGGCGCGCTTCGCCCTGCGCGGGCTGCTGAGACGGTTGGCGAAACAGCCGCCTCCGCGTCCGGCCGAGACGACGCGGTTGCTGACGGGGCTCGCCGATGAAACGCTGATTTTCATCATGGCCAAGGACAAGTCGGAGTCGGTGAAGCGACAGATCTCCGCGTATCTCACGACGTACCGGCACGTCAAGCCGTGGCTCACCGGCCGCGATCTTCAGGGAATGGGCCTCAAACCGGGGCCGCTCTATCGGAAAATCCTCGATGCATTGCTGGACGCCCGCCTGAACGGCGAAGTCAAAACGGAGGCGGAAGAGCGGGAACTGGCGAAACGGCTGGCCGGTTGTTCGTGAAACATGAACCGTGAAACGGTTCAACGTGGAGAGTTTTCTTCCGATTAACGAATAATCGTTGAACGATTCACGGACTTCACAGCGACGCCAGCCGCCGGTCGTGTTCCATCTTGCCGAACAGGTCGTTCAACGCGGCGTGCAGGGCCCGGTTCACCGGTCGCCTATCGTCGTCTTTCCCGCCTCGCGCCACCTCGCCGACCGCTTTGCCGAAGCCGCTATAGCTCTTCAGCAGGCGGCCGTTCCGCGGGTCCTTGAGCAACGCGTCGACTCTGGCGGCATAGATGTAGTTGAAATCGAAGGCTCTGCTGGGGTCGATATAGATGGCGGCCTGCAGTTCCAGGTCGAGATCCGCGGTTCCCTCCCTGACGACCCGTCGGAAGGTCTGTCGGGCGGTCACGTATTGCAGGATAGCCGCTTCCCACTGTTCTCGCGGCGAGACCAGCGAATCGATCGGGCTGAGGACGTGGTTCTGCAATCCGGGATCGGCGATCATCGTCGCGCCCGGCTCGACCATGAACGCACCCAAGGCTCCGAGCTTCAATTTGACCGAGTAGGGGAGTTGGTGTTTGGTCGGCACGACGGGCGCGGGATCGAACGGGATGGTCGCGCAGCCGGCGAGCAGGCCGATCAGCAACGGCGCGAGGAGAGCAGGTAAGGACACGGTGAAACGGGGTGTTCGCGCCGGCATCTTCGTCATCCTCTGCGGTGTCGAGGTCGTTCTTCCAATTACCTTACACACCCATGCAGTCCGGCTTCAAGTGCGGCGCCGGCGCATCCGGTGCGAGTTCGCCGGGGGGCTCTGACGATGGCGTCGGCGTTTTCGCATGTCGTGGTAGCCGCCGCGTTGGGGATGGCATGGAGACCGGCCGAGCGGTCGATGCGTTTCTGGGTGTTCGGTGCCGCCTGCTCGGTCGGACCGGATCTGGACGTCCTCGGGTTCTGGTTCGGCATTCCCTACGATCACCTGTTGGGCCACCGAGGCTTGACCCACTCGCTGTTCTTCGCCGTGCTGCTCGCCGCCGCTGTCGTTGCCGCGGCCTTCAATGGGCCGGAGTGGTCCGGCGCTCGTGTGAGAGTGTGGGGATACCTGTTTTGCGCGACGGCTTCGCATGGAGTGCTCGACGCCATGACCAACGGCGGCCTCGGCGTGGCCTTCTTCGCCCCGTTCGACGCGACCCGGTACTTTCTCCCGTTCCGGCCGATCGAAGTCTCGCCGATCGGGTTCGGAGAATTCTTCACCGATCACGGGTTGGTCATCCTGGCCAGCGAAATCCGGTGGGTCTGGTTGCCCGCCCTTTTGTTCGCCGCGCCTCTTGTGTGGTTGGCGCGGCGCCGGCGCGGTTAATCGCCGGTCCGCACCTATGTTCCCCTTACCCGACCGGAGGGAGGAGGCGATCCAACGTGGCGCGCTGGGTTCGGGCGATCGCTCGCGCCTCAGCGGCGTCCACCGGAGTGAACCCGATCGTGTCACCGGGCATGAGCTGCGCGGCCAAGGGCAGGTCGGCCGAGATCGCGACGGCGATCTTGGGATAGCCGCCGGTCGTCTGGCAGTCGGCCATCAGGAGGATGGGCTGCTGATTGGCCGGCACCTGGATCGCTCCGGGGACCGTCGCATCGGACACGATCTCGGGCGGGCCGGAGTGCGGAAGCAGCGGGCCGGCCAGTCGGTAGCCCATTCGGTCCGCCTCGGGCAAGACGGTGTAGCGTCGGCTGACGAAGGTCTCGAGGGCTTGGGCGGTGAACGCATCCTGCTGAGGTCCGAGGACGACGCGGACGGTGGGAGCTGCGCTGTAGGCCGGTCGAATCGAGTCAGGGATGAAGCGGCCGATGAGAGTGCGCCAATCGGTCGGCGGGTATCCTCCGGTCAGCACATCGCCTTTCGCTAAGGCGCGTCCCTCGAATCCACCAGTCCTGCTGCGGAGATGAGTGGAGCGACTGCCGAACACGAGTGGCACGTCGAGACCGCCCGCCAGGGCCGCATAGGCTCTCGCCCCGCTCCGGCGCCCGCCGAAGGTCAGGATGCTCCCGGCCTGCACGGCGACGGCGGTCCAGTCAGGCAGGGCGGCCCCGTCCACTGCAGGCGACAGATCCGCTCCGGTAATCGCGATCAGCGCATCGGCCTCGGCACGCAGCTCGGGGCCCTGGACGGTGATCTCCAAGCCGGCAGCATGATCGGGATTGCCGACGAGCCGGTTGGCGACTCGAAGCGCATACTGGTCCATCGCGCCGGCGATCGGCATGCCGTATCGTCTGAAACCGTAGCGACCCAGGTCCTGGACGGTCGTCAACAGACCGGGTCGAATGACGCGCAAGACGGCTCGTTCAGGCATGGATTTCGGTCAGGCTGGCCACGCGGACGCCGGCGTCGGTGAGCGCTTTCCGGACCGCCTGGGCCAATCGGTCCGCGCCGGGTGTATCTCCGTGCAGGCAGAGGGTGTCCGCTCGGACCGTGACCGGAGGACCGTCCAGACTCGGCACGATGCCGTCTCGCGCGAGACTCAGCGCACGTGCCAACACCGTCGCTTCATCGTGAATGACCGCTCCCGGCCGGTCTCGCGGGACCAGGGAGCCGTCCGGCCGATAAGCCCGATCGATGAAGGCTTCCTCTGCGGTGATGAGGCCGGCCGCCTTGCCGGCGGCGATCAGCTCCGATCCGGCGAGTCCAACCAGGATGAGGCGACGGTCGACCGTCGCGACCGACCGAGCGACAGCGTCGGCCAATCGACGATCGCGGGCCGCCATCGTATAGAGCGCGCCGTGCGGCTTGACGTGAGCCAGGCGTACGCCCGCCAAGGCACAGATGCCCGCCAATGCGCCGACCTGGTAGGCGATCAGATTTTCCACTTCGACCTCGGTGAGGGCGCGCTCGCGGCGGCCCATTCCGTCCGGATCGCGAAGGCCGGGGTGGGCGCCGATCGCGACAGCGTGGGCCGACGCCAGGTGCACCGTTCGCCGCATGAGATTCGGATCGCCGGCGTGAACGCCGCACGCAATATTCACCGAGGTGACATGCGCCAATACGCGGGCTTCGACTTCCCATTGCGCCGGTTCGGCGGCTTCACCCAGATCGCAGTTCAGGTCGATCGTTCTTGTCATCGTCTTTCTTCTCTTTCAGCCGGTCGAATTCCTCCCGGTCGATGGAGACAAACCTCACCAGATCTCCCGGTTCCAACAGAAAGGGACGGATCCGCGCCGGGTCGTAGAGCGTGAGCGGCGTCCGCCCGATCAACCGCCACCCGCCCGGGCTCGCCTGCGGGTAGATGCCGGTCTGCCGGCCGGCGATCCCGACCGATCCGGCCGGGACGTTGATGCGGGGTTCGGGCAGGCGCGGCGCGGCGATCGCGTCGGGGACGATGCCGAGATAGGGAAAACCGGGACTGAACCCCAACATGAACACACGATACTCGACCGAGGCGTGCAACTCGATCACCTGTTCCATCGAGAGGCCGGCTCGCTCCGCCAGGGCGGGCAAATCCGGTCCCGCCTCGCCGCCGTAGAGGACCGGGATCGCGACGGCGTGCTGTCGACCGACCGGCTCCATCGGGAAGTTGACGGCGAGAGTCATGAACGCTTCCCTGAGCGACACGAGGTCCTTCTCGACCGGGTCGACGTAGATTGCGGCCGACCGGTACGCAGGCACGACTTCGATGACGCCCGGAACACGCGAACGCTCGACGGCCTGGGCAAAATTCACCACGCGGTCGTTGACGGCAGGGTCGATGGAGTCGCCGAACTCGACAAGGAATCCGGCGTCGCCCAGCGGCAACATGCGCGGATACTGCGGCATCGCCTACCGCCCCTCCGTTCAATCCGGCAGCGGTTTCCCTCTCGTTTCCGGCGCGAACGGCAGCACCAGCAATCCCACCAGATAAATCAGCGCCACGGTGCTGGCGGCTTTGCCGAACGTCCCCATGGCGGTCACCAGAAATCCGGTGAGGAACGGCGCGACTGAAGCCAACACACGGCCGGCGTTGAAACAAAACCCCGCGCCCGTCGCCCGCAGGCGGGTCGGATAGAGTTCGGGAAGATAAATGGGAAAGCCGGTGAAGATGCCGTTGTTGAAAAACCCGAGGACCGGCAGCAGGGCCAAGACATGTGTGTACGCGTGCGGGGTCAGGAACGCGACCGGCAACATCAGCAGACTGCCGGCGCACATCAGCGCGAAAACCGGCCGGCGTCCGAACCGCTCGGCCAGCGGGCCGAAGCTGAGATACCCGCCCAAGGCGCCGACGTTCAACGCCATGATGGCATAGCTCACGTATTTGGCGAGCGCCGCGTGATCCAGCCCCTGCATATCGGGCAAGGCTCTGATCAATGTGGGAGTCCAATTGGTAGCGCCCCACAGTCCGAAGACCGCGACGAACGCCAGAACAGAGCCGACCAGCGTCGATCGGCGGAGATCGGGACGGAAGAGTTCCGGAAGCTTGATCGCCGACACGGCTCCCGAGCGACGCTCCAGCGCGCGCGCCTTCACCCACCGGTCCGGCTCCTTCACCCAGATGAAGACCACGATGGAAACGAAAGCCGGAAGGACGCCGACCACGAACAACACCCGCCAGCCGTAGCCTCCCAGCAAGAGGTTGAACGCGGCGGCGAGAAAGAAACCCGCCGCCCAGGCGGATTGGAGGATGCCGGCTGCCTTGGCGCGTTTGGTCTCCGGCCACGTTTCGGCGACGATCGCCGCGCCGGCCGCCCATTCGCCGCCGATGCCGAGCGCCGTCAGGAACCGGTAGAGCGCCAGGTGCCACCAATCCTGCGACAGCGCGGCCGCGCCGGTGAAGAGCGCATAGATGAGGATCGTCGCGATGAGCGTTTTGGTCCGTCCGACATAGTCGGCGACGATCCCGAACAACACGCCGCCGATCGCCCAGCCGATCAGGAAGATCGAAAAGATGATGCCGCCGTACCAGCCGATCTGTTCCGCATTGACCGTCCCGGCGGATGATCGGAGCAGTTCTTCGAGCGCCGGATGAAGGACGATGGCGTAGATCGTGGCGTCCATCGAGTCGAACACCCATCCGAGCCAGGCCACGAACAGCACGAGCCATTGATAACGGGTGACGCCCCGTCGCCATGGTTGCGTCGTCATTTGGAATCCGGATACGGCGAACAGCCAGCAGCGAATAGCGGGCAGCGGGGAGCCCAGAAATTCGCGCGACCCCCTTCTTGCTCTCATTGCTCTCGGCTGCCGGCTACCGGCTATTAGCCAAGTAGACACCGGGAGTCAAGGTGAGAATTGCGGGCGCGAAGCTCGGTTGCCGCTGCTCCGGACGGGTGTTATAGTCTCGCGCTGTCATGCCGCGCATCGATTACTACAAAATCCTCGGCGTCCCGCGTGAAGCCTCCGATGAGGACATCAAGAAAGCGTACCGCCGCCTCGTCTTTCAGCACCATCCGGACCGGAATCCCGGGAAGGCCGACGCCGAAGCGAAGATCCGCGAGATCAACGAGGCCTATGAAGTCATCGGCGACCCGGAGAGCCGCCGGACCTACGACCGGCTCCGCTGGGGCGTTGAGCCGCGCGAGGAGGCCGTCGATCCGTCGCTCATCCGCGAAGAAATGGAGAAAAAGCTGTTCGAGGAGGGACGGAAAGAGCTCTTCGCCGTCGTCATCAAGGATGTCAAGCGGATCAAAGTCGAATTGGCGCTCATCCGCGAACGCACGGTGGCCGCGCAGGGGTACGACACGTTCCGCGAGGACATCGTGGCGGAACGGGCGACGGAGGTCATGGACGAGTTCCTGAGCCCGGAGATGGAGAGCCGCAAGAAGCGGCTGGTGGATGTCGCCGTCCAGATGATGGCGGCGCAGGGCGTGATCAAGAAAGGCGACGAAGGGCAGACCAGAGAGTTGCGGGGGCGCTTTGAAGACATGATCCGCCGAGGAAGGGTGAGCGGTTTCACCGCCGCGCTGGAGCTGTTCTACCAGCGGCGGTGACGCCGCAATGGAGAATGAGGAATGTGGAATGAGGAATGTCTGGGATTGTGCGCGTGCCGTTCCTCATTCGTCATTTCTCATTTCCTTGGAGAGCGGCCCCGAGACGAACCGCCCCGCCTGCATCACCCCGACGATTTTCTCTTTGTCGCGGAGCATGGCGATGCGTTTCAGGGGGTTGCCGGCGACGACGACCAGGTCGGCCAGCTTGCCGGCCTCGATCGTCCCGACCGCATCGTCGATGCCCAGAAGCCGAGCCGCCGCCGCGGTGGCGGTCTGCAACGCTTCCATGGGGCTCATGCCGAGCGCGACCATCCGTTCCAGTTCCTGCGCGTTGTCACCGTGATAATTGAACGGCGTCCCGGCGTCGGTGCCCAGGGCGATGAAGATCCCGCCGCGATGGGCTTGTTTGAACGCGGCCTCATGGCGGGCGCGCATCGTCTTCGCTTTGGCCACCGCGTGTTCCGGCACGCCGCAGGCCGGGCCGCAATCCGCGGTCGTGGCCAGCGCCGACAGCGTCGGCACCATAAACACATCGCGTTCTTTCATCAGCGACGCGGCTTCCTTGTCCATCAATGTCCCGTGCTCGATCGAATGGACGCCGGCCCGGACGGCGTTTTTCATCCCGCTTGATCCGTGCGCATGCGCCGCGACGCGCCGTCCGGCTCTTCCGGCTTCCGCGACGGCCGCGCTCAGCTCTTCAGGAGTGAACTGCGCCGCCTCGGGCGCCGTGCCCGGCGTGAGCACCCCGCCGGAAGCGATAACCTTGATGACGTCGGCCCCGGCGGCCAATTGCTCGCGCACGGCCGCTATGACGGCGACCGGCCCGTCGGCTTCGCGGCCGATGAACCGCGCATGCCCGCCGGTCATGCAGACGGCGAGTCCGGCAGCCAAAATACGGGGCCCCGGCGTCAAACCCGACTCGATCGCGCGCTTCAGCGAAAAAATGGAATGGTCGCGAAACCCGAGATCGCGCACAGTCGTAAAGCCGGCCTCCACCGTCCGGCGGGCGAACTGCGCGGCTTTGAGCACGGTCATGGCCGGAGTGTCGCGGGCGAGCGTCGCCACGACGTCCGGCTCTCCGCCGAGGCACAGGTGCACGTGACAATCGATCAGGCCGGGGATGACGGTCAGCCCGCGCCCGTCGATCACCCGCACGCCGCGCGGGATGCCGACGGCCCGGCTGTCGCCGACCGATGCGATGCGATCGCCGCGGATGACGATGGTCGCCCGTTCGCGGGATCGGCCGAGGCCGTCGATCAGCCGCACGTTCCGCAGGAGCAGCGCCATGGCGATCACTCGCCGATCGGAATCGTGATCACGATCCCGCCTATGACGTCGTTCAGCTTGTAGTCGCGGCGGGGGCTATTGGGGTGGGTGTTGTGGCAGATGACGCAGGTTTGGGAGAGCGCCCTGTCCGCGTACACCCCTTGGAAGTAGCGGGCGTTGCCGATCCTGACAAATCCCATGAAGGGCTTGTCCGGCTCTTTCATCACGGCCTCCAGGCCCCGGCGTTCGAAGTCGCTGGTGGGCCCGTTCCAGACATAAATGGGGGTCAGGCTGGCCAGCCGGTAACTGAGCTTGTACCCTTTTTCGGCCACCAGGCGACCCGACTCCATCAGAAATTGGGCGGGCAGGGGAAGCCCCTTCTCGTCCTTCCAATGTTCCACCGCCTCCACGACGCCCTGCTGCTGCAGCTTGTCCACGACATTCTTCGTGTAATTCGTCCGGTTGGCTTCGATGACCGCGTGGAGGTACTCGACCACTTTCTCCGGCGGCACCATGTCCGGTTTTCTGGCTTCCGCCACGACGAGGGCGATCGTCCAATAGGTCACGACGGCGACGAACGCGAACGCGGCGCCGGCGATAATCCAGACAATGGGTCGACTCATGGTCCGTTTCTCCTTGACGGCTGAGAGGCTGCGCCGTAGACGCGCGATGCGGCCTGCACCGCCGCACCCGGCCTTACCGGCTTGCCGAAGCGGGCGGCGATCTCTTCCAAGGCGACGAGCAGCGCCTCCACGTGACTCCGCGTGGACGATTCACCCATCAGGCCGATGCGCCAGACCGTGCCCTTGAGCGGGCCGAGGCCGCCGCCGATCTCGATGCCGTACTCGCGCAGGAGCGTCGCCCGCGCAGCGGCGTCGTCGAAGTGCGGCGGGAGGGTGACGCAGTTCAAGGTCGGCACGCGCCGGCCTTCCGCCGCCAGCGGGGTCAGCGAGAGTTCGGCGAGGCCGGCCAACAGCGCCGCGCTGTTCACCCGGTGCCGTTCGAATCGCGCCGGCAGCCCCTCTTCCTCAACCAGGCGCAACGCTTCCCGCAAGGCGTAGAGCATCGAAATCGGCGCCGTGTGGTGATAGGCTCGCGTGCCTTCGGTCCAGTACTCCGCCACCAACGCCAGGTCCAGGTACCAGCTCTGGCACGGCGCGCGGCGGCGGCGGATGGCGCCGAGCGCGCGGTCGTTCACCGTCAACGGGGCTAAGCCGGGCGGACAACTCAGGCACTTCTGCGTGCCGCTGTAACAGACATCGATGTTCCAGGCGTCCACGTCGAGCGGGATTCCTCCCAGCGACGTGACGGCATCGACGATGAACAACGTCTCGTGCTCGCGGCAGAGCCGCCCGATCTCTTCGAGCGGCTGCCAGGCGCCGGTGGACGTTTCGGCGTGGACGAGCGCGACGGCCTTGACCGATCCCGATCGGGCGAGCGACGCCCGCACATGCTCGGGCTCGATGATCCCGCCCCACGGTGCCTCGATCTTGATCGCCTTGCCGCCGCATCGCTCCACAATCGTCGCCATGCGCGTCCCAAAGACGCCGTTCACGCCGACGATGACCGTATCCCCCGGCTCGACCAGGTTGACGAGCGCAGCCTCCATGCCGGCCGAACCCGTCCCGGAGACGGCGATCGTGAAAGGGTTCGCGGTGCGGAACACGTTTCGAAGGAGGCGCTGGATGTCGTTCATGAGCGCGAGAAACGCCGGATCCAAATGGCCGAGAAGCGGCGCCGACATGGCGCGCAGCACGCGCGGATGGACCATGCTCGGGCCTGGTCCTAGAAGCAACCGCGGCGGCGGCACAAACTCGCCGATGGCTTCAGGAGTCATGGCCCGAGCATCCCGGATAGGTCAAACGGACGATGTCCGCGGCGGACGGTCACGGCTCAGTTCCTCGGATTTACGCGAAGAAAAACCAGTATAGCCAACTTTTGATCGCTCCGCCAAGAGCGCGGCTGCGCCCACCGTGGAGGCGTGTTTGCGTTTCATGCCCTTCCAGGCGCGTGATATACTGTCACGCACATGAGACGACGGTGCATCCCGATCATTCGCTGACCAACCTGGCAGGCTCCGGCGCGGCCGGTGTCACGGGCGATTCATCCCCGGCTCCTCTCCCCTACGACCCTCGTTTCTCGCGCGTGGTGACGGTCCTCTCGGCGATCGTGCTGTGCGCATCGATCGGCCTGTTCGCATGGTTCATGCTCTCGTTGCCTCGCCTGGACCGCGTGGCCTCGCCCGAACGTGCGCTCCACCTGATGGTCAGCCGGACGATGGACGTGGAGGAAGCCCTGCTCCGGGCGCCGGAGTGGGAGCGCATCTTCTATGAAATCGCCGTCGGCAGCGACGCCAATGAGCGTGACCAGGCGATCGCGTGGTACGAAGAACTTTCGTCCTACTCGGAAGACCCTGCTGTCCATCTGAATTTGGCCGTCCTGGAGGCGGAATCGGGCCGCCTGTCCCAGGTGGCGAACAAGGCCGACGCCTGGGTGGAAGCGGAGGCGCCGTTCCCGCTGTTCGCGCGGCTGTTACGGGCGGCGTATCAGGGCGAGCGGATCAGCCTCGAGGAGGAACAGGGACTGCAGGCTGAATTGGCGGAGCTGCTTCCCGCCGGGTGGTTCTACGATCGGCTGGCCATCAGGCTGGCAAGACAGGCCGGCGACCATGCCCTGCTTGCGTCGGTGGAGACGACCTCGACGACCAGGGCGGAGGCTCTGTTGTGGCGCTCGCGCGCGCTGGCGGCCGCGGAGTTGGCCGTCATGCTGGTCGGCGGCTCGGTCTTGGTGTCGGTCTGGCTGCGACGGAATCGGCGGAGGGATGCGCTGCGGGTGGGATCGGCTTCGTTGCCGCCGCGGTGGCCCGGCGGGATCGGCGCGGCGGTCTTGTTGCGCGGCGGCGCGATCGGCGCGGTGCTGACCGTCGCCTTTCTGTTCGCCGCGATCGACTACACCTCCCTCCGGGTGCTGGCGATCCCGCTGACGAATCTCCCGTTGCTGCTGCTGGCCCGCCGACACCTGCTGAAACCGACCGGACTCGGGTTCGTGGAGGGCTTCGGCTTGAAACCCGCGTGGCGGGACCTGCCTCGATTCGCGATGGTCGTCCCGGCCATCGTGGCGGCGGGTTTGCTGGGCGAATGGGTGTTGGGCAAGGTGACCGAACCGCTCAGCCTTTCCAGTCACTGGACGGAATGGTTCGACGCCGATTTGGTCTGGGCGTCCCCGTCGGTCATGAGCATCAGCCTGCTCGAATATGTGATTTTCGCGCCCGTTTTCGAAGAACTCGCGTTTCGGGGCTTGCTTTTCGCGATCTTGCGGCGGCGATACGGCTGGGAACGGTCCGCCCTCATCAGCGCCGGCCTCTTCGCCATCGCGCACGGCTACGGCCTGGTCGGATTTCTGAGCGTGTTCTGGAGCGGGGTGGTCTGGGCTTGGGCGTATGAAAAGACCGGGAGCCTGCTGCCCGGGATGATCGCTCATGCGACCAACAACCTCTTGGTCTGTCTGAGCGTCATCGCGTTGTTGCGTTTATAAAGAATGGGCGAGAGGCACGAGACAAGAGGCAAGGGGCTCGGGGCAAGGGGGGAAGAGACTCCGACCTCTAGCCGCGGGGCTCTTGCTTCGCGCCTATTTCCAAAGCAGTAACCGGAAGTCATTGTGCTGCCAAAAGTTTTTATCCGGTTGCCCGCCGCCTCTTTACTGTTCGAGAACCGTGATTATTTAAACAACCGCCATAACCTTGCATGGAAGGAGGTGCCCTATGGATTTCCTTTCAGCCTTGGATAAGGCCATGTCGATCTTTAATACCAATTGGATGGAAGGATTGATGTGGCTCTTGCTGATCATGGCGTTTGGGGCTTTTGTCCGCAGTACGTGGGAGCGGTTCTTTGGCAAGGCAGGGGAGGCTCAAGTGGGTGCTCATGTCAAGAAGGCTGCCTGAGCACAACGATCCGGCTGGGAAACTGCCCGCGTTTTTTACCGCTTTCGTCGTCGGTGCGGGGGTGTGGCTGCTGATCGCAGCGGCGGTGGCGGCTGCGCCCTCCGCCCCGTATTCCATTACGATCGACGGAGGGACGCCGTACTTCCTCCCGAAAGCGGCGACGGTGGCCGCGCATGCGCCGGTCAAGTGGTACAACACGACCGGCACCCATCACACAATCACCCACGAAGGGTGCGAAACGGGAGAATCCTGTCTCTTCGACTCCGGCGCCGTTCCGCCGGACGGCAGCTATGAGCTCCCCGGGCTGCCGCCCGGGAATTACGGATACTACTGCAAGCTGCATCCGATCATGCGCGGGGTCCTGACGGTCAGAGAGTCGGGAGCCCCGTCTTCAGCGTCCTGATGTAACCAGCCCACCGCGCGAACCGGGCGGCGCAGACGCACATGTGGAGCGCCGTGCGCCTCGCATGGTAACATCCGGGCGCATGCCGCTCTCCCGCTTCCATCCCGTTATTGCCGACTGGTTCCGGACGCGATTCGGCGAGCCGACCGACGTCCAGGTGCGTAGTTGGCCGGCGATCGCCTCCGGCTCGGATGTTTTGATCGCCGCGCCCACCGGATCGGGCAAAACCCTCGCTGCCTTTCTCTCCTGCATCGATGCGCTCTTCAAGCAGGCTCTCGCCTGCGAGCTGGACGACCGTACCCAGGTGCTGTACGTCTCGCCGCTCAAAGCGCTGAGCAATGACGTCCAGAAAAATCTGCAGCAGCCGTTAGCGGAGATCGGGCAGGCCGCGCTGGCGGCGGGCCTGCTCCTGCCCGAGATCCGCGTGCTGGTCCGGACCGGCGATACGCCGGCTTTGGACCGGCAGCAGATGCTGCGCCGTCCGCCCCACATTTTGATCACGACGCCGGAGTCCCTGTATCTGTTGCTCACCGCGGAAAAGAGTCGGCTGATGCTGCGCGATGTGCGCACGGTGATCGTCGATGAAATTCATGCGCTTGCGCCGAACAAGCGCGGCGCCCATCTGGCCCTGTCGCTGGAACGGCTCGAGGCTCTGACCGCTGCGCGGCCTGTCCGCATCGGGCTGTCCGCGACCCAGCGCCCGATCGAAACGGTCGCCGAGTTTCTCGTCGGCGACCGAGTTCGAAGTTCCGAGTTCGAAGTTCGAGGTTATTCGATTTCAGAAAGTCCGAACTTCGAACGTCCTGCTCCGAGAACTTCGAACTTCGAACCTCGAACTTCGAACTCGATTGCGCCCTGCGCAATCGTCGACGTCGGGCACCGGCGCGACATGGACGTGGCGGTCGAGGTCCCAAAGGATGAGTTGGGCGCGGTGGCCACCAACGCGATCTGGCGCGACATCTACGACCGTGTGGCCGAACTGGTGCAACAGCACCGGTCCACCCTGGTCTTCGTGAACACACGCCGGCTGGCCGAGCGGGTGGCGCACGACTTGGAAGAGCGCTTGCAGCATCTGGGCGCGCAGGTGGTGGCGGCGCATCACGGCAGTTTGTCGAGACAGATCCGGCTGTCCGCCGAGGAACGGTTGAAAACCGGGCGGACTCGCGTGGTGGTGGCGACTGCGTCGCTCGAACTGGGGATCGACGTAGGCACCGTCGATCTGGTCTGCCAGATCGGCTCGCCCCGCGCCATCGCCACGGCCTTGCAGCGGATCGGCCGGTCCGGACACTGGATCAAAGCCGTCCCGAAAGGCCGACTGTTTGCCACGACCCGTGATGAACTGATCGAATGCGCCGCCCTGGTGCGGGCGATCCGGCGCGGCGCGCTGGATCGCCTCGACGTGCCGACCGCGCCGCTGGACATTCTGGCGCAGCAGATCGTGGCGGCCGCCGCGACCCAGGAATGGCGTGAGGACGAGCTGTTCGCTTTGTGCCGGCGCGCGTATCCGTACCGCGAACTGGACCGTAAAGACTTTGACGCGGTGGTGAGGATGCTGTCCGATGGCATTCCGGCCGGCCGCGGCCGCGGGCGGGCCTATCTGTATCACGACCGGATCAACCGGCGCATCAAAGCGCGGCGCGGCGCGCGCTTGGCGGCGATCACGTCGGGAGGCGCCATTCCGGACACGGCGAATTACACGGTGATCGCCGAGCCGGACGGAACGGTGGTCGGCTCGGTGGATGAAGACTTCGCGGTGGAAAGCCTCGCCGGGGACATCATTCTGCTGGGGAATGCGTCCTGGCGCATTCGCAATGTGGAGACGGGCAAGATGAGGGTGGAAGACGCGCACGGCGCTCCGCCGACCATTCCGTTCTGGCGCGGCGAAGCCCCGTCGCGCACTGCGGAGCTCTCGGCTGAAGTCGCGGCGTTACGGCAAGAGATAGCGAAGCAGGCGTGTGGCATGAAGCAAGAGGCCAGCGGTGGCGAGAGCCTTTTAGGCAATCCCCTTGCCTCTGGCTTCTTGCCCCTTGCCTGGCTTAAGAAGGAGTGCGGGCTGGATCAGCGCGGAGCGGAACAGGCGGTGGCGTACGTGGCTTCGGGAGTCGCGGTGCTCGGCGCGGTGCCGACTCAAGAGACCGTCATCGCCGAGCGGTTTTTCGACGAGAGCGGGGGGATGCAATTGGTCATTCATGCGCCGTTCGGCGGATGTCTGAACCGCGCCTGGGGCTTGGCGCTCCGCAAGCGTTTTTGCGTGACCTTTGATTTTGAGCTCCAGGCCGCCGCGACGGACGAGGGCGTCGTGATCTCGCTGGGCGAGCGGCACAGTTTTCCGCTGGAGAGCGTCTTCGGGTTTGTGCGGTCGGAATCCGTGCGCGAGGTGCTCACACAGGCGATTCTCGCGGCGCCCATGTTCGCCAGCCGGTGGCGCTGGAACGCCACCCGCGCGCTGGCGCTGCTCCGGTTCGCCAACGGCAAACGCGTGCCGCCGCAGATCCAACGGATGCGCGCGGAAGACCTGCTGGCCGCCGTGTTCCCGGCGGCGTTGGCGTGCCAGGACAATATGCGCGATCCGCATGCGCCAAGGGATCTGCCCGATCATCCACTGGTCAAGGAAACCGTGCGGGACTGCCTCACCGAGGCGATGGACCTCGACGGGCTCATCGCGGTCTTGCAGCGCATTGAGCGGGGCGAGATCCGCTGCGTCGCGGTGGATACGCCGGTTCCCTCTCCTTTCTGTCACGAGATTCTCAACGCCAATCCCTACGCCTACCTGGACGATGCGCCGCTGGAAGAGCGGCGCGCCCGCGCGGTCGAGATGCGGCGCACGTTGCCGCCCGAGATGGCCGGGAACATCGGGGCGTTGGATCCTGCGGCCATCGCGGAGGTGAGAGAAGAAGCCTGGCCGGTCGTCCGCGACGCCGACGAGCTGCACGATGCGCTGCTGACGCTGCTCTGGGTGCCCCGCGACCAAGTGCCGGCGTGGGAGGCGTACCTGCCGGTATTGATGGAGTCCGGACGGGCGATTGAACTGCAGGTGCGAGGCGAGGGGCGAGAGGCGAGGGGATGGACGGCGACGGAGAATCGTGCAGCGGTCGAACGCATGTTCGCCGGCGGCGATGAAGCAGCGTTGGATGCCACGGTGCTGGGGTGGATGGAAAGCATCGGCCCGACAACGGCGGCGGAATTGGCTGAGCGGCTGCACGTGCCCTCTGACTGGGTTCAGGGCTCGCTCATTCGTCTGGAATCTACCGGCCAAGCCCTGCGAGGCCATTTCCGACCAATTCCACATTCCCCATTCCATATTTCACATTCAGGCGCCGCCGCGCCGGTCGAGTGGTGCCATCGCCGCCTCCTGGCCCGCATTCACCGGCTGACGATCGCTCGTCTCAGGAAAGAGATCGAGCCGGTGACCGCCGCCGAATTCATGCGGTTTCTGTTGCAGTGGCAGCACGTGGTACCGGGCTCGCGCCAACATGGCGAACCGGGCTTGTTGAAGGTCATCGAGCAACTGGCCGGGTTCGAGGCGGCCGCGTCGGCCTGGGAATCGCAGATCCTGCGTGTCCGAATGGCCAAGTATGAGCCGGAGCTGTTGGACCGGCTCTGTCTCAGCGGGGCCGTGAGTTGGGGGCGACTGACTCCGCATCCTCGTTTGGCCGACGGATGGGGAGCAGAGTCCAGCCGGCGTGGGCACCGAATCGTTCCCACCAGCGTGGCCCCGATCAGCCTGTTCCCTCGGGAGGAGGCGGCCTGGCTGCTGGCAACGTTCGGAGAGGAACGCCGACAGCCTGACGACACCTCTGGTCTCAGCTCGGTCGCACAGGACCTCCAGGGGTACCTGCGGGAGCGCGGCGCGAGTTTCTTCGCCGACCTGGTTCGGGGCACCGGGCACTTGCCGTCGCAGGTCGAAGACGGCCTGTGGGAGTTGGTCGCAGCGGGACTGGTGACGGCGGACGGATTCGACAACCTGCGGGCCCTTATGGACCCGCGACGCCGGCGGGCGGAAGGGCGAGCGCGGCTGCGCCGGCCGCGACACGCGGCGGGACGGTGGTCGCTGCTGCGGGAAGCTGTCAGCCGGCAGCGAATAGCGAGTAGCGAACAGCGGACACACAGCGGCTCGGAGCTATCAGCGACCAGCTCTTCGCTATCTGCAAACATCCTGGCCGAACAGGTTGCCCGCCAGTTGCTCCGCCGCTACGGCGTGGTGTTTCGCGACCTGCTTGGGCGGGAATCGCTCAGCCTGCCGTGGCGGGATCTGTTGGTTCAGTATCGGCGGCTCGAATTGCGGGGCGAGGTGCGCGGCGGGCGGTTTGTCAGCGGGTTTACCGGCGAACAGTTCGCCTTGCCGGAGGCGGTGGAGTCGCTGCGGGCGTTGCGGAAGAGCGGCGGGAGCGGCGCGGCCGGTCAGGAGATCAAACTGTCCGCCGCCGATCCGTTGAACCTGGTCGGCGTCATTCTGCCGGGGCCGCGCGTGCCGGCCCAGCCGTCCAACTTCATCGTGTTCCAGGACGGCATGGTTCTCAGGGTTGATGCTGCCTCGGCCGTGGTCTCTATCGACGCGGCCCGGTCATCGAACCGTTGACCGCGCGGCCCATTCTTGTCTCAAGGCCGCCAGCATCGTCACGGGGGTTGTCCGATCCATGCCTGCAAGGATCGGATATCGCTCCTGAACGAAGGCCAGGAACTCCATCTGCCGGTCGGGAGGCACGTTCATCAAGCTGCCGAGCGACAGGAGATATTCTCCGCTTCCTCGCGCCATGTCCTGTTTCAAGTTCTCATAGTTCATCCAGGCGAACGCCTCAACCTTCAGGTCCTCCCGCACCAGGCCGTCCTCCGTGAACCAGGTCTTGCCGGACGTGGAGGACAGGAAGTTCGTCATCCCGTCGGACGTCGTGTCCAGAGTCGCTTTCAAGGTGCAGGCCGATACAGTCAGCGCAAGCAAGGCGACTGCGCACAGAGCCGGCAGCGCGGATTTCAAGGCGTTCATGGGATTCCTCCTCTCCTGGACGGAAGACCGATCACCGGTTCACGATGGTCCTACTATAGCACAGGTCGCAGCCGAGTCAGCCTATGGCTCATGACTTGCCGATCCATATACTGCGGTTCGGCCGCTCGCGGTCGAATCGAACGACGCCGGTGTCCCCTTCGTGCCAGGCCGAGACTTCCTCGGGGGCGAGCAGATGAGATTCTCCTTCCTGCGAACGTCCAAGGTGATCGCGATAGCGGTAGCGGATGCGCCACTGGCGGACGCGATTGATGGTGGTATTGGTCGGTCCGATGTGAACGACCGTTCCTTCCGCAACGAGTCCCTCTCGCGACAGGCGCCACGCCCGTAGGATCGACCGCAGGCTGACGAGCGTCAACCCGCCGCCAAGCAATGTGAAGACCCCGCCCAGTCCTGTAAAAACCATCGCCGCGATCCGCTCGTCTTCGGCGGACGCCCGGCTCGACTGCGGCTCGCCGGACAGGTAGGTCACGGAAAACGGATGGCCTGCCTCAATCCGTTCCCATTCCTCCACGGACACTTCAGCCGAGTCCTCGACGGCGTCGCCTTGTGCGGTCGTGAAACGGTAGGCGATCACGTAGCGAGTTCGCGAACGCTCCCCGCGTTTGGCCCGCTCGATGGCCTTGTCCAACACGATAGCCTGAGCAGTGATCCCATGCTCACGGTATCGTTCTTCCAGCCGGCTCTCTTGGATGCCGTTCGCCAAGAAGACGACGCCGACCACAAGAAATATCGCGCCGGTCCAAAGCCCTACGGACCGGCGCGCGAGCTTGAACGCAGAAAATGATGGGCGCGAGAACATGATGGTCTTTCACGCCTTGCCGAGCCACACGCTTCGCCGCGGCCGGCCGCGATCGAAGCGCACGACGCCCGTATCGCCCTCTTTCCAGGTTTCAGTCTCTTCAGGGGACAGCGCGCCGCTCTTGCCTTGGTGGATTCTGCCGCGGTCGTCCCGGTACTGGTAGTGGATGGCCCATTGCTGGACGCCATTGACCCAGAGGCGGGTCGGACGCACATCCGTCACCGTGGCCTCGATAGGAAACCCCTCACGGAGCAGCCATTCCCTTGTGCGGAGCTGACCGAGGCCTCGGAAGAAGAGAACCCCGCCGACACCGGTGAACACTCCGCCGAGGACCGTGAAGATGATCGGGAGCATCCACCCGCCGACCTGGCCTTCAACTCTGTAATGTTGCGGGTTGTCGGGCAGATAGGTGACCCGAATGGGCTCCCGTTCGACCAACGTATCCCAGGTTTCCGCGCTCACCTCGGCGTCGCCCGTGATCAAACCGTTCGGGGCGACAAATCGAAAGGTGACGCGATAGGCAGGGGCCGTACGGCGTCGGCCGCCGCTGGAGGAGGATGTCCTGATCTCCTTTGTGAGGACCATGCCCTCGATTGTCCGTCCCTCCGCGTCGAGGCGCTTGCTCACAACGAGGTGTTGCGAGCCGACGTAGAGCCCGATGACCAGAAACGGCGCGCCGACGAACAACCAGACGCCGCCGAACCAGAACCAGAAGTTTCTCGCGCCAGGTCGAACCACGGAGATACCCCGGGACGAAGCTCTGAGATCGGAGTACATGAATTCAGGAAAATACCCTCTGGACGAGGATCTTCTTCATCTTCTTCTGGATGCACTTGTCCTTGGGAACTTCTCCATGCGACAGCAACTGGGGAATCGCTTTGACCGGGTCCCGATACTTCCGCTTGCACTTGCCGGTCTTTTCCGTGTTTTGCTTTTTCTGGTTGCTCTTCCCCGCGTGACTCTCGATCTTGCCGGAAAGCAGCCGATCGAACGGGATGAAGTGATCCCCGGCAAACGGCGGGTTTTGCTGCCACCGATTGAAAAAATACTCCACGTTGTCGGGAACCGGCCGCGTGATGTTTTTCCGCAAGCCTCCTTTTCCCACCCCGTCCAGGACGCCGAGGAAGGCGATCTTCCTGCCGTCGATTCTTTTGACGATCTGCAGCACGGCGTCCCCGCCGTAGCTGTGACCGATCAGGACGATCGGCATGGACGGGTTCTTGGCGTCGATTCTCTTGATGACCTCCTGCATTTGCTTGATGAAGGTCTCGTCGGTGGGCGGAGAAGGCGTGATCTTCCAGGCGAAGTCGTCCGGGTCCGCCGCCGGCACGCCGGGGTTGCCTTTCCGGTCGATCTCGTTCCAGTTCGAGATGTGGACATAGGCCCCTTTCTCGCGCAGAAACTTTTGGAACTTCTTGCCGGGCACGCAGCAGCCGGTGAAGCCGTTGACCAGAAACACGAACGCGGTGTACTTGTCCGCCTGCTCGATGGCGTTGTCCAGCGCCTGGTCGGCGGACGCCGGAAGCGCTGCCGACAGCGCCAGAGCAATGGAAATCGTGACGCGGAGTCCGACCTGGAGCCAGCGGTTCATTCGCGCCGATCCCTCTCTTCCGCGTGTTCCGCCGTCACCGGCCCTTTTCCCCCGATGCCTTTTGGCCTTTCCCCGCCAGGCTCTTCTCGTCTTCGTCTTCCTCCTCTTCGTCCTCTTCCTCGTCCTCTTCTTTCCCCGACTCTGAGCCGGTGGAGTCGGACGGTTTGCCGGAGGTCTTGCTTCCCTTGATCTTCGGATTTCTTCCCGACATGCCGCCGCCGAGTTTTACGTCGTCGAACGTGCCTATGCCGTAAATGGTAATGGCGACCGTCTTGACGTTCTTGGGCGGCGCTTCGAAAGTCGCGCGGAGGGTCTTCTCATCCTGGCCTTGGTTGAGTCTGCCGTGGGTAAACCCGTCGAGTTTCTTGATCGGGTATGTGGTGCCTGTTTCATAGTCCAACAGGTGTGTGTATTTCCCGTCTTCGCTGGTTCCCAGGCTCTCCGAATGTTTCTTCTCTTTGCCGCCTTCGTAATTGAGGGACACTGTCGCGGATAACACGGCCCCCCGAACCACCACGTCTTTCAATGTGGCCGTGACGTTTTTATCGAAATCCGTCTGAATCGTGTGGGAACCCAATCCGCCTGAACCTTTCCCGGAGCTGTCCTCTGCGTCTTCGTCCTCTTCCTCGTTTTCTTCCTCGTCCTTTTCTTCTTCTTCGGCTTCTTTTGAGGCGTCAAGCCGTTTGGCTGCGGGGGCGCTCTTGGATTTCTTGGCCTCCGGCTTGGAGGACTTCGCCGCGAGGAGGAGCCGGCCTTCCTGCGCGATGTCGCCGACATCCTGATTCACCTGATTCGGCGCTTGCGTCGAGCCCGCCAACTGAGCGGCCGGTGGAGGCTGGATCTGTTGGGGAGCCGCCGCGGCGATCGCCGCCGGCCGCGCGCTCGACTCCACGTCCTGCCGCGCCACCGCGACGGTTTCCCCCATGCAGCAGGTGAGAAGCAAACAGCCCAGAGGAACGAGACCCGTGAACCGGCGTGTCATTCCGTTCCCTGAGGCCTTGCTGAAAACCTCAAGACTGACTTTCATGTGAGACCTCCTTCATTCTCGACTTTCAAAAATATTCGTTCCGATCAGCCGTCTTCTGACCGAATGCGTGCGGGCTTGCCCGGGCAGCCTATCCCGCAGACTCTCGGACGAGACGGGCGGTCAAGACGTACTTGATCTTTCCGGACTCAATTCCAAAGCACCATTGCTTTTTCTTGAAGGTCTTGAGCTTGAAGCTTCCTTGATTCGCATGGGCAAGCAATTTGTCGCGCTTTTTCGTCTTGTTGTACCCTTTGACCCACTTGACGCGATCCTTACAGACGGTTTCAGCCGCCCCCTTCCAGACTTCGGTCAGGGCATCGGCGATGACGCCCTTGACCTCATCCTGTTTCAATGCCGTGCCGGCCAGCGCAAGACCCGGTTCCGCCGTAGCGGCTCCCACCGTCTGGAGCGTCGTGCCGGTCGCGGCCGCGTATTTCCGGAGCGCATCGCGTACGTTGCTGAACCCCTTCGGGAGGGCCACATAAATGTTGGCTGTGAGCTCGAGATCTGAGCGTAACGGGCCCTGGTAGAGGACGATCGGCTTTCGTGTTTCGGCGTCTTCAAGCGGAATCACCGAGCCCTCCCGGCACACCACTGCGAGAGTTGTGACCGGCTGTACCTCGGCATTTCCCTGCTCGGCGAGCCGCAAGACAATCGTGACCGCGTCCTTCTCCCCGCCCTTGTCGGTCATTGATTCTTTACAGCGTAGATCGTGGAGCTGCAGGGTGTAGGTGTCATTCGACGATGATGGAGTCCCTTCAGCGCTCCCCTCCTTCCTGGACTTTTTCTTGGACTTTCCAGGCAAAAACTGTCGGATGTGTTGATCGCTCTCCTCCTTGGACGGATCCTCTGCCGGTTCCGCGGCGAAAGACCCTCCGCTTGTTGCAAATAGGAGCGCCGCGCTTCCCATACACAAAGCTCTGCGTGCGATGGAGTACATTCGATGTGCATTCATGAAGTGACCTCCTTCGTGAAGTGACCGGAGCGAATCACGAGCTGCGACGGAGAACTGTTCACGTCGAAAATGAGCCGGTCCTGTGCGCGCCGGGGGACCGTCAGGACCCCTGGAGATCATCCAGGGCCTTCCGGATCCGTTCGGCGTCTCTTGCGCCGGGGTTGAGAGAAAGATACTTCTCAAACGCCATCGCGGCGGTCTTTCGGTCTCCGAGCTTGTAATACGCAAGTCCCATCTCTCTGTAGGCGTCGGCGAATGCGTCGTCGGCTTTGATCGCCGCGACGAAGTGACCGATGGCCCGCTTGGACGCCTCGGAACCGCTGCCTGTCTCCAGGTCGATCTTTCCAAGGTAGTAGTGCAGCACGGGGTCGTTGTCCTTGGCCGCCAGCGCTTTTTCAAACATCGCGGCGGCTGTCTTAAACCGCTTGCGTTCGTAGTCCAGCTTGCCGACATTCACCACCAGCTCGCGCGTCCGCCGGTTGAACTCGTCGGTATTCACCAGAAGCTTCCGGCTTGCCAAATCCTGGCTGTATTTCGATTGGACCAAGCCGGTGAGCTTTGCAATCCGCGACTTGTTGGTGGGGTGGTCGCCGTAGAAGAAGTTTTCGAGGGCGCCCTGGTCGCCGTATTCTTTCAGGAGTTGCTCGAACGTCTTCGGCGCTTCCCGCGGGTCGTAGCCGGCCTTGACCAGGTAATCCAGCCCCACGACATCGGCTTCGGTTTCGCTGGCGCGGCCATGGCCGCTGATGGCGGCCTTCATCGAGTACTCGTAGGTTTTTTGCAACAACGCAGGCGGGAGTGTGACCTTGCCGCTGGCCTCGGCCGCCTGCGCGGCCAGTTGGCCCAGCACCTGAAAGCCGTAACTGCCTTCGATGCCCTTGGTGACATGGCTTTCCGTGACATGCGCGATCTCATGCGCCAGGACCATGGCCAATTGGGCTTCGTTTTCCATGCGGGCGAGCAAGCCGGCGTTGACGTACAGGAGCCCGCCGCCGAACGTGAAGGCGTTGATGCTCGCATCGTTGACGACGCGAATGCTGTATGTGAATGGGCGCGGGTGCGCGACGGCGACGAGTCGCTGAACGATGTCGTTCAGATAAGTGTCGAGCAGCGGATCGTCCCACAACCGTTGGCTGCTCTCATACTTCTTCGCGTTCTCCTGCGCCATCCGTTCTTCATCAGCCTCGGTGAAGGTCGGCCGATTCATGACGGCGCTGCCGACCGACATCCCTGTCTGAAGATACCGGTCCGTGCCGGCCGGCAGTTGTTTCATCAGGTCCTCGCAGCCGGCCACGGCGAAAAGTGCATATGCGGCGATCACGGGTACGGCGGGATGACACATGCGTCGAGGCATAATGGCCTCCTCTTCCACAAAAAACCGGACACGGGTTCTTACCGGCCTTTATCGCGCCGGTCTGCTGAGGCGTGCCGCTCGCTGAGCTTCGACCACAACGCCTCCCACAGCTCGGCGCTGCTGTGAAACGCCCGGCGTCGCCCCTCGCCGTCCTCGACCGTTCCCACCAGGTGTCTTGCCCGTCTTTTCGTGCCGGGACCGTCCTTGCCGCCCCGGCGGTAGATGCGCACGATGTACGACTCCATCCGAACCCCCGGATCGACGACGGTTGATCGACGACGGCGTGATGAAAAACGCATGCATCCTACCGGAGAAGCCCTTACCGATGACTTACCGATCATGCGGGATGGAAATGTCGTGTGGATGACGCGAGTTGCAAGACGGCGGCAGGGGGTGACGGGTGGACTTCGCCCTGCGCCGGGAGGATGCGCGGCGGTCGATTCAGGCTGAGGTGGAAGGCACGTCGGATGTGACGCCGGTTCGGCGGTCGCTGCGGGCGGCGCTCGGTTGTTGTAACGTCTGGCGGAACCGTTCGATCTCCGGAGACGGCGCCAGGTCGAGCCCGGCTTTCAAGGCCTGCCGGCATCGGTGATACACCGACAGCGCATCGGCGGGGCGATCGAGGGCGCGATAACATTGCATGAGTTCCAAATACAGCTCCTCGGCGAGGTCGTCGGCGGCCAGACCTTGTTCCAGCAGAACGATGGCTTGGTCATAGAGGCCCATCCGCATCAGGCGCCGGGCGTGCGCGATTGCGAAGCGGAGGAATCGGGTCTGCAGCCGCGCGCGCGACGAAAGGGCCCACGTCGCGTCTACTCCGTCGAGGAACCGGCCGTGGTACAAGCTCAACACCTTGCGGGCGGCAGCCGTCAGGTCCGCCTCGTCTCCTTCCCGCTCAGCCGCGCTGAGCAGGCGTTCGAACGACCAGGCGTCGACCCAGACATCGCGCGGCTCGAGGGTGAGGCGGTTGTGAGTGAGTCTGAGGGCGGCGTCCGACCCGAGCAGCCGGCGCAGCCGATGCAGCGCGACGGTGAACACCCGATAGGCGGCGTCGGCGTCGGCGTCCGGCCAGAGCGCGTCGGTCAATTTCTCGATCGGGACCCCGCGCCCGCCCAGAGCAATCAGCGCCATGAGCAGCTCGAGCGGGCGGCGCTGGGTCTTGCCTTTGAATCGAAGGGGCGTGCCGTCTTTCACCACGGCGAAGCGCCCCAAGGTATAGACCTTGATCGGCCAGGGCCAGTCGTCGGCCGGTATGTCGGCCGGCGGCGCGAGGGCATGCCGCCGGACCGCCTCCTTGACGTAGTCGGGCTCGATACCCGCATCGAGCGCGTGCGCATACAGCCGGGCGATGCGATCGCGCGTCCACCACGGAAGACCGGCGAGGCCAAGGGCTTTGCCGAGGCGCAAGGCTTGCCGGAGTAAGGCCGATCCTTCCTGCTCTCGCCGCAACGAGAATTCGAGCTCCGCCTCCGTGAGGTCGCACATGTATTCGAGGGATCGGCCGCCGATGGCGCGGGCGATCCGGCGCGCGCCGTTCAGCGAGTTCCGTGCGCGGGTCGCCTGGCCCGTCTCCAATGCAATGCGCGCGTTCGCCATCAGACAGATCGCCTCACCGAACGGCATGCCGCTGGCCCTGACCATCGTCAGGGCCGACTGCGCGCATTCTTCGGCGTGGGCCAGTTGGCCTTTGTGCAGAGCCACCATCGAGGCCAGGTGATGATAATACGAGCCGTCGAGCAGACTCTGGGGGCGGAGGGCGAAGGATGTCTGGTGAAGCCGGCGCTCGGCCGCCTCGACGTCGCCTCGTATGAGGAGCAGAAAAATTTCCGCGCCCAGGCGTTGAATCTCGACCATACGGATGCCCGTGGCGTCGGCCAGCCGGCGGCCTTCCTCGACTTCGTGCAAACCCTGTTCGATGTCCCCGGTGTGCCAGTACACGATCGCCAGCGAGGCGTGCCGCCACAGGCGGGTCATCGGGGCGACGTCCTGCCTTGTCCATTCTGCGTGGATCTCGGCGATGAGGTGCTTCGCTTTGGCGAGGTCCCCCCGCCACGTGCAGTAATACAGCAGATGGTTGGCTTGCATCAGGCGGGTGTTGATGTCCGCCCCCGACCAGAGCAGCGCTTCGGCTTTCCCGGCCCATGAGGGAAGATCCGGGTGATCGGGCCAGCGGTTGATGAGCATCGTAAAGGTCGCAAAGGTGACGCGCGCTTCGATCTCGGACGACGGATAGTCCGGATACCGGCGGCGAAGGTCGTCGAACAGCTCTCGGCACCGGTCGAACTGGACGAAATCCCGCCATTCGAAGAAGACGCTTTCGACGAGACCCAGCCAGGCGAGATACGAACCGGCGGGATCGTCCGTCTTCTCGAACAGCGCGAACGCCCCGTTGAAGTGCGCCCGTGCCTCGACCGGATCGAACGGCAGCCGGCAGGTCCCCAGCCAGTAGCGGAGCCACGGTGTCTTCTCAAGCATCTCGCCAGGGACGGCCCGAATCCACTGCGCCAAGGCCGGGCCGCGACCCTGGGCCGCCATCACCGGCGCCTGCAGGAGGACCAGTCGGATCAGCCTGTCCCAGTCGCCGGCTTCGATCAATAATGCGGCGGCGTCTTCGATGAACCCGTCGGCTTCGAGCAACGCCGCCGCCCGGCGCCGCAGGCGGTTCAGCTCCGGCTGGGAATAGGCTGCACGGGCGCGAGACTGCAGGAAGGCCCGGAACAGCGGATGGTATTCATAGGTCGGGGATGGGCCGGCAAGCTTGAAGGTGAAGTAATTGCGACGCACCAGTCCGTTCAGCAAAGCCTCCGCCTGTTCGATGCCAGTCAACTGTCTGGCCGTCTCAGCCGTGATCTTGGGGAGGAGAGACGTTTGCAGCAGCATGGCGCGCGTCGTGTCGTCCGTGCGCTTGAACAGTTCCTCCGCGAAATAGTCGAACAGCATCACGTGGCCGGAGGACAGGTCCCGTGTTCGTCGTCTCCCGCAAGGCGATCCATGTTCGACCAACAACACGAGGCCGGTGACCCAACCCTGCGTTTCTTCATGCAGGGCGCGAAGTTGCTCCGTGCTCAGTCGGGATCGCAGCCGGCCGATCGCAAGACTCTCCCGTTGGGTCAGCCGCAGATCGTCCCAGCCCAAAAGGGCGAGCAAACCGGATGCGAGCAGGTGAGCCAAAGAGGACGGAGGATCGGCGCGGCTGAGGACGATCACCGTGACGTCGGGCGGAATTTCGGCGAGCCCGATCGACAGCAGGTCGTGCAGCGGCGAGTCTTCCGGCAGGCGCTCGAAATTGTCGAACACTGCGACGCCGGGCTGTTTGATCCGGGCGAAGAACAGGCGGAAGAAGTTGCGGGTGAAGGCCGGGAGGCCAGGCAGATATTCCGGCGTCAGGAGCGGGAGTTGCGCCTTCCTGCGGGAAGCGCCATGCCCGACGGCGAGTCTTAGATAATAAAAGAACGACGCGGGGTCTCCGTCGCCCGGGTCGATGCTGTACCAGATGTGAGGCAGTCTCCGAGCGCCGAGGTAGCTGGCCGCCAGCGTCGTCTTCCCGGACCCGGCCGGGGCGGTGAGCCAGACGACCGGTCTTTTGCGGGCCGCATCGAGGAGGCGGAACAGCCGCTTCCGCTCATGCACCACGGGCAGAGTCGGGCGGGTGAGCTTGGCCAGCCTCGGAGTGCGTACGGCCATGGACGTCCGGACAGGGGTGGCGGCGATGGTCTCACACTTCACTGCCCTGGGGCAAGTTCTTGACTCCGGGAAAATCGCTTCCGTAGGATGCGCGCCCTATGCACGACCGCGATCCGAGGCGTCTGCTGGGCCTCGTAGGCTGGGTCTGGGTCCCGCTGTTATGGGGCGTGGGCGCGTCCCCGGCCTGTGCAGACGGCTTTCGCAATCCTTTTCAAGGCTCGGCGGCCATCGGGCAGGGCAACGCGTTTGCAGCTCAAGCTGACGACCCGACGGCGGTCTTTTACAATCCAGCCGCCATGACGAGGTTGCGGGGGGTCCAGCACGCCGTCGGCGTTCAATTCGTCAGCCCTCACACTCGGTTCACGAGTCCAAGCGGGGCTCAGACGACCAACGATCTCGGCGGGCCGGTCGGCTGGCCTCCGCCCGGCCAACTGTATCTCACGGCCAACTTAGAACGATCGGGCCTGCCGATTCTCCGGGATCTAAGCCTGGGTCTGGGCCTGCTGTCGCTCTATGGGTTCGGCAACAAGTACCCGGAACGCGCGCCGTTCTCTTCCACGAGTTACCAAGGCAGCCTTCCGCTGCTCGACATCAAGCCCACCCTGGCCTACAAGGTTTCGGATCGCCTCTCGCTCGGACTCGGCGCGGACATCTTCACGTTCGCGAGTTTTATCGGTGAGGGGCAAACGGAAAGCCTGTCCATTTCGTCCGGCGCGGGCAACATCCCGGCGGGCAGCCGTGTGGAGTTGAACGGCAAGGGGACCACCGCCGGCCTGAACGCCAGCGTGCTCTACACGCTGATCGGCACGGCGGACCGGCCGCGGGTGAGTCTCGCCGGGGTGTGGCGCAGCCAAGCGGTTCTGCCGGTGCACGGACAGCTGCTCGTCAACGGAGCGCCGGTCGCCGACGCGTCCGCGAATTTCCTGTTGCCCGAGGTTTGGACGCTGGGACTGGCGGTCTGGCCTCTTCACGACGCTGAGCGCGCGTGGAAGGTCGAGGTGGATGTGGACTACACGCGGTGGCGGTCGGTGAGAAATGTGGACGTCGCCCTTTCCACCGGCGCCGCCATCACCAACCCGCAACACTGGAACAACAGCGTGTCGATCGCCGCGGGGACGGAATACAAGTGGCTCCGCCTGCCGGAACATGAAGCCTGGCAACTGGCGCTCCGCGCCGGCTACAACCGTTCGCACACGCCCATCCCGGATGCGAATTACAATCCGGTCATCCCCGACGCCGACGTGCATGTGTGGTCGGTCGGGCTGGGCCTTTTCTGTCAGGAAGGCGGACGGTTTTTGGGACTGGTGGACTGTGGCGGCGCCGGCGGCGGCTGGTTGACCCGTCAGGCGATCGGGCTCGACCTCGCCTATCAACTTCTGCTCTTTGAACCCCGCACGGTCACCGGCCACCCCGATCCCGGCGTCAACGGCACGTATCGGACCACGACCAATGCCGGAAGTCTGACCTTGCGGATCAACTTCTAACGAGTTGGGCGTGTGTCGCGAAGGGCGGCGAGGTCGAACCGTTGCTCCGACCTCGCCGCTACTTGGATGCCCGCTACGTGTTGTTGATCTGCGGGGCGATATAGCGCACGACTTTCAATTCAGCCAGCATGGCCAAGTTCTGGATGGGCAGCCGGCCGATCACCGGCGTGCCGGTCTTCGGCTTGAGCAGCAGCTCGAAGCCGAGTTGCCGCAGTAGCGCCAGCGTCGCTTCCGACGTGTCGCTCAGCCATACCTGAATTTCCGCCTTGCCCTGTTTGACGAAGGCGGCTTCCTCGGGCGTCGGCGTGTGAATCTTGTCTTTCAGCCGCTTGACGATCGCCGCCAGACTTCGGTGCAGCTTCGCGGCGTTCTGCGCAGCGGATCGATCCGGCGCGGTCTCCTCGTGGGAATAGGAGACGGCCTCGTCCGTTTCGATCATGGCTCGCTGCTCCATCGCCTTTCCCAAGATACCTCGGTCGGTCATCGGCGGCGCGGCTGCAGCGCTCGTCATCGGAAGCGGTCTGTTGCCTTCGCCCGTTCCGCCGAAGATGCCTTCGTAGCTCACACCCTCGGGAATCTCGACCGGCACGTCGATCCGCCGCGGTCGGCCGCCCTCCGTGATCGTCATCTCTTCGACGGCTACGAACGAGGTGTACTGCGTCATGAGGCGGTAGTCGAGCCCCAGTTGCGTGATCGCCAGCCGCACCTCCGCCTTCGGCGTCCCGCGCTGAATGCCGGTGAAATCCTGCGCCATCAGGTCGTCGATACGGGCGCGCGCCCACAGGGTGGCGAGCACGTCGTGCCGCGGTTGCTTCTCCGGCAGCTCCACCCTGATCTCGCGCGTGACGGGACGGCCGGCCAGCTTGCCGTGCAGCTTGATGGTGCTCTTGCCCGGCGCTGTGTAGCGGCCGGTCAGGATGACGGGCTTGGCGCTGAAGAGGTCCGGCAGACGACGGGGATACACGTCCTTAACCTTCAGCGCGTCCCACTCGACGGACAGGTCGGTCAGCAGCGGGTTGCGCACGCGCTCGTGGAAACGCCGCGCGGCGGCCGACCCGTCGTCGTTGAGGCCGACGTACTCGACTTCGCCCCGGCCTTCCTCCGCCATCTTGTCCAGCAGGACCCGATTGACCGCGCTGCCGATGCCGAACGAGAAGACCCGCGCGTTCGGGTGTTTCCGGATTTCGGCGATGATCTCCATGTCATTCCCGACATAGCCGTCCGTCATGAAGCAGACGATCCGGATGTGCTCCTGCGAATCCGACGGATCGAGCGCGGCCTTGATCGCCTTCATCATTTCCGTGCCGCCTCCGCCGGACCGCGATTGCAGGAACGTCAGCGCCTTGCGCAGGTTCTCCTTCGCGGCGGGCACCGGTTCGGGAAACAGGATGTGCGTGTCGCCGGAGAAGGTGATGAGGTTGAACCGGTCTTGCGGATAGAGCCCCTCCAGCGCCAAGCGCATCGTCTCCTTGGCCTTCTCGACCGGGAAGCCGGACATGGACCCGGAGGTGTCCAACACGAAGACCAGTTCTTTGGGGGTGACGTCGGCCGGCGTCACGCGATCGGGCGGCTGAAGGATCAGCGTGAAGAAGCCGTCCTTGCCATGGCGATGTGCGAGCACGGCGTCCTGGATCTTCCCGCCGGCCACGTCGTACCGCAGGATGAAATCCTTGTTGGGAATCGAAGCCCGGTTCTTGAGACGAACGACCGCGCGGTCGGGTACAGGGTTGTCGATCGTGACCTCATGCGTCTTGGACTGAATGTTCCGGATCGGTACGCCGGCATCGAGCATGACCTCGATGGAAATATCATGGCCGGTTCTTGTCCCCGGAGGCATAACTGTCGGCGTGATCCGCGAGGCGTCCGGCACTTGGTCTGTATCGTAGGCCCAGCCGCCGCCCAGCTTGTTCCCGGTCGGCTGGCCGGGGATGTAGCGCGGTCCGACGACCATCGGAACGACCAACTCATAGGCGCCCTCCTCGTACTTCAACACTTCCACATAGCTGATCGTGACGGTGATCTGCTCGCCCGGCATGATATTGGCCACCGACTGTGTAAAGATGTTCGGCCGTTCCTGGTCGAGCAGACCGGTTCGGTGGCCTTTGGCTTTCGCCGCCTCGTAGATGGCCTGCGCGTCCTCCCGCTTCGTGATCTTGGCTTTTACGACGCGGTCGCCGACCGTCAGCGTCATGTCGTCCACCGCAGCCCGCTGCGGCAGCGGGAAGGTGTAAACGGCTTCGATCTTGTCCGGGAACGGATTCTCGAACCGCTGGGTCACGCGGGCGCGGGCGAGGAATCCGCTGACCTCGATCTTCACGTCCGTGTGCTTGAGGGGGAACAGTTGCGCGGGCTTCCCGTCGGCATCGAGGGCCGTCAGACCCCCTTGTGGCTCGCTGTGCGGGGGAGCAGGGACCGGAGCCGGTGCGGCCACCCTGGCGAAGGCGAAGCCAGGCCGGATGGAGAGCAGCGCGGCGACCAAGGCCGCGGAGATGACCAGCCATCGAGGAACGGGGTGGAGCGGAACGGCGTTTCTTCTCATGGCATCCTCCTTGTGCGGGACGGCAGCATGCCGCCTCACCAAGGGAATGCCGCGAGGGAGCGAATCCTTTCAGGGCTTACACGTCCTCGCGCACGGAGAAGAACTCGCTGCGCTCACGCGGTCGGCGGCGTGGGTGAGGGAGGTAGAGCGGGAAATAGTAGGGTCCCGCCCCTTGAAGACCCGGCCTCAGCACTGGAACGATGAGGTACGCTGAGGCGCGCTTGGTATCCTGCGAGCCGGTGTCGAGCATGCCGCGCACAATCATGCTGTCCATGCTGTCTCCTTCCTATTCGGTGAGGCCGGGTGCCCCCTTTCTGACATCCGTGATCTGGCTCCGTAGAACGCATACGGCCATGACCCTTTGATCTATAGCCAAGATCATCGGATCTGTCAGTGACCAGAGTGTAGGGAACAGGACCCCCTGTTAGAGGGGTCCCTGCCGACTTGCAGTCTGTTTTAGTGAGAGGCCAGGGGAATATCTACAACCAGCCTGGCGTTTGCGGCAGGGTCCGGATTCACGACATAGACCGCTCGTTCGTCGGGAGAGCCGAGTCGGCTCGGGTCAACGTGTTCGATGACGAGAGACTTTGCTCCTGGTTTGCTCCGCTCGACCACGGATGCCAAATCCGTGATGTCCATTTCCGGCTCGCGCGAGAACAGAATGAACAGGCGACCCCGAGGCGCGACGCCTTCGCGCATCGGCCCGACCGGAAGCGGGATCACATAGCGCGTGCCGGCGGTCACTTCCGGCCCCTCCGGCTGTTGCTCTTTGTTCGGAGGCGGTGGCGGCGGAGGGAAGAACAAGCTCGCTGTTCCTGGTCTCTCCTCGTACCAGACAAAGAGATAGCCGTGGTCGTTGGTTTCGATCGTGAGGCGCGGGTGATCGCGTTTGGTGAAGGCGGCCAAGGAGTCCACTTCCACATCGCGGCCGTCCCGGCCTCGAAGGAGGAAGCTATAGCGGAACCCAAGCGGTTTGGCGCCGATGTCCCGTTCCTCTAGGTAGGCACTCTCACCGGTTGGGGCGCGTGGCGTTTCCGCCATCGTCCGCCGGCCTTCTCCGTAGAACAACGCGCGTGCGCTCACCGGCGCCGCGCCGATGGCGCCCAAGGCCCGCATGGTCGGCGCGGACGCTGCCGGTCCGGCCTGTTGCGGGGCCGATGGCGGAGCCGCTGGTGATGGAAGGTCGGCCTTGGGCGGCAGGCGACCGGCTTGGGGCGCCGGCTCTTCCTGCTCCGGCGCCGCCTTCTGTTCCGCCCGAGGCGCGATGGCGCGGGCCGGGGCCTCAGGGGCAGCGGGCTCGGACTTCGGGACAAGCGTGCGCGGTTCGTGTCGCGCTTGCGGTTCTGTCGATGCCGGAGCCGGGGCTTGCGTGGGCGGCTTCGCATCCTCGGCGGCCATGGGTGGGACGGACGTGCGCAGGGTCTCTTCGTAGAGCCGGGTGCCGACGACAATCGCCACGACGGCGGCCGCCAGTCCTCCGGCCAAAGCCGCATTCACCGGCCGGCGGAACCATTCTGTGAAACGAGCAGCCCACGATGTGGTAGTCGTAGCCGGCGGTCGCTCCAACGCCGCGAGGATGCGCCGCCGGCTGACCGGGTCGTTGAGCAGTTCCTTCAACGCCTGTTCATCGGCGAGCGCGTCGAAGAGCGCCTGATCGCGCAAGGCCGCTTCAAACAGCGCGCGGCGCTCCTCGGCCGTCAACGTGTCCGTCGCGAATGCCCCCAAAAGTTTTTCTAGATCGCGTTCAGCCATCTTCAGAAAGCGTGAATCGTTAAAGGTGAAACGGCAATCGTAAAGCGCTCGCAATTCCTCATTCCTAATTCCTCATTCATAATTTCATTCTCTCACTCCCATCCCCCTCCCATCAGACGTAAGAGCTGCTTCCGGCACCGAGAGTCCCAGGTGTAGATCGTATTGATGGAATGTTGACCCATGAGCTGCTGAATTTCCGGAAAGGTTTTTCCTTCCAGTTTCAGCCGGAAGAGTTCCCGGCAGTGGGGACCGAGCCGGTCGAGGGCCGCGATCAGCCGTTCGACCGTCTGCTTGCGTTCCAATTCCGTTCCCGGGTTGTCACGCCCATCGGCAATGTGGAGGTCGTCGATGGATGCCGCATCATACTCGCCGCGCCGTTCCATCTTCCGGTGCAGGTCCAGCATCTTGAACCGCAAGACTTGAAAGGACAGCGGGACCAGTTCGGTCAACTCCGTGACGTGACCGTATTTTTCGTGCAGCACGAGCATGACGTCCTGAACCAGGTCCTCAGCCGCTTCCCTCGATAGACGGGATGTGGCGAACGCCAGGATCCTTTCGCGCAGTCTGGAAAGAATCTCATCCCGGTCCATCGCGCCTCTGGCAGTTCTTCGTGCGCTGGTGAGTACGATCCGATTGTATCAGGCGAGCGCCGCTTCGTTTGAGTTGATCAACTCGGGTGCTTTGGCAAAAAGCGATCGAATGACCCAAACGCGAGCCCGAGCCGCCGGCAGATCAGGTACTGCCGGTCGAACCGATTCTTCGTGCGGACGATCATGGCGAGTGCGCGCAGGCCAAGGCGCCCCCAGGCCGCGATGTGAAATACGGAGAGGGGATAGTCGGTGCCGAACAGAAGCCGGTCGTGCAGCTCCGGATGGCGGCGCAGGTGGAGCAGCATCTTGAAGCGGTTCGGGAGGGTCAGGGCCGAGATGTCGGCGTAGAAGTTCCGGTACTGCCGGACGAGCGTCTGGAAGGTCGGCAGGAACTTTTCATAGAGCATGAGGCCGTAACTGCAGGCATGAGCGGCAATCACCGTCACACCTTCGTCCAGCGGCGCGCGCAGCCTCGCCGGATCGCCGACGGATTGGTCTTTCCCGATGAGGCTGAATTCATACCCGACATGGCTCAAGAGCGGCAACCGGCGTTCGGCCAACGCCCGATAGAACGCCTTGTACCGGGGATCGGCCGGGTCGAACTGCTGCGCATTCGGCAGGACCTTCACCAGGACGGCGCCCGCGTCCGCGCAGCGGTGGACCTCGTCCACCGCGTCGCGGCGATGCGGATTGATCGACACGCCGGCCAGAAACTCGTCGGGATAGGCCCTGGCCACGTTGAGGACATAGTCGTTACTGATCAGAAATTCGGTCTGCGCGCGGTCCAGGCGACCGGTCTGGTCATAGACGCCGTCCATCCCCAGTAGCACCGCTTTCCGGACGTGATATGAGGCCCGGAGTTCGGCCAGCAGGTCGTCGAGGTATTTCTGATTGGCTCGCTTCGGGTCGTTCGTGGAGAGGTCGTGCTTCCAGAGCAGAAAGCGAAACAACGGACTCTTGAGCATCTTCGGCGAGATGTAACAGCCGTTGCCCGCGTCGGGCAGGGCGGCGAGATGCACGTGGCAGTCGATCAGGGTTTTGCCGGTCATTGGTCGATGGCCATTACTCACTCAATTGTAAAGGAGCCGTCATATGTCCTCGTATCTCGTCGGGCGTGGTTCGTATCTCGCGAGATACGCTTCACGTGAGACGCTTCACGCTTCACGCGCCTGGAGCCGTTCCATGGCGATGCGCTTGAGCGCGCGCAGGTCCAGTTTGCCGCTGCCCAGCACGGGCAGGGCGTCCACTTTGATGAAGTGATCCCGGCGCGGGATGAACAGGTTGGAGAAGCCGGTCGCCGCGACCTTGTCCAGGATTTCCGGAATCATCGGCTCATCCAGCGTGTGCAGCACCGCCAACTGCTCGCCCTTGCGTTCGTCCGGGATACCCGTGACAGCGAAGACTTGGCCGTCGACACCGGCCGCCTCATGCAAGGCTTCCTCCACCCGCCCGTGGGGCACCATCTCGCCGCCGATCTTCGAGAAGCGGGAGAGCCGGTCGGTGATGGTGATGAAGCCGTCTTCGTCCACCTGGGCGATGTCGCCCGTGATATACCATCCGTCCCGCATGGCCTTCGCCGTGAGGTCCTCGCGGCCGAGATACCCGCTCATGACGTTCGCGCCGCGCACCAGCAGCATGCCGGGCGTATTGGGAGGCAGCGGTTCGAACGTGTCCGGATCCACGATGCGTACGCAGACGCCCGGGAGCGGTTGCCCGACGGTGCCCCGGCGCGACGCCGGTTGGAAAAAGCCGGAGGCTCGGAAATCCGGCAGGTTCGTCGAAATGACCGGCGCGCACTCGGTGACTCCGTAGCCCTCCACCGGCCGGATGCCGAACCGATCGTGGAACGTCTGGGCGAATTTCTCGGGTAGCTTCTCCGCGCCGGTGATGATGACCCGCAACGTGCTCAACTGCTCGGGTGTGCACCGGCGGTAATACAGTTGAAGGAAAGTCGGCGTGGCGACGAGTAAGGTGACACGGTACCGGGCAACGAGGTCGCCGATCGCGGCGGCGTCGAGCGGAGAGGGATGGAACACGATGCCCACTCCGTGGGTGACGACGAACCAGAAGATCAGAAAGCCGAACGAGTGGAAGAACGGAAGGATGCCCAACGCGACATCGCTTCGCTGCACGTGCAGGACCTGAGCCGCACCTTCTACGTTGGAGTCGATGCTGAAGTGGGAGAGCATGACGCCCTTCGGCTCGCCGGTGCTGCCGCTGCTGAAGATGATCGTTGCGAGGTCGTCCATGGTGGTTCTCCTCGACTGGCCGCAGGCGAGTTCGATGATTCGAGTGGGCGCGAGGATCGCAAGAAGGAGCGCAGCGAGTCTTTGACCGCGTCCGATCGTCTTGGCGATATCTTCCAGCCAGATGAGCGTCACGCCCTCCGGCACTTCCAGTTTGGCTTTCTCCACGAATCGGCGGCTGGTGACGACGGTGCGCAGGCCGGCCTGCCGGCAGGCGGACTCCAACCCGGCTCGGCCGACCGTGTAGTTGAGATTCGCGCTGGCTTTCCCGCAGAGCGTGGCGGCGACGTTCGCGAGCGCGCCCCCGACCGACGGCGGGAGCAGCAGCCCGACGTGCGGTTGGTTGTCCCAATGAGGGCGCAGCGCCCGGGCCAGGGCGATGGCGCCGATCAGCGCGTTGAGGCAGGTGACATGGGGCCGCGTGGCGTCGGCCATGGCGAAGCGGAACGGATGCCGGCGCATCGCGCGAATGAAGCGCCGGTGCAGCGGCCGGCAATCCGGCTTGCGCAGGCGCCAGGCGGCTTCACCCAGCTCTTGGACGGCCTGCCGCACCCGGTAGGCCGGAGTGTCGGGAGGCAAAGGAGGACCGAAGGACACGGTGACGGGATAGGGGATGCGCTCGGGGAGCTTGGTCAGGAAACGGCCACCGACGTAACTGAAGATGCTGCCCCAGATGCGGTCCAGATGGACCGGGATGATCGGGACCGTCCGGCCTTTCACGATCCGTTCGAATCCCCGACGGAACGGCAGCATCGCCCCGGTGCGCGTGATCTGACCCTCGGGAAACATGCAGACGAGGTCGCCGTCGTCCAGCGACCGCCCCGCCTCGCGGAGCGCGCGGAGAATCATGCGCGGCCCGCCGGAGGAGGAAATCGGAATCACCCGCATGGCCCGCATGAAGGGCTTGAGCAGCGGATGGTTGACGTATTCGGTGTCCACCACAAAGCGGATCGGCCGGTCCAGGCTGGCCATCAGGAGGAACCCGTCCACGAACGAGATGTGGTTGGGAACGAGCAGCGCTCCGCCTTCCTGAGGAACCTGCTCCCGTCCGATGACGCGCAGCCGATACACGGTGTGGGTGAGCAACACCAGGATGAGTCGGAGGAAGGCGTCGGGCAGGAGCCGCAGGGCCCAGGCGGTTCCCGCGACGGTCGCCAGCGATGCGGCGAGGAGGATGCCGCCGGGAGAAAATCCGGATCGCGACAAGGCTTCGGCGGCCAGCGAGCCGATCAGGATCCCGCCGAAGACGAAGGTGTTGCTCATCGCGATCACGGCTCCGCGCCGATCTCCCGGCGACCGCCACTGGATCAGCGCGTTGATCGGCACGATGAGCAACCCGCTCGACACGCCGAGCAGCGCCATGAAGACAAGCGTGCGCGGCATGCTCGGCGTGATCGATCCGAGCAGGCCCAGGAACAGAGCCAGGCCGCCAGCGCCCAGGGGAATCAGACCGTACTCCACCTTCGCGGCCGACAACCTTCCCGCGAGGAAAGCGCCGCCTCCGACGCCGACGGCGAACAGCGCCAGCGGCGCGCCCGAAAAGGTATCGGAGAGGCCGAGGACAGCCTTGGCGTAGACCAGCATGTCCTGGCCGACCAGGCTGGCGACGGTCCAGAAGAAGAAGGCGCCCGCGACGGCGAGCCGCAGCACGCGATCCGCCCGGATAGCGGACCAGGCCCCCCGGAGCGTCGCGGCGAGCCCGCCTTCGGATCGCGCCGGGACGACGCGGGGAACCGCCCAGGAGGCGATGAAGCCCGCCACGGCGCACGCCGTCAAAATCAACCCGGCCTTCCAGGGCGAAGGATCGGTGACGTCCAGCAACACGCCTCCCGCCGCCGTGCCAAGGATGATGGCCAGGAACGTGCAGAGTTCCAGGACGCCGTTGCCGGCCGACAGGCGTTCGTGCGGCAGCACCTCCGGCAGAATCCCGTACTTGGCCGGGCTGAAGAGCGCGCTGTGGACTCCCATGAGCCCGAGAATGGCGAGAGGCCACACGGTTCCGGAGGGATTGAGCAGCAGTACGGCTGCACCCGCCGCCATGAGCAATACTTCGACGGCCTTCATGGCGATGATGACCGTGCGTTTGCTGACCCGGTCGGCCAACACGCCGGCGAACAGAGAGACGATCATCAGCGGGAGGGTGATCGCGACAAAGGCCAGTGTGGTCTGCGTCTGAGCGGCGGCTTCGAAAGCCGGCCCCGACGCGCCGACCTCCGCCGCAACGGCCTTGATCCCCAGCAGCGCCACGATCAGTTTCCAGGCGTTATCGTTGAACGCGCCGCAGAATTGGGCGATCAAGAGGCCGCGAAGGGGATGGCGGTGCAAATCGGGCATGTCCGTACGGTGGGGTTTTTCCAGCACGCCATTACTATGGAGGAACTTTGCGGAAAGATCAAAGGATAGGAATCGCACAACGGTTTGACAAGACCGCGGAAGCTGATTACGGTTGATTCCCAGTAGGTGTTCTTGCCCGGGACGGGTCCTGAGCGAACAGCGCTGTCGGAGGCATGATGATCAATCGCCGGGAGTTTCTCAAGGCGGCCGGAATCGCGCTGGCGCTGCCGTGGGCTTGCGCCGGGTGGAGTCGTCCGCCGTCCGGGGCGGTGCTGAACGATCTGCATTCGGAGTTGAACCCGACCCGAGTGAACGAGGTCGTGCCGGTGCGCTCTCCGGACGATCTCCGGCGCGCGATCGAGCGGGCCGCGCGTGAGGGCAAGGCCGTCTCCGTGGCCGGGGGGCGGCATGCGATGGGGGGCCAACAGTTCGGGACCGACACCGTCCATCTGGACACGCGGCCGTTCAACCGCGTCCTGAACTTCGAGAGCCGCAGCGGCCTGATCGAAGTGGAAGCGGGCATCCAGTGGCCGGACCTCGTCGAAGCGACGTTGACATTGCAGAACGGCGCGTTGAACCAATGGGGGATCGTTCAGAAGCAAACCGGGGCGGACCGGCTCAGCCTCGGCGGTTCGTTGGCCGCCAACGTTCACGGCCGAGGCTTGACGCTCAAGCCGTTCGTGGGCGACATCGAGTCGTTCAGGTTGATCGACGCCCAGGGACGCGTTGTGACGTGCAGCCGGAATGAGAACGGCGAACTGTTCCGGCTCGCAGTGGGGGGCTACGGCCTGTTCGGCGTCGTGTCGTCGGTCACGCTCCGGCTGGCTCCCCGGCGGAAACTCATGCGGGTGGTCGAGTTGGTCGGCATCGACGAGGTCATGGCCAAGTTCGAGCACCGGATCGCGGACGGCTTCCTGTACGGCGACTGCCAGTTCGCCATTGATCCCGCGTCCGACGATTTCATGCGCCGCGGGATTTTTTCGTGCTACAAGCCGGTTGATCCCGCCACGCCCATCCCCGCCGGTCAACGGGAGATCGCCGAAGAACAGTGGTTGCGGCTCTTGTACCTCGCGCACGCCGACAAGACGCAGGCGTTCGGGACCTACGCTGAGGAGTATCTCGCGACCAACGGCCAGATCTACTGGTCCGATACGCATCAGATGAGCTTTTATCCCGACGCCTACCACAAGTCGCTCGATCGGCGGTTGCGCGCGCCGGCGGCGGGATCGGAGATGATCACCGAGGTCTATGTGCCGCGTTCGGAGTTGGCCTCGTTCTTCGCGGAGGCGCGGGAAGAGTTTCGCAGGAACAAGACCGACGTGATCTACGGGACCATTCGCTTGATCGAACGCGACGACGAGACGTTCCTCGCGTGGGCGAAAGATCGCTGGGCGTGCACGGTGCTGAATCTCCACGTTGAACATACCCCGGAGGGGATCACGCGCGCGGCGGCGGCCTTTCGGCGGCTCATCGATCTGGCGAGGAAGCGGGGCGGCAGCTATTACCTCACGTATCACAAGTGGGCCGCCCGCGAACAAGTGGAGGCCTGCTACCCGCAGTTTCCCGAGTTTCTGAGACTCAAGAAGCGGTACGACCCGCAAGAACGCTTTCAGAGCGACTGGTACCGCCACTACGCACGCCTGTTCGCGGATGTGCTGTGACCGCTCCCCCTCGCAAGCTGGTCGTGCTGTTGTGGGCGCTCCTCTTCGCCTTTTGCCTCCGCGTGCTCGGGCAGGCGCTCGTGGCGTTCGCCGGCGTGACCTGGTTGCCGCCGATGGCGGTCCGCTGGTTCGGCGGCGCGATTCCTATCGTGTTCCACTGGGTGCTGGCGTGTTCCGTCATCGCGTTCGGCCATTATCATCGGACGCGACTGTCCGCACGTTGATCGGTAGGTCCCACATGCTGCTCTCGGAACCATCCACCATGCTGACGGACTACGGGCTCTCGGCGCTGTGTGGTCTGTGTGCGTGGCGCTTGTGGCGGACAGCCAACGAGGCGGGCCGGACGAGCGTGCGATACTGGAGCGCCGGACTCGCCGGTCTCGGGACGGCGGCCCTCGCGGGCGGCACGTTCCACGGGTTTTCTTTAGTCTTGACCCAAGCCGTGCTTCACGGTTTGTGGAAAGTCACGGTCTATGCCGTCGGCGTTGCCGGCTTCTGCCTCTTCGTCGGCGCCCTGGTCGCTTCCGTTCCGGCGTCGCCGAGACGGCTTCTCGTCCCGATCCCCGCCGTCAAGCTCGCGGTCTATGCCGGCTGGATGGTCGGGCACGACGACTTTCGCTACGCGATCTACGACTATGCGGCGACGCTGTTGGTCATTCTGGCGCTGCAGGCCCATGCGGGATTGGTGCGCCGGGAACCTGGCGCTTCGTGGATCGCCGGAGGCGTGCTGGTCGCGTTTGCGGCGGCGGTCGTCCAGCGCAGCGGCCTGTCGCTTCATCCGCACTTCAACCACAACGATCTCTATCACGTGATTCAGATGGCGGGGATCTATCTGTTCTATCGAGGCGCGCGGTTGCTGAAGGACCGCTGAAGAAACCCCTTGTCAGTGCAGCCACGCGAAGAGCAATGCGCCTCCGCTCAGGCACGCCAAGGCGCCGACGACTGCGATGCGCCATGCCGCGACCTTTGCGGAGGCGGCGGACAAGGACGACGAAAGACCTTTCATCAGCAGCCAAGTGCGCAAGTCCCCGGCGCCTACCTTGGTTAAGCCTCGGCGCTCGCACGACTCAATGAAATCATCCAGGATCGCGCGACGTAGCTGGGATCGCACGAGCCGAGTCGCCGCGGCGGGGAGTCTGAGGCGGCCGACCGCGCTCGCGACCAAGCGGTCCACGACCTGGTCGATCCGCCGGCGCAATTCGTCCGGTGTCAGGCCGGAAGGCATCAGATCGCCGGGTGTGACGGGAAGGCGCTCGATCCAGGCCCGACATTCCTGCTCGAATACGGACAAGCCCCGAACAAGAGCGGTCAGAAACCCTGAGAGCGCGCCGCCCACAAGCCCCGCGACGACGAAAAGGGACGTCAACGTCCAACCGCCGATGGTCGCCCACGCGCTAGCCCCATGGACGCTGCGAGTTGCGACGATGGCGGCGAGGAGCAAGACGCCGGAGCCCAAACCGGCGTGCAGCGGAATCAGGGACAGCGCCGACCGAACGAACGTCTTGGCCGTCCGGGAAAGTGCGGCCGAAGGAGCCGCCCGGGGATCAGCGCTCTCCCGGGCTCCCTCATTCGTGTCCATGAGCCGATTCTCCGTCCGTCTTGTCCGCTACCGGCAACCCTTCCAGCGCCATGATCCGCAGCGCGTTCGTCGTGGGGCAGGGGCCTTCGCGCAACGTGTAGTCGAACTGCAACGCGCCGGCCGCCACCGTTTCCTGAAAATGCGCATTGGTCAGGCGGGGGACCTCCCGTTCCAGCTCGGTTAACTCCAAATCGTGCGTGGTCACCAACCCGAAGCCGTTGCCTTGCGCAAGCGCGGCGATGTAGGCACGGCTGCCGATCAATCGCTCCCGGTTGTTGGTGCCTTTAAAAATTTCATCGATCAGAAAGAGCACCGGCGGCGCCGACCGATCGCGCGCCGCGTCGAGGATCGTTTTGAGTCGCTTCACCTCCGCGTAAAAGAACGAAAGCCCCGCTTCCAGCGAATCGTCCACGCGGATGCAGCAGGCCAGCCGCACCCAACTCCACTCCAACCGGTCGGCGCAGACGGGAGCGCCGGCCTGCGCTAAACACACATTGACCCCGACGGTCCGCAAGAACGTGCTCTTGCCGGACATGTTGGAACCGGTGATCAGGACGATCCGCCCGGCCCCTCGCAAATCCAGATCGTTCGCGATCCGCCGGTCCGGCCGGATCAAGGGGTGGCCGAGTCGACGGGCGACCAACGTCGCCGGATAGCCGTTGTGCTCCCCCGCTTCGGTCGATGACGCCGGAACCGGCCATTGATACTCCGGGTGCAGATACGCGAAGGTGGCGAGGGCGGAAGCAGCCTCCAATTCCGCCAGCGTCTCGAACCAGAGGGGCAGGCGGGACAGCATAAGGCGCTGCAAGCGCCGGAGTTTCCGCGTATAGAACAAATCCCAGGGGCCGACGGCGTTGACGGCCAGATGGATCAACGGGTTGGCGCGAACGCTGAGCTTGTGCATGATCGCGGCGGCCCGCCGGATCGCATCGGAAGGCCTCAGATCCCCGCGCACGAGCGGCGCGCACAGCCGGCCCAGCGCTGGCGCGGCGCGATAGGCGCGGCGCTCGAGGCAGGCGAAGACGGCCCCCAGTTTCTCCAACTGGAAATGGATGCCGACGGCTTTCTCGAAGATTTCTTCGCTGCGTCCGGCAAACAGCATGTGCACCAGCGCATAGGCGCCGAACGACAGCATCCAATAATTCGGCAGCCAATGCAGGAGGGACCCCGACGCCAGCAGCAGCGTGGTCGCCATCAGCCCGGTCTGGATGCCCAGCAGAGGCGCAAGACCGGGGTAGTGAACGGGTAAGTGCAGGACGGCGTGAAGCCGCCGGCCGTTGATCTCCTCGTCGTCGCCGACCAGCTTGGCTTCGAGAACCAGCCGGTCCCGGAGCAGCGGCAGTGAAACGAGTTCCCTGACCAGCGCCTGTCGATTGCTCCAGCCGGCGGGATCGAACGGTTGGGAGAGCAACCAGGTCGACAGTCGTTCCCGGCCGTTCGACGACACCGTGGTATCGAGCAGATGCTGAAGTGAATGGGGACCGACGAGATCCAAGTCGATGGCGTAGGGGTGCTGATCGGCCGGCGGCGCCGGCTTGGCCGGGATCTCGTCCCAATTGAGAGTCACGCGAGCCAGATGAGTCCGCTTGATCTCGCGCCACAACCGCAGGCGATGCAAGCGGTCTTCGAGCCTGTTATGATAGCGCGCCACCGCTGCGAACACGGCGACGAACAACGCCAGCGATGCGTTGCCGACATGGTACCAGCCGAGTTTGTAGGGAAGGAGCGTGCAGAGCGCCCCGGCCACGAAGATCGCCAGTCGCCACCGGGTCACGAGCGTGCCGGCACCCGCGCCTCGTTGGTGCAGACGGTCGAGCCTGCCCAACAGCCGGTGCAGCGCGCGTTCGCGATTCGGTCCGATCCGCGGCCGATCCTCCGGGAACATCATGCCGGCGACGATACTGGTTACCTGCGATCAGGTCAATATCGAACGCAGGCGATAGCGCGAGGCGATGAGCTATAGAAACCGCAACCAAAGCCTTCCTAGAGCCCTTCGCCTATAGCCGTGTAGTGAGCCAGATGACGAGCGAATGGATCGAAGTGCGGATCCGGTCCTCGGTCGATTCGGGAGAATTGGTCGCGTTGCTCTCCGACCCGGCCGTGCAGGGCGCGTGGCAGGAGCCCGACCTGATTCATCTCTACTGGCCGGTCGAGCGGTGGAATCCCGATGTGCTGCAGGACCTGCGGACGGTGTTGAAGGAACTCGGCGAGCGGGAACCGGAAGGGCGCATCACGATCGATCGGTTGCCTGATCGGGATTGGAACCAGGTGTGGGCGCAGTCGGTGCAGCCCATCCGCATCGGCCGGCGCGTCGTGATCCGGCCGAGCTGGCGGCGAGCAGATCTCCGATCCGGCGACGTGGAGCTGGTCATCGATCCGAAGCAGGCCTTCGGCACGGGACACCATGCCACCACGCAACTGTTGATCGAATGGCTGGAAGAGGTGATCCGCGGCGGCGAGTCCGTGTTGGACGTGGGGACGGGAAGCGGCATCCTGGCGATGATCGCCCTCCGGCTCGGCGCCCGGCGCGCGCTGGCGATAGACACCGACCCGGTCGCCGTGGACTGCGCGCGGGAATATGCGGTCGTGAACGGCTTCGGTTCGGAGTTGGAGCTGCGGACGGCCGGGCTGGAAGATCTCGATCCTCGGCAGCAGCCTCCGTATGATTGGATCCTGGCGAACCTCGACCGCAATACGCTGATCGGCTCGGCGCCGGCGTTCGGCCCGTACCTGCGTCGCAAGGCCAAGGCGTTGCTCTCGGGTATCCTGGACGGCCAACAGGCAGAGATCGCCCGCGCGTTCGCCGCCGCGGGTGCGTACATCGGAAACCTGCGCGAGCGGGACGGTTGGCTGGCGTTGGAGCTACTGGCGCCGGACTCGTGCGAGGGAGGTCCCTGAATGAACCGCTCGGCGAGGCCGGTTGTTCCGCATATCCATCAGATCAACGTCTCCGACGGCGGGGTGCCGAAACATCCGGTGCCGGAGGCGCACATCACCGTCTGCGGAGTGAGCGGCGACCGGCAGCGGAGCGTGAAGATTCACGGAGGGCCGGAGCGGGCGGTCTGCCTTTATTCGCTGGAAATGATCGAGGCGCTGCGCGCGGAAGGTCATGCGATCGCGCCAGGCTCGGCCGGCGAAAATCTCACGGTGGCCGGCTTGGACTGGGCTCAACTGAAGCCGGGCGACCGGCTGAAGGTCGGTGACCGGGTGAGGCTGGAGATCACCGGCTATACGGCGCCCTGCGAACACAACGCCCGCTGGTTTTTAAACGGCGACTACAAACGGATCTCGCACAAACGTCATCCGGGCTGGAGCCGGTTGTATGCGAGAGTGCTGGTCGAAGGAACGGTCAAGCAGGGTGATCCGGTCAGCGTTGAACGGTGAAGGGTGAAGCGTCCCCCGTGAAGCGTATCTCGCAGATGAGATGCGGACGACGAGACACGAGATACAAACGACGCCGATGAATCGGATTCTCGAACCCGAAATCATGGACGATCCCGAGCAGGCGGCGGCCTATGCGCGGGCAAATTTCGAGAAGGAGAATCAGACGTTCGTCGATCTGTTCCGGGAGTATTTCCCCGATCTGACCAAGGGCCACGTGCTGGATCTGGGATGCGGGCCGGCCGATATTCCGATCCGCTTGGCCCGCGCCTTACCCGAGTGTCGCATGACCGGTGTGGATGCGTCGGAGCCCATGATCCGTTTGGCCCGGGAGGCTGTGCAGGCGGCTGGCCTGGCGGATCGCATCACGCTGCGGTGCAAACGCTTTCAACAGGTGACGCTGCCGGAGCCGGCCGAGGCCGCCGTCTCGAACAGTCTGCTGCACCACCTCCCGAATCCGCTGCAGTTCTGGCACAAGCTCACGCAACTGGTCAAACCGGGCGGCTGCGTCTTGGTGATGGATTTGTTCAGACCGGAGTCGCCAGAGGCGGCTCAAGCCATCGTGGATCGGTACGCGGCGAGCGAGCCGGCGATCCTGCGCCGGGACTTTTATAACTCGCTGCTCGCGGCCTTCACCGAGGACGAGGTCGCCGCGCAATTGGCCGAATTGAACTTGACCCGCCTGCTGGTCGAGGTGATCGACGACCGCCACTGGGTGGTGGGAGGGAGGATCTAACAATTGTGAATGATGAATTTGGAATTATGAATTGTAGGAATGATGAAATGATGAATGGATGAATGAACGATGCGCGCGGATGGTCGAAGAATGAACGCGAGGCGGGATGTTCTGGTCGTTTCGCTTCTTGTTCTGCTGATCGCGATGTTCTGGGCGGGGTCAGGCGACGCCCAGCTCGACCGGCTCCGCAAGCTGAAAAAAGACGCCGCAGCGCCGGCTGCTGAAGAGACGCCCATGGTGTCGATCCCCGAGGGGCCGTTCTGGATGGGCCGCGACGGAACCGAAGCCCTGGAGGACGAACGACCCCGACATCAGGTCTGGCTGGACGCCTACTCGATGGATGTGTACGAAGTCAGCACGGCCCGGTACGCGCGGTTTCTGGCTGCGACCAAACGCCCGCCGCCGTGGCAATGGGAGACCGTGGACCTATCCGTGCACGGAGACCGTCCGGTGATCGGCGTGGATTGGGAAGATGCCGAGGCCTATTGCCGCTGGGCGGGCAAGCGGTTGCCGACGGAAGCGGAATGGGAGAAGGCGGCGCGCGGGACGGACGAACGGCTGTATCCCTGGGGCAACCAGACACCGACGGCGTCCTTGGCCAACTTCGCGCTGGGCGCGCGGTTCAGCTACAGCCAGGTCCTCATGCCGGTCGGACACTACAAGCAGGGCGCAAGCCCTTACGGCCTCTATGAGGTGGCGGGCAACGTCTGGGAATGGGTGCACGACTGGTATGGTGCTCACTATTACGAAGTGAGCCCCGAACGCAACCCGCAGGGACCGGAACAGGGACAATTCAAGGTCCTGCGCGGCGGCTCATGGTCCGATCTGCCGAAGTATCTTCTGACTTATGGCCGGTTCAAACTCCCTCCGACCACGCGCAACAGCTTTACAGGCTTTCGCTGCGCCAAGTCCGGTACGCCCTAATCTCTTCCGATCAGTAGAGGCTTTTGCTGACCTCGTTGGACAGGGCGCTTTCGTTCCCGGCGCTGTCATAAGCCGAGACGGCAAAGTAGTAGGTCTGGCCCGCGGGGAGGTTCGCGACTGTGTAGGCTGCAGTTTTGCCGAGCACATAAGGTGAGCCGGAAACGTCATACTGGCCGGGTCTGGTCCCCACGTACACCTTATACCCCGCCAGATCGCTTTCCGTGTTCGGGTTCCACGTCAATACGGCAGATCCGGTCACAGCTGCCGGCGGAGGCGATGCCGGAGGCGGCGGCGGGGACACGGAAGGAGGTTGCTGCGGCTGAGGCGAAGGCGGAACGTCCGGAAGGGAAGGAGCGGGCGGTTGCAGGATCGCAGTGATTTGGGGATGTTGCAGCAGGTTTCTGGCGGAACGGGGACTTCCGGCTGTTGATCCCACCCCTGCGGCGGCGACCGGTTGCGCAACGGGTGGGCCAGGATTCATGGAGGACAAGTGAGCCGATGCCGGAAGGGGAGAGATCGGCGGAGAAATCGCTTGAACAGACGCGGACGCTGCTCTGAGCGGCGCGCCGGTTGATGCGGTCCCGATCGACGCTTCTGTAAGGGGCCTCGTGCCGGTAGCCGGAGGCGACGATGTAGGAGGGAGGGAGACGGCGGGGCTTGGGTCTGAGAAGGGAACGCTCGAGAGCGGCCGTGTCGTCAATTTCCGGTTGAGCGGCTGAGGGGAGCGCGCGGGGTTCGGCGATTTCGGAGCCGGCAGTGCCGGAGGCTGCTGCGTGAGCCGGTGAGGCGGGTGGGGCGCTGTTGTCGTTGGCTCGGCCGGCCGTGGACTCGGAATCTGGGCGACGGGCGGCCGGTGAATCAAGCTATGGCCCCCGGTGCCTCCGGCCGTCGGCGAAGACGGCGTCACCGGCTGATCGGAAATGGCCGGCTGCGGCGGCAGGGCGGGGGGCCTGATCAATGACAAGGTCTGCTCGCCGGCCCAGACACCGTTCGACCA